>CALWVB010000118.1 GCA_944384895.1 uncultured Clostridia bacterium | reverse complement strand
AAGAGCTGTATTGGAACATTGTGCTGATAAAAAGAAATTAGGAGCTAAAACTTTATTTGCCACACATTATCATGAATTAACTGATTTGGAAGAACAATTAGACGGAGTAAAAAATTATAATATAGCTGTAAAAAAACGTGGGGATGAAATAACATTTTTGCGTAGAATTGTCCGTGGAGGCGCTGATGAAAGTTTTGGTATAGAAGTTGCAAAATTAGCAGGAGTACCGGAAAGTACTGTAACAAGGGCAAAACAGATATTAAGGCAGCTGGAAAGCGGCGATCCGGTATATGTGAGAAAGTCAAAAAGCAAGAAAACTTCTTTTGAAGAGGCTGAACCTCAGATATCTTTAATGCCGTCGCCTGGCGATGAGATAGCAAAAGAGCTTAAGGATCTTGATCTTAATACATTAACGCCTATAGAAGCGTTTAATATCCTATACAAATATAAATCAAAGCTTAAAAACTGATTATAAATGGCGTATAGCATTTTTAAATTTACAAAGGAGGCAGGATAACAATAATATGGGAGTAATAAATATTTTAGATAAATCGGTTGCAGAACTTATAGCTGCAGGCGAAGTTATTGAACGTCCCGCCTCTATTGTAAAAGAATTAGTAGAAAATTCTATTGACGCTAAGGCTACTGCTATTACAATAGAAATTCAAAACGGTGGAACTACATATATACGTATTGCTGATAACGGCTGCGGGATGTCAAGAGAAGATGTGCCGCTAGCCTTTATCAGGCATGCAACCAGCAAAGTGAGATATGAAACCGATTTAAATAAAATTTCTACATTAGGTTTTCGCGGCGAAGCATTAGCATCAGTTGCAGCGGTATCAAAGGTGGAAATATTGACAAGAACCCAAAATGATATCGCCGGAACAAGCTATAATATATCAGGCGGTGAAGGTGGCCAGATTAATGATGCCGGTTGTCCTAAAGGTACTACTATAATAATAAGGGATTTGTTTTATAATACACCGGCAAGGATGAAGTTTTTGAAAAAAGACGTTACAGAAGCTAATGCTATTGCAACGGTTATTGATAGAATAGCTTTATCCCATCCGGAAATATCATTTAGGTTTATACGAAACGGTACAAAACAGTTATTAACTCCAGGAGACGGCAAGCTTATTTCAGCTATATACGCCGTATATGGCAATACGTTTGCCAATAGCCTTATGGAAGTGGATTATTCGCTAAACGGAGTAAAGGTAAAGGGTTATTTATCTAAATCATATGAATCGCGGCCCAACCGGAATATGCAGACGTTTTTTATAAATGGAAGATATGTTAAAACTAGAACGGCTATGGCTGCGGTAGAAGAAGCCTGTAAAGGTTCGGTTATGGTAGGTAAATTCCCGGCGTGTATATTAAATATAGATATAGATACTTCTAAAGTGGATGTAAATGTGCATCCAGCTAAAGTTGAAGTGCGGTTTGATGATGAACGGCCTATTTTTGAAGCTGTTTATCATGCATGTAAAACTGCTTTGCAGAAAAATGATACCCCTAAAAATATAAAATTGTCGTCATATTCTGCGAAAACTGCACCAATGGGAGTTTATGGCGAACAATATAAAATGCCAAAGCATACTGGAATGCAAAATCCACAGCCGGTAGATAAGAAATCTCCTGTTTTAAAGGATATTCCGGATGCATTGCCAAAATCGTCCAATATCAAAGCTAAGATTAATACTGTATTTCCTAAAGCTGACGATGATATTTCTGATAAAGTATCGTTTTTAAGCAATAATTCAGTAAAACTTAATCCTAATGAAAATTATGTACCGGCTTTTTATGATAATATAAACAGTATAATAAATCATAAGGTTAATATTGATATTCAAGCGGATGACGATGAAGATATTATTGAACCTAAACAAAATAAACAGATTGATGAAAGTTCGATAAATACAATACAAAAAGATGAATCTATAGATAATATTGGACAAATAATTGATAATGATGAACAAAACCAGGAAGATATTAATTTTAATTTAATAGGGCAGGCGTTTAATACTTATATAATTATTGAATGCGGTAATGAGATTATATTAATAGATAAACATGCAGCGCATGAACGTATATTATATGAAAAGATCAAAAAGGATTCTAAAGGTTTTTCACAATTATTGCTCATTCCGGTTATGGTAACTTTAGATAAACAATGTTACAGCGCTGTATTAGAAAATATTGAAATGCTTAATAAACAAGGTATAGAAATAGAAGATTTCGGAGCGGGTACGGTTTTATTGCGGTCTGCTCCTTCATATGTAAATTCAGATGAAGCTAAAGAATTATTAATAGAAATAGCGCAAAAATTAGCTCATCCTACGGCTGATTTAACAGGCGGAAAATTAGATTGGCTTTATCATTCTATGGCATGCAGAGCGGCTATAAAAGCGGGAGATTATAGCTCTGATTTAGAATTAAAACAATTAGCCCAAACGGTATTATCAGATAGCAATATAAGATATTGTCCGCATGGGCGTCCGGTATGTATAACCATTAAAAAGAGCCAATTAGAAAGACAATTTGGCAGGATACAATAAATAAATTATAATAAGGAGGGCCGATACGGTTTTGAATAATAAAAATGACAAAATACCTATATTAGCCGTTATCGGCCCAACAGCATCGGGAAAAACTGCATTAGCTATTAAATTAGCGCAAAAATTTAACGGCGAGATTATATCAGGCGATTCTATGCAGGTTTATAAAAATATGGATATAGGCACAGCTAAGCCTACCATAGAAGAACAATCTATGGCAAAACATCATCTGATTGATTTTATTGAGCCGGATAAATCATTTTCTGTAGCTGATTATGTAAATTTAGCTCATGATTGTATAAAGGATATAATTATAAGAAATAAAATACCTATTATCGCTGGAGGAACGGGCCTTTATATAAATTCGCTTATTGATAATATAAAATTTACTGAAACGGAATCTTCGCCTGAGCTAAGGGAACAATTACGGCTTAGAATAGAAAAAGAGGGTATACAATCTCTTTTAGATGAGCTAAGACAATTTGATCCTGACAGCGCTGATACACTGCATCCTAATAACAAAGGGCGGATAATAAGGGCTATAGAGATATACCGACTTACTGGTATTACTATGACCGAGCATATAAAAAGATCAAAATTGGAAGGTTCGCCATATAATTCATGTTTAATTGGATTAAATTTCAAAAATAGACAGAATCTATATGATAAAATAAATCTTAGGGTAGATAAAATGATTGAACAGGGGCTTATAAAAGAAGCGCAATATGTTTTGCAGAATATTAAAAGCCCGACGGCAAGACAGGCTATTGGTTATAAAGAATTTATCCCATATTTCAGTGGGGATATTACATTAGATGAAGCTATTGATAATCTTAAAATGAATACAAGACGATATGCTAAAAGACAGTTGTCATGGTTCCATAGAGATAAGCGTATTAACTGGCTTTATTGGGAAGATTATAAAACTGATGATGAGTTGATTTTGCATGCTGAAAATATAGCGGCAGAGTTTTTAAAGAATTAAGATGTTTGACTTAATATATTAGGGATGTGAATAAGCCGGATGGAAGATAGATTAAAAAGAAAAAGACGTAGAAAAATAAGGCGGATAGTAACTAAAAGCATATTATACTGTTTTATTATAGCAGTGGGCGCATTTGTAGTATTTCAGGTTTACAGGGCGGTTGATACAAATATTTCAACTGAACCGGCTATCGAACATGTTATGTATCAAACTATAAATGTAGATGGATATGCTGTAAGAAATGAAGAAATAGTAACCGATCAAAACCAGGGAGTAAGATGCTTTGAAGTGGATACAGCGCAAAGGGTTGAAAAAAACGGTACTATTGCATTAATATTCCCAGATGAAAGCGCAATACAGATAAAAGACCGTATTAGTGAAATTGATAATGAAATTAATAACCTGGAACAAATCGGATATGTCACAGGTATTGAACCGTCTGTAATAGATAAGCAAATAGATGAGAAATTAAATGAATTTATCCAGATAACAAACAGGCGTAATCTTCAAAACGTTGATAGTGCGGGCGAAGAATTACTGCAATTATTTAATAAAAGACAGGTTTTAACTAATGATGAAAATGTAAATATTTTTGAAAGCAGAATTAAGGCTTTAAATGAAGAAAAGCAATCATTGCAACAGCAAATGGGTACTTCACCAGTACAAATAACAGCAGGTTCGGCAGGATATTTTTCCACTCAAACAGACGGATGCGAAGGCTTAGTCAATTATGCTGATGTAACTGATATGACAGTCGATGAATTTGCATTGCTTCCGGAAAAAATTCAGACAAATACTGATACAAATATAGTCGGTAAGATTGTCAAGGATTATACATGGTATCTTGTATTTGAAATACCGCAGGAAAATCTGCCTGATTTTTATAAGGGTATGGTTGTAGACGCTAAATTTTCATCAAATGATACTGAATCGGTTCCTATGACATTGGTTTCTATCAATTCATCTAAAAATTCATCCGGTTCAATTGGTGTTTTGAAATGTACTAATATAACACCGGAGCTTATTAATATAAGACGGCAGACGGTACAATTAAATATAAAGAGTTATAAAGGGTTAAGAATCAGTACAAAAGCTATCAGATTTGATCAGGATGATAATATGGGAGTATATGTTTTAGAAGGCAATATGGCAGTATTTAAACTGATTGATCCGATATATACTACTGACAGCTTTGTTTTATGTTCGACTGAGGCGCCGGAAGAACAAACAGATGATACAAGCCAGGATAATACTTCGTCCAGTCAGCCAGATGATACATCACAGACATCTTCTCCGGGATCAGATCAATCGTCGTCTGGGGATGGGTCAGATTCATCTGAAGAAGATTTTGAGGATGAAGACGATACTCCAAAATATGAATATTTATCTTTATATGACGAAGTAATAGTTGAAGGGAAGGATTTAAGTAATGGAAAAATTGTTTCTTGATAATGATCCTAAATTTCGTGATATTGAGGAAAATATAAAATATATAAAAGAACGCATGTCTGAAGCTGCGGTAAAATCAGGACGTAAGCCGGAAGATATCACGCTTATGGCGGTTACTAAAACGGTTGAACCTAAATATATTAACCATGCAATAGACTGTGGGATTAATCTTATAGGAGAAAACCGTGTACAGGAATATTTGCTGAAAAAACCTGATTTAAAATTAGATGGAGTAAAGGCTCATCTTATCGGTACGCTGCAAAGCAATAAGGTAAAAAAAATAGTCGGCCAGGTTGATATGATACAATCGGTCAACAGCTTTAAATTGGCTGAGGAAATTGATAAATGTTCGGAAAATTTAGGAATTAGTAAAGATGTATTGATTGAGGTAAATATTGGCGATGAAGATAGTAAAACCGGTTTGGATAAATCACAATTAGATGAATTGATGTCACAAATAAGTGAATTATCACACATAAAAGTAAAAGGATTAATGGCAATACCGCCGATTTGTGACACAAAAAGCGAGATTTCTACATTTTTTCATAATATGTTTAATCTGTTTATTGACATTAAGCAAAAAAAATATGATAATAGTGATGTGCAAATTTTATCAATGGGTATGTCCTCGGATTTTTATGAGGCAATTATAGAAGGTGCAACATTGATACGTCCGGGTACTGCTATTTTTGGTACTCGTAAAAAATAAGGAGGTTTTTATAAAATGGGTTTCTTTGATAAAATGCGTTCTTTCGTAGGTGCTCCAGACGAAGAGTATGAAAATGAAAGAGATGATTTTATTACAAACAGGCAGGATGATGAAGACGATTATGAAGCCGAAGCAAGAAGAACCAATAAGGTTGTAAATATACATGCTACAGCACAGTTGCAGGTTGTATTAGTAAAACCTGAACGTTTTGACGATGCCAGCTCCATAGCTGACCATCTTAATGCAAAACGTACAGTTGTGCTTAATCTTGAATCAACTGATAAGGTTGTATCCCGCCGTTTAGTTGACTTTTTAAGCGGTGTTGCTTATGCTAATAACGGTCAAATTAAAAAAGTAGCTAACAGCACATATATTATTACTCCGTATAATGTTGGAATTATGGGTGACCTCATTGATGAATTAGAAAATAACGGCGTTTATTTTTAATAGGAAATAAAAATATTCAGGATGGACTTTAGACTATTAAAATTATTAGATGATGATTTAAAAGCAAGAATAGATGACGCCCAATATTTATGCGAGAAATATATAAAACCAAGATATATAGGATTTTTTGACGATTGTACATCTAAAGCTGTATTTGAATATTTAAAACAAATAGGTTCAAATAGTATAATGTTTGGCGGATATGAAAACGCTGAACGCAATATGGCAGGTATTTTTCCTAATAATACTCAGATTGATATAAATAGTTTTCCTATAAAAGCGATAACATTTACATATCGAATGGAAGATAAATTATCTCACAGGGATTTTTTGGGATGTATTATGTCTTTAGGAATCCGTAGGGATAAAATAGGCGATATTTTAGCTTCAGACGGTAAATGTGTAATATTCGCTGACGAGGATATAGCCGAATATATAGAATCACAAATTGATAAGGTAGGAAAAACTGGAGTAAAAGCACATAGTGGGATAATAGGTGAAATTCCATACGGTAGGGGATATAAAGAAATATCAGGTGTAATATCATATCCACGAATTGATTCTGTTACGGCCGTACTTACAAATTTAAGCCGTGAAAAAGCTAAACGCCTAATTGAATCACAGGCTGTTTCTATTAATCATATTGCTTGTGAAAAATTATCTGATATTATCTATGAAAATGATATAATATCAATTAAAGGCTTTGGCAGGTATATTATTGATTCTGTTACAAATACTACTAAAAAAGGAAAAATTCGGTTAATTGCTAGAAAATACTTGTAAATATGGTGTATATTTGTCTCGTTTAATGGTTTTTGTTTAATTATATTTTGGTTAATATTGAATTATCTGTTAAAGTATTGTATTATTAGAATAATGAGGTTATGTATTTTGTATAAAATTTTCCAACATCCAATATCAGGAGGGAATTATAAATGTTAAATCTCCAGGAAATAAGAAATTATTATTTTGAAAAGGCTGGTTCAAATCGCTATAGAGCTGAAGATGTAGATAATTTTAAGACTCAGGCTATTGAATTTATCGAAAAATTAATTCGTGATAATAATGAAATGGCAAGAAAACTCAGCGCTGCATCATCAAAACTTGAAGAATTTAAAGAACAGGAAGATTCTATTCGTTCTGCTCTTCTTAATGCACAGCGTCTTGGCGATAGTATTATACGTGAATCAAAGGCTAAAGCTGAAACTATTGTTAATCAATCAAATGAGCATGCTCAGCAAATTATTAATGAAGCACAAAATAGGTCTGACGATATGCTTGATGAAGCAAGAGAAGCAATTGTTAATGAACAAAAAACTCTTGATAAATTAAAAGAGGAAGTTTCTCAGTTTAGAGGTAAACTGCTTACAATTTATAAAGAGCATATTGAACTTATAACCACTCTTCCAACGGTTAAAGAAGAACCTGCTGAAAGCATCCAGGAGCCGGAAACTGAAGAAATTCAGGAAGAAGCTGATGAACAGGAAACAAAACCTGAACCTAAACCAGATGCAGAGGCACAGAATACGTTTAAAAAGCCAAAATTTGATTTATCATATTTTGGCGACCATTCAAAAGAACAAGAGGATAATGGTTTTAAACCAGGCCGTGTAATTAGATAAATTAAGTAGTATTATCTTAACTTTTGGTATAATATGTCAATAATCCGACAAATAGTAAATTTTTTGTCGGATTATTTATGATTAATATATAAGTATTATTATTAAGGAGAGAAGATAAGGCTATGCCTTTAGATTATAATAAAACGTTAAATCTTCCAAAAACAGCCTTTGCTATGAGAGCGGGGCTTACTCAAAAAGAACCTAAAATGTTATCCGAATGGGAGGATAACAAATTATATGATCAATTAATGGAAAAAAATGAGGGTAAGCCTCTGTATGTATTGCATGACGGCCCTCCATATGCAAACGGCGATATACATTTGGGAACAGCGCTTAATAAAACGCTGAAAGATATCGTAGTGCGATATAAAAATATGTCAGGGTATAAATCACCTTATGTTCCAGGATGGGATACTCATGGCCTTCCTACTGAATTAAAGGCTAGAGCTAAGGCCGGCGTTGGTAATTCTTCGTCCATATCCCCGGTTGAACTGCGTAAAATGTGCAAAGAATTTACTTTGGGTTATCTTGACGATCAGCGCAAGCAGTTTAAGCGTCTTGGCGTATTAGGTGAATGGGATAATCCTTATATTACATTAAAACCGGAATTTGAAGCAAAACAAATTGAAATATTCGGCGATATGGCTACAAAAGGATACATTTATAAAGGCTTAAAGCCTGTATATTGGTGTCCGGACTGCCAAACAGCTTTAGCTGAAGCAGAAATCGAATATGCTGAGGACCCATGTTATTCTATTTATGTAAAATTCAATGTCAAAGATGATAAAGGTATATTAACCGGCATGGGTATTGATCCAAAAGACGCTTATTTTGTAATATGGACTACTACTACATGGACTTTGCCGGGTAACGTTGCTATTTGCTTAGGTCCTCAATTTACTTATAGTATTATAAAAACTAACGGCCAATATTTAATAATGGCTGAGGAATTATATAAATCAGCTTTAGAAGCTGCTGATATTAGCGAATATGAAGTAGTTGGAACTGTAAAAGGTTCTGATATGGAATATATGACGGTACAGCATCCTTTCCTTGACAGGGAATCGCTTGTTATCGTCGGCGACCATGTAACGTTGGAAAGCGGTACCGGTTGTGTTCATACAGCTCCTGGCCATGGTGTTGAAGACTATCAGGTTTGCCGAAATTATCCTCAGCTTTCTATAGTCGTACCGGTTGACAGTAAGGGCAGGATGACTAAGGAAGCCGGAGAAATATGCGAAGGCATGACTACAGATGAAGCTAATAAGGCTATAGCAAAAGCTTTGGAACAATCAGGACATCTTTTTGCTATACAAAAAATTATACATCAATATCCACACTGTTGGAGATGTAAAAATCCGGTATTATTCCGTGCTACTGAACAATGGTTCTGTTCAATTGATAGTTTTAAAGATAAAGCAATAGAAGCTATAAAAGATGTTAAATGGTATCCGGCATGGGGTGAAGACAGAATCACTTCTATGGTACGCGACCGCAACGACTGGTGTATTTCCCGTCAGCGTAAATGGGGCGTTCCAATTCCTATTTTCTATTGTGAACAATGCGGCGAACCTATTATAAATAAAGATACTATCAAGAAAATTTCAGATATTTTCCGCAAAGAAGGTTCTGACAGCTGGTATGCTCATGATTCTGAATATTTTATACCTGAAGGTATGAAATGCAAATGCGGCTGTGATAAATTTATTCAGGAAAAAGATATCATGGACGTATGGTTTGATTCTGGTTCAAGCCATGCTGCTGTATGCGAACAGCGAGATTATTTAAAATGGCCGGCTGATTTATATCTTGAAGGCGCTGACCAATACCGCGGATGGTTCCAGTCTTCATTATTAACAGCAGTTGCATGCAAAGGTACTGCGCCATATAAAGCAGTAGTTACCCATGGATGGGTTGTTGACGGCCAGGGTAGAAAAATGTCTAAATCATTGGGCAATGGTATTGATCCTGATGATATAGTTAAGAAATACGGCGCTGATATCTTAAGATTATGGGTTGCTTCATCCGATTATCATGCTGATATCCGTATATCAGATGAAATATTAAAGCAATTGTCTGAATCTTATAGAAAAATCCGTAATACTGCAAGGTTTATTTTAGGTAATCTTGAAGGATTTGATCCGGATAAAAACAGCGTAAGCGATGATAAATTCCAGGATATAGATAAATGGGCATTAATGCGTTTGGATGATTTAATTAAACGTGTTCATCATCATTATAATGAGTTTGATTTTTATCAGGTTGTTCATGCTATTAATAATTTCTGTATAATTGATATGTCTAACTTCTATCTGGATGTATTAAAAGACCGTTTATATGTAGAAGCTACAGATTCTGAAAGCCGCAGAGCTGCTCAAACGGTAATTTACAGAATATTGGATGCTCTGGTAAGAATGCTTGCACCGATATTAGCTTTTACAAGCGAAGAAATCTGGCAGTATATGCCGCACAGTCAAAAGGATGACAACAGAGCTGTTGTGCTCAATGAAATCCCTAAAGACGCTGGTATTAATCAGGATGAAGATTTCCTTAAAATATGGGATAAAATTCATGAAATTCGTGAAGATGGCCAGAAAGCTCTTGAAATAGCTAGAACTGATAAAATAATCGGCGCTTCTCTTGAAGCTAAGGTTACTTTATATTGCGATGGAGAATTATATGATTTTGCTAAATCGGTTGAAGATAAACTTCCGAGCGTACTCATTGTATCTCAGCTTGAGATAAAACAGGGTGCGGGTGAAGGCTTTAAAGGCGATTTAGAAGGCCTTACTATTAAAGTAAGCAAAGCTGAAGGCGAAAAATGCGAACGCTGCTGGATGTTTAGCGATAGTGTTGGCAAAAATGCAGATCATCCGACAATATGCGAACGATGCGCACATGTAATTGAACAATTATAATTTAATAATATTTTTTAAATATTGCTGCGGTATGTTTCTTTCTGAAGCATACCGCATATTTTAAAAAGGAATATAAAAGGCTGAATCTATAAAATAACAATTTAATATTAAAAGGAAAAATTCTCATAAAACAAAATTAGAAGGTTTATGTTAGATTGAGATCGCTATATTTTGAAAATTATTAACTTGAAAATATTTTTATTTAATAAAATGAATTTATATCCGATAAAGCTAACATATTTTTGTCAGAATATGCTTAATAAGATCAGCAATATGGCTATATATATTATGGTGAAAAATTAAGTTTTATATGGATTTTGCTAAGATAATATAAATCACTCAAAAGAATCGTATTATAAAAACCAATATAAATAAAATAACAGATAATGTAAAAGTACTGTTTATGGAGGGGCGCCTGCGCAGCGCATCTTTGATGCGCTTTACGCAAAATAATTTTTTTAATACTCAGGCTGAGTTAAAAAGGAAAACAAAGTATTATCTTAAATACACATTATCTTTATATAGCAAATTATTTTGCATTTGGCAACCATATAAAATATGGTTGCACGCAGGCGCCCCCTTTTTGAGGTACCGTAACTAGGGATATTTCCCATAACAATTATTGCATATTTTTACTTATATACTTATATATTTAAATTTTGTGTAATTGAGGATAATATATCTTTGGTTTAATATGATAATAAAAACATAAAAAAGGGGAATGAACAGTGTTTGTTATTCCGGTTATTGCTATTATTTTATATGTATCAATTCAGCAGACAGTATCATTTAGCAGACGGTTAAAAGTTGATAAAAGATATATTTTTGAATCAATAAACGCTATGCTTTTGTTTATAGCATTGGATCAATTTGTAAAATATTGGACTATACATTATGTATTAAAAGAAAATAACGGAACAGTTGAAGTAATAAAAGGTGTATTTCGTTTTAGTTATGTAGAAAATACCGGCGCTGCATTTGGTATGATGCAAAACCAAAGATGGCTATTTATAACTTTAACAATTATATTTGTAGCGGTACTATTATTCTGTTTTTATAAAGGTATGTTAAAACATCCTATTACAAAAGCAGCAGTTGCTATGATATCAGCCGGCGGTATTGGTAATCTTATCGACCGTATATTTAATGGATTTGTAGTTGATACATTTGATTTTTATCTTATAAATTTTGCAGTATTTAATGTTGCTGATTGTTTTGTATCAATAGGCGCGGTATTATTAATAATCGGTATATTATTAACGCCGGATAACAAGAAAAAGGTGAAAGATATTGAAAACACTGAAGCTGAAAGTTAACTTTGAAGATGAAGGTAAAAGACTGGATTCTTATATAACATCTCAGCTTGACGATATGACAAGAAATGCAGTACAAAAGCTGATAGACAGTGATAATGTATTAATTTTGAATAAACCGGCAGCAAAAAATTATAAAATTAAAAATAATGATGAAATTATCATTATTTTACCTGAACCGAAATCACTTGATGTATTGCCACAAGACATAGAATTGTGTATAATATACGAGGATAACGACATGCTAGTAGTTAATAAGCCGAAAGGAATGGTTGTACATCCAGCTGCCGGTAATTATGATGGTACTTTAGTAAACGCATTGTTATATCATTGCAAAGGGTCATTATCTGGTATAAACGGAGTAATCCGGCCAGGGATAGTCCATCGTATTGATAAAGATACAAGCGGTTTATTAATGGTAGCAAAAAATGATTATGCACATCAAAAATTAGCCGAGCAAATTAAAGAACATAGTTTCTACCGTGAATATGAAGCAGTAGTTTACGGTAACCTTAAAACGGACAGTGAAGTTATTGACGCACCGATAGGCCGGCACCCTGTAAACCGTAAAAAGATGGCTGTAACTGATAAAAATTCAAAAAATGCAGTAACCCGTTATCAAGTTATTAAACGTTATCAAGGGTTTACACATATAAAATGCATTTTGGAAACAGGACGAACCCATCAAATCCGCGTCCATATGGCGTATATTGGACATCCGATTGCTGGAGATCCAATATATGGACCGGCTAAAGTTATAAAATCGCTCAACGGCCAATGTCTCCATGCAAGAAAAATTGGATTTAATCATCCAAGAACAGGGGAATATCTTGAATTTACTTCACCTTTGCCAGATTATTTTATAAAGTTTCTTAACAGCTTAAAGGAATATTGATATGAATAAGGCTATAATTAAAGATGCTAAACCTGACGACGCATTAATTATGAGTAAAATTTTAGCTGCAAGCTGGAAAAAAGCTTATATTGGTATGGTTAATCAGGATTATCTTGATAATATAAGAGAAGATCATTGGAAATTAGCTTTTTATGATTGGTTAAGGGAAAATAAAGCAAAAGGTAAAATTGTTTATTATGAAAATAAACCTATAGGCTGCGGTATTTATGGTAAAGGCCGGGACAAAGGTTTTGAGCATTATGGTGAAATTATTGCGCTCTATCTTATGCCGGATTTTATATCAAAAGGATTTGGTAAACAGCTTATTGATAGCATAAAATCCGATTTGAAGATAATGGGATTTAATAAATGTTATTTATGGGTATTGCGTGAGAATAAACATGCAATGGAATTTTATAAAAAATGCGGATTTGAACCAAATGGTGATAATCTGCAATGTTTAGTAGGCAAACAAAAGCTAATTGATTATAGATATATATGTAAGCTTTGATATATAAAAATTGAAGTTTTAGGGAGAATGCTTAAAACCGCTTATTAAATTAATACACAGATTTTAAGAGGTGTAAATTTATTTTATTATAGGAATTAACTTTATTAATCTAAAATAATTTTAAACGAAGATAGGTACTGTGGCGATAAGGGGGGGCGCCCGCTAAGCGCATCTTTAGATGCGCTATTATGCAAAAATATTTCCTTATTTAACGTAAATAAAAGGGTAATCTGGTATTTCCTTATGAAACGTATCTTTTTTATCATATATTTTTGCTAAAGCAACCATATTAATATGGTTGCAAGCGGGCGCCCCCCTTAATTGACGCTAACGGAAGATGTATATAAATAGTTGTAAAAAAATATTATTTATCTTAACATATGGTAATTTATATGTAGAATAATATGTTTTTAAGATTATTAAAATTTTTAGGGAGAATATATGCCTGATAAAAATAAGATTTTCAATAAATTAATGATAGCAACTGATTTAGATGGTACACTTATTACGCCGGCGTATCAAATACCGGAACCAAATTTTAAGGCTGTTGATGATTTTATAAAGGGCGGCGGATTATTTACTATTGCAACTGGCCGTTCTATTGAATCAGCCAGGCAATATGCTAAGGCAATAAAAGTAAACGCTCCGATCATTGTAATGAATGGCGCTATTATTTATGATTATTCAAAAGAAAAAATTATATGGGATTATCCGTTGGATAAAGCGGCGCGTGATTATACTAAAGCTGTTATGGATGAATTTCCCGATGTAGGTATAGAGATATATTCAGGTAATCAGCTTTATATAATACGTCAAAACCATATAACATATATTCACGCAAAAAATGAAGCAATTGATCCTATTGAAGTAAATAGTTTTGATGAAATCCCGCCAACATGGCATAAAGTATTATTTGCAGGTGATCATGAACAATTAGAACCGGTTGCTGATTTTTGTTTAGCTAATTTAACAGAGAAGGCTGAATATATATTTACAGCGCCTGTATATTATGAAATGATGCCGGTAGGTATTAATAAAGGCGCAACTTTAAAAGTTCTTGCAAAATTACTTAATATTGATATAGAAAATACCATCGCAATAGGCGACTATTATAATGATATACAGTTATTATCCGCTGCAGGTATAGGCGCTTTATCAGGCAACAGTCCAAAAGAATTATGGAAACATGCCGATATTGTATTATGCCCATGTGAAGAAGGAGTCGCCCAGGATTTAGTTACAAGACTTACTAAGTTATTAAAAGGCAATAAAAGCAATTCAAAAAATTGCCTTGAAGATATAAGGAGGATATGAAAAATGGATGCAGCCGCAAAACGTGAGCTTATGCTTACAGCAGCTAAAGTTCGCAAAGGTATAATCGAAGGCGTTTTTAACGCAAAATCCGGTCATCCGGGTGGATCATTATCGATTGCCGATGTACTTACATATCTCTATTTTAAAGAGATGAATATTGACCCTAAGGATCCAAAAAATCCAAATAGGGACAGATTTGTATTATCAAAGGGACATACTGCTCCTGGCCTATATTCTGTATTGGCACAAAGAGGATATTTCCCAGTAGAAGATCTTAAAACACTTCGTAAAGCTGATTCATATTTACAGGGCCATCCTGATATGAAAAAAATCCCAGGCGTTGATATGTCCACAGGTTCATTAGGCCAAGGCATCTCAGCTGCTGTTGGTATGGCTCTTTCCGCTAAACTCAGCGGTGATAGCTATCGTGTATATACAGCATTAGGCGATGGTGAAATCGAAGAAGGTCAGGTTTGGGAAGCAGCTATGTTTGCAGCAGCTAAAAACCTTGATAATCTGGTAGCTATTGTTGATAATAATAATCTCCAGATTGACGGACCTATTGATCAGGTTAATTCACCATATCCAATCCCAGAAAAATTTGCAGCTTTTGGCTGGCATGTTATTAATATTAACGGCCATGATTTTGATAGTATTGAAGCTGCATTTATCGAAGCAAAAACAATTAAAGGCAAGCCTGTTGCTATTATCTCCAAGAGTATAAAAGGCAAAGGCGTAAGCTTTATGACAAATAATGTCGCATGGCATGGTGCTGCTCCAAATCAGGAACAGTATGAAATTGCTATGGGCGAGATTGATAAGGCAATTGCCGAGCTGGAGGTGGAATAATAATGGCTGACGTAAAAAAGATTGCAACTCGTGATTCTTATGGTGCTGCTTTAGTAGAACTTGGCGCAAAATATGATAATCTTGTAGTATTAGACGCTGACTTAGCAGCTGCTACAAAAACAGGTACATTTAAAAAAGTATATCCAGATCGTTTTATCGATTGCGGTATAGCTGAATCCAACATGATGGGTATTGCCGCTGGTCTTGCTTCAACAGGCAAGCTTGTATTTGCAAGTTCTTTTGCTATGTTTGCTGCCGGCCGCGCATTTGAACAGGTTCGTAACTCTATTGGTTATCCGCATCTTAATGTAAAAATTGGTGCAACTCATGCGGGTATATCTGTTGGTGAAGATGGTGCATCACATCAATGCTGCGAAGATATCGGCCTTATGCGTACAATTCCAGGTATGGTTATATTAAATCCAGCAGATGATACAGAAGCTAAACTTGCTGTTAAAGCTGCTGTTGAACATGACGGTCCTGTATATCTCCGTTTTGGCAGGCTTGCTGTACCAGTAATCTTTGGCGATGATTATAAATTTGAAATTGGTAAAGGCGTTGAGCTTGGCGAAGGTACTGATGTTACTATTATTGCTACAGGTTTAATGGTTGGCGCTGCTATTACAGCACGTGAACTGCTCAAAAATGAAGGTATAAGCGCTCGTCTTATCAATATGCCTACAATTAAACCTATTGATAAAGAAATCATCTGTAAAGCAGCTAATGAAACCGGCTGTATCGTTACTACAGAAGAACATAATATCATCGGCGGTTTAGGTTCTGCTGTTGCTGAAACTGTTACAGGTTGCTGTCCAGTTCCTGTAGTACGTCATGGTGTAGAAGATGTATTCGGAAGATCTGGCCCAGCTTTACAGCTTCTCGATTTATATGGACTTAATGCTGAAGGTATTGTTGCAAAAGCAAAACAGGCATTAGAACTTAAAAAATAATAATTAAAAATTTTAGGCAGGAAAGTCTATTAAAGACCTTCCTGCCTTTTTTGTTTCCTATATTAAAATGTAAAACATTTTAGCAATAATTATAATATACACTTTTGATAGACATTGATTAATATAGCTTTTTTACAAATAAGAAAATATATGTTGTAAATTAGATTTATTACATAAAAACATATCAGATTATTTTTAGTAATAATTAGGCAGCATATATGCTTCATATTAGCAGACAATGTACCGGAAAATGAGATAGTGGGGCGCCCGCTGGCGGCCATTCGGCCGCAGGCGCAAATGCTTTTTGATGATCTGCCTCTTATTTTATTATCATTAAAAAAGCATTTGCATAAAGCGCATCTTTTAGATGCGCTAAGCGGGCGCCCCACTGCTTGATTAATAACATATATGGCATTATAAAGACTAAATTATTTATTAAGAAAATACTGTTTCGGCGATTATCTTAAAATTATAGCTTATAACATGATAAATTTTAAGTAAGTGAAATTGCAATATATTTATAAAAAAATATTACAACATACAGCAAAAAGATGCTTTATAGCTTGTAATTATATTCAAGACGTAATGCAATACGTTTAACATGTAATTGAATGGTATAAACTTTGATGCAACATAGCTTTATTAATATCTGCATATAGAATTATAGATTTAAATTAATATAGCCTTGCCTAAATAAAAACTATATATATAACATTGTTTAACAGGAATATCCAAAACCTGCTCCATTGCTGATTTATATAATTTAAGCTGTAATGAATATCTGGATAAAAGCTGCATTTCATCATTAGTCCTATCACTTTTATAATCGACTATAACAGCTTGTCCATTTTCTATGAATACACAGTCGCATGCACCTTGTAATATTATTGTTTCATCATCAGCTAATGGCATGCTTGGGATATCATTGACTGGCAATTCAACTGTAAAAGCTTTTTCCCGATATACTTTATCAGCATTAATAATACGTTTACAAATGGATGAATTAAGAAAAGTATTTATTATATTTATATCAATAATATCTTTATCATCCTGGCTTATTATATTTTGATCTGTTAATTCATCAAGATAATTTTGGAGATTTATTATTGCTTTACTAAAATCTGCATTTTGCATAAACCTATGTATTGCCGTACCTCGCTGAGCAGCTGTAATCTTTTCACTTTTAGAAAATACCGGACGTTTTGATGCTATATACTGTGGCAAAATATCTCCATGCACAGCTTCAGATACTGATATCTTGGAAGGGATATTTTCAGAAAACTGATATGGATATTTCCAACTAAGACGGCTATCAATTAAATTGAAAATATCATCATCAGGCTTTGCATCAGTTTGGATAGTATTTTCATATGTAATTTCTTGTATAGCTGAAATTTCTTTAATATCCCATTGCTGGTCCTTAGGAATATTAATTATCGGCACATCTATATCATATTTATCCCGCAAATTTTTAGCGCTATCCTGTCGTAAAGCACAAGCCATAATCCATTGAGAAAAATTATCTGCATTTAAAAGCCTGAATGGGATACCAATACCGTTATTATCAAGCAAATATTGTGATTTTTGCAATAATGATTTAATATCATCACTTGCCATAGTAAAAATAAGATACTCTTTAGCTCTTGTCATAGCAACATATAAAAGGCGAAGACTTTCAGCCCGTTCCTCACGGTTTACAGCTATTTCGAGAGCACGCCATGCTGTGGATTTTATTGCCTGAAATGTACGCGGGTCATTATAAATAAGGCCTGCACCTAATTCATTATGAAATAAAAGCTTATCGCGTGAATTTCTTTTGAGAAATTTACGGTCATTATCCGCAATAATACAAATAGGAAATTCCAATCCTTTTGACTTATGTATTGTCATTATCCTGACAACATCTGCTCCATCGCTTATCCCAGATGCGCCTATAAGATCAGTATTATCCTGCTGCATAATTTTATTAATATATCTTAAAAAGTTTGGCAAAGTTTTATAACCGGAATTTTCAAAATCTTTAGCATATTGTAACAACAGCCGCAGATTATCCTGCCTTATTTCGCCGGATGGCATAGCAGAGACAATAGCTAAATAACCGGTTTGTTCATAAATTTGATTAATAAGGCGTTCAATGGACAATGTACCGGCCAATTGACGGTGATATTGTGATATTTTTAAAAAATCTGCGCATTTAGGGTTATTATCCGCCAATTGTTTTAATGCTAAAAATAAATATCCTTTTTTGCATTGCAGCCGTATATCAGCAAAATCATCCTCAGTAAAACCAAATAATGGACTGGAAAGGGCTGATAATAATTCTATATCCTGTAAAGGATTATCTAATATTTTAAGATATGAAATAAACTGGGAGATTTCTTGTTTATCAAAAAAACTATCTCCGCCTTGCGACCATACCGGTATACCTTGTTGAGTCAGCTCATTAAAATACCGGTATGCTTTATTTTTACCAGTTTGCAGTAATATACAAAAATCTTTATAGCTGCATGGACGTTCAGTTCCGTTTTCAGTTATTTTAATGCCAGAATCTATCATTTCGCGAATTTTTATCCCAATCGCCCTTGCTTCATATATATCATACTGTGCTGCGCCTTTGTTTAAGGCTTCATCGCTGCAATTAATAAGCATAACCTGTGTATGCGGCGTATTAGATTCAGGATAATTAGCGCCGGCTGTAAGTGCATGTTCATGATTATAATCTAAACTGCCAAAATGTTTGGACATAATACGGGAAAAAACAAAATTTACGCTATCAGTTATACTTTTACGGCTACGGAAATTTTTATCCAATAATATTTTTGCCGGATAATTATTGATAGTGTTATCAAATAATTTCAAAGTATCCATTTTATTTAATATTATTTCCGGCATAGCCTGCCTAAAGCGATATATACTTTGTTTAACATCTCCTACCATAAACAGATTGTTTTCATCTTTTGATAATGCCCTGAATATAGTGTTTTGCGCTTCATTTGTGTCCTGATATTCATCTATTAATATTTCTTCATATCTTTCAGACAGCTCTTTTGCTAAATTAGTAGGCTCAAATGTACCGTCATTTTTTAATGAAACCAACAGCTTTAATGAATTATGTATTAAATCGCCAAAATCCATAAGCTGCTGATCGTTTTTATATTGGCTGTAATTTTCAGAAAACCTCTTAACAGCTTCAAATAATGCAGATATAGGCGGCAATACATTTGCGGTTTCTTTTATAACGCTGTCTCGGTTTATTTTGAATGCACTAAGCGCATCATTGCATTTCTTTTTATAATTATCCCGGTATTTTTGCACCATAGATTTTATTTCAGCATAATCGCCGCTGTTTTTTAATCTTTTTAATGCTAAAAACTGATAATTTATATTATATAACTCATCCCATGATTTTTCTCTAATATCATTGCATAAACCTATTAAAGAATTATAGTCGCTTTCAAGCGTTGAACCATATGCATCCAGCACGTCATCTGACTGCTGGCATATTAATAATGCTTCTTTAGCAGATGTTGCGCAGTCCTGTAATATATCGGCTGCATTATCTTTTATTATATCCAGCCATTTTTGCGCAAAATCATCTGTTTCAGTATTATACATATTAAATTTATCATCCAGCCATTTTTGTGGGAATGGATACGCGCGGATAAAATCATATAAAGACAATATGATATCATTAAGTATACTATCATCTTTGCCGGTTGTAAGGGCATCAGTTAAAGTTACAAAGGATTTATCACTTTTAGCATACATTTCCTCAATAGTATCGTCCGCTGCTTTTATTCGCAATATTTTACTTTCTATATCATCAGCTAAACGACAATTGGGAGATATATCAAGCTGTTGGAAATGTTCGCGTACAAGGCTGTTACAAAAGCCGTCTATTGTTGTTATATTGGCATGCCGCAAAAGCATCTGTTGGCGGCGAAGATAAGCGTTTGCAGGATTTTCTATTGATAATTCATTAAGTTTATTATTAATTCTCGCCCGCATTTCATTAGCAGCCGCTTTAGTAAAGGTAACAATTAATAACCGGTCGGCTGGACATGGATTATTTTGGTCTGTAAGCCTTTTTATAACCCTCTCTACTAATACGGCGGTTTTACCTGACCCAGCGGCAGCTGATACAAGCAATGTGCCTTTACGGGCATTTATTGCATCCAATTGGGAAGATGTCCATTTATTGCTCATTACTACCGCCTCCTTTTTTATCATCATTTTCTAATTTTTTTAAATTTTCCATAACACTGCGAAATGTCATATCATTAGGCTGACGGATATTTGTATCATCCCATGAACATATGCTTTTATAATCGCAGAATTTACAGGAAGCATATCTTCCTTTTTGTATTGGATCAGGCGCAACCTGTCCATTTTTTAAGTTCTCTGCCATTTTGATAAGTATATCTTTTATCCATAATTCAATACATTTTAATTCTTCTATTGAATAATAAGGCGCTGTATTAATATTTTGTTTTGTAAGTTTAATTTGTCCTTCGCTGTCAAGTGATAATGGAATAATTTTACCTGAACCATCCTTTTCCATGCCAAGGATAGAAGATGTATCATCAAGCAGCATACCTTTCATCTTAAGATTAGACGCTAATATTTTAAGTATTTGTTCTTCATCAGCGCTTTCATTAAATACGCATGCAGCAGCCGACGGCATATAAAGCACACCGGATGGGATAATATCGCCATACCGTCCTTTGCCATTTTCCCATATGGATAAAAGATATATCAGCATTTGCATATTAAGCCCATCAAGTATCCCACTAAGATTAAAATCCTGTTGTCCGCTTTTATAATCGATTACACGGAGATAATTTGTATTATCGCTCGCTTTCATTATATCCACACGGTCAACACTGCCGATTATATTAATACTTCCGCCATCTGACAAATCAATTTTAAATGCCGGGATATCATCGCCAATTTTTAATTCAAAATCAATCGGAATATATAAACTTTGTTTTAATTCATGAGTAATTTGTGCGGCTATCAGCTTACAGTTATTGCTCCATCTTTGTACTAAAGCTGAAAAACGCGCTGATTTATCATCCATACCGCCCATATATATTTTAATATATTGATTAATTAGGTTATCGACAATTTGATTCCTATCATGAGCAGGTATATTAATAAGTTTATCGCGTCCGCAATCTTTAATAAGATTTTCCATTACATAATGCAGCATAGTGCCATAATGTCCGCCATCCAACTGAGCTTTTGGACGAGATTTAGCATTAAGGCCATATTTGCAGAAATATTGATAACGGCAGCTGTGATAAGTTTCTATACGGGAAGCAGATAAATATATATCTTTACCGAAAAGCTGTTTTGTTTTATCTTTATTTTTTATTGTATAATTTTTATTAGACGCTGCTTGTTTTAATAAATCATATTTTCTTGAAAAATCACTGCGATGGGAAAAATATTGTTTTAATGATGCACTAAAAGGCGTATTTTGATTATATAATTTAGCGGTCAATTCAAAAGCGGGAATATCCGACCAGATTATATCCTGAGGTTGGCTGAGAGAGGATATAACATTAATATCAGGAAATATTTTTTCAGTTTGAGTTATTATGGATGATGGCAGCATAACTTCGCCTTTTAGATTGATTTTTTGCATACATATATATAATTTTTCACTGGCGCTGGTTAAAGCAAGATAGGCTAATAATAGTTCATTGGCGCTTTGCATTTCATAGTTATCGGAAAAATCAACATCATATTGTATAAGTGTATCACGGTCAAAATCACTTAAAAGGCTGCTGTTTACCATATTTGCAGGAAATATACCGTCGTTTGCACCCAATATAAATGTAATTTTTGGTTCATTAGGACGGATTCGATCGGCTGAACCAGCGCTTACGCAGTCTAATGACATAGGGATATGGCCTAAATTTGCCGATGAAACAGCTAATCTTAACATTTCAGTATATTCTTTAATATTAATATATTCGTTTCCTGAAATATCATAAGCTGTTTCTAATAAATCAATTGCCATTGTCCAAAGCCGGTCTGTTTCTTCAGCTGAAGTATAATTGTTTGTTTGAATTTTTGTATCAGATACTGTTATTTTACTAAAGGCTGTTTCTTTTAATATTTCCGGCACATTATATTGAATAAGAAGGTTATACACAGCTTCTGATATTTGTTTACCGGTAGCATCTTTACAGCTTTCTCTGAAATCTATCAATGGCATGATTACAAATTCTCTTAATTCATTTATTTTATCTAATTTCTGCAAACTATCTGCATCCATTTGTTTGCCATATCCATCAGGATGCTTATTAAAAGGTTTAGTCCATTGATTACCGGAAATATTCCAGGTTAATGTATAATTTTCCAGCTCAGCTATATCTTCAACTGCAAGATTGGTTAATCCGGTTTTTATAAAACGGAATATTAAATCAGAATCAAAACCATTAGCAGCTATTTCAAGACAAGATAAAATAAAAGAAAATAAAGGGGTACAATCAATTTGTTCACGTTTATCCATAAAACAAGGGATATCATATTTTTTTAGCATAACATCCAATATGCCTTCATATTGAGAAATATCACGCGCAATTATAACCATATCACGGTAACGGTAACCCTGTATAATAAGCTTTCTAATAGTCCTAGCAATATATTCCGATTCATCATAAGCACTGGACGCAGAATATATACAAATGTTATCAGGCTTATCTAAAACAGGGGATGAATATGGATCAAATATCATTTTTTCCAGATGTTTAAGATCTTCAGATTTAAATCTATACGGTGTTTTAAGCTTTATTAAATTGACGCCTGTCATACCGTTTTTCTTAGCAATATTGATAAGGCGCCTTGCTGTTTGAGCTACACTGGAAAATAAATTATAATTATTGTTTTTATATATCTCATCAGGGTCTATACATAAAGAAATATTTGTATCTTCAGCCTTTTTCATAATTTGGCTGATTATTTCAAATTCAGTATAAGTAAAGCCTTTAAAACCATCGATAAATACATGTTTATTTTTAAAGTAATCATTTTGTTTTAAAATATTATTCAAATGCTGCAAATCATCCTGTGGGTCGCGGTATTTTTCGTTAAGTATGGTATCATAAACACTATAAATAAGGCTAATTTCGTTTATTTTCTGTTTTAAGACGCCATCGGGAAGTTTTGCATTAAGTATTGATAAATTATCCGGATAAATACCATTATTTTTAAATTCTGATATAATGCTCAGCATAGCTTTAATAAACGGGATTGATCCTACCTGACGGAAATAAAGCTTTAACTGATGGGAAACCGTATGTAAAGCCCTGCTCATTATCATAATTTTACCAAAAGTATCCACTGTATCTTTAAGGGTACCACCATATTGTTCACATAACTTATGTGCAAGACGGGTAAAGCTGAATATTTCCACTTGGGATGCTTTTTTAGGACCAAATTGCCTTAATAAGACTTTTTCTTGTGTAAACGAGCTTTGTTCAGGGATAATTAATACAATATCCTCGTTGTTGTTATCCAATAACTTCCCAATTTGTTCTTTTATATAATATGATTTTCCATATCCAGCACGCCCAGTTATAAGATTAAACAATTTTATTACTTCCTTTTTATATAAGATACAGATTGCAAAATATGGCGGCGATTAAGATACCATTTTAATAGTACCGCGCCGCCATATTTATTTTTCGGTTTAAATGCAAAGTTATAATGTTTGCATAATGATTTTTAAACAATTAATTATTATATTAAACAAATAATCAACTTAAATCCTAAATGTATTTACATATGCATGTAATTTGGATTTTAATTTTAACATTTTCATTGATATTAAGACGTATACCGTGTAAAGTCAGGGGGTAGGGGGGGCGCCCGCTGGCGGCCATTCGGCCGCTAATACAAAATATTTTCAAATAAAAAATATCATGGTTTGCTAAATATTAAGATGAAAATATTTTGCAGACGAGCGCATCTAAAAGATGCGCTCAAGCGGGCGCCCCCTTTGTTGATCTTGTCGGAAAGGTTTCTTTTATCTAGGAATTATTTATAATATTTTATTTCCGATAATATGGAAATCATATTAATATAAACCTAACCTATTACACTGAATAATCTTCATAGATTTTATTTGCATTCTTTCATAAGCTCTAACATCTCGCGGATACAATCAATTGTATTTTTACCAGGCTGTATACGCATGCTGAGATGCGGTTTAGCACCGGCATTGATAAAAATCCGGCCTTTTGATTGACTGGTAAGCTTTGATACCATTTCAAGATCAAATTTACGCATATAGAATAACAAATTATCTCCGTTTTGTTTAATTTCCTTAATACCCATTTGCGCTGCAGTATTACGCAATAATGCTACGTCAATAAGGCCTCTTACAGCTATAGGAGGATCACCGAAACGATCTATAAGCTCATCTATTACATCAGAAGCATCATCGTCATTTTTTATATCTGCAATACGTTTATATATATCAATACGCTGTTGATTTGACTGGATATAATTTTCCGGAATATGAGCTTGAACTCTAACGTCAACAAGGCATTCCGATTCAAATATATCTCCTTTTTCACCTTTTTGTTCTTCTACTGCTTCATTAAGCAATCTTAAATACATCTCATATCCGACTGATTCCATATGTCCATGCTGCTGAGCGCCTAAAATATTACCAGCGCCTCTTATTTCAAGATCGCGCATAGCAATTCTAAAGCCCGAACCAAATTCAGTAAAATCACGGATAGCGTTAAGACGTTTTGTAGATATTTCCGATAATGCTTTACCGGGATTAAAGGTCATATAAGCATATGCTGTACGAGGTGAACGTCCAACCCTGCCTCTAAGCTGATGAAGCTGTGATAAACCAAAATGATCAGCGTTTTCTATAATAAGAGTATTACAATTGGGTACATCAACGCCTGTTTCTATTATAGTAGTGCATACTAATAGATCAATTTCATTTTCTAGTAATTGCCGCCAAATTTCACTCAGCTCTTCTTCTGTCATTTTACCATGAGCTATACCGATTCTTGCTTGCGGTACTAATTTCTGCAAACGGGAGGCACATCGTTCAATGGATTCAACATGATTATGAATATAATAAACCTGGCCGCCGCGGTTTAGTTCACGGCTTATTGCATGAGCAATAATACCATCGTCATATTCTAATACATATGTCTGAACAGGACGCCTATCCATAGGCGCTTCTTCAATTACCGACATATCACGCATACCGGACATAGCCATATTAAGCGTACGGGGGATAGGAGTAGCTGATAAAGTAAGACAATCTACATTAGGATATTTTTCCTTCAGCTTTTCTTTATGTGCAACTCCAAATCGCTGTTCTTCGTCGATTATTAATAAGCCTAAATCTTTAAATTCTATATCCTTTTGAATAATCCTGTGAGTACCGACTAAAATATCAACTTCACCATGTTTTACACGTTTAATTATATCAGCCTGTTCCTTAGCTGTACGAAAACGTGAAAGCATTTCAACGCGTACAGGAAAACCTTCTACACGCTGTAATATAGTTTTATAATGCTGCCAGGCAAGTATAGTAGTTGGAACAAGTATAGCGCATTGTTTTGAATCAAATACGCATTTAAAAGCAGCGCGTAAAGCAACTTCTGTTTTACCAAATCCAACGTCGCCGCACAGCAATCTATCCATAGGAACTACCCGTTCCATATCAGATTTTATTTCACCAACACATCTTAACTGATCGTCTGTTTCTTCATAAGGAAAATGACTTTCAAAATCCTTTTGAAATTCTGTATCAGGGGAAAAGGAATGGCCTACAACCTTCATACGCTGGGCATAAAGTTTTGTAAGCTGTTCAGCCATATCAGCCACAGCTTTTTTTACTCTTGCCCGTGTTTTTTGCCATTCCTGGCCGCCTAACCTGTGCAGGCGTACCCCGGATTCTTCACGCGGACCTATATATTTTGAAACAAGATCAAGCTGTGTTACCGGAACATATAATACGTCGCCTTTATCATAAGCTATTTTTATATAATCCTTTGTAACGCCTTGAGTTTCTATTTTTTGTATTCCTGAATAAATACCAATACCATGGCTGGAATGAACGACATAATCGCCAATAGATAACTGGTCAAGATTACGTAAAGTCTGGCCTTTTTTATGTTTTGTACGGCGCTGGTTTTTTGATACGCCGACACGTCCATGAGTAATAAGAGTAAAACCGGCGCCTGGATATTCAAATCCACCGGATAAAGTACCCGGCAATATAAGTACGCAGCCCTTTTCCGGCTTTTCAGCATCAGGTGCATATTTTGCCTTAATACCGTCGTTATTAAGATCGTCAGCTAAGTTTTTAGCCGCTTTTTCTGTACCGGCAAGTACAGCGTAACTCCAAGTATTAGCGACGGATGACTGTAAATCATCCTTTAATAAAGCTATACTGCCGCTCCACGGCGATAATTGGCGGGCGTTAAACGTTACCATATCACGGATTGGGGTATCATAGGTTGTACGGGTAAAGGATTCTAAAAATACAGCTCCATCTTTAGAATATATTTCGTTTAAATAAGCAAAATCATTAGTAAATTCTGTTATTCCACGGCATAACGTACCATCGGATAACATGGATTTTATTTCTTCATTTAATATTGCCTGAGACGCTCTCAAACGTTCTTTTACTTTTGCTGTATCTGAAATAAAAAGAAGACTGCCTTTAGATAAATAATCAAATAAAGTAGCGGGCTTAGAATATGCTAAAGGAAGATATTTATCCATTGAACGGGGAAATGACTTTGTATCACGGATTTTATCATGGTCAGCCATAAGTCTTTCTTTAGCCTGGGCAGATCCGCGTTTTCCTTTTAATGAATCAACAAGATTTAATATTTTTTGCTGCAAATCATCAATAGTATCAAATAAAACTTCTGATGCTGGAGTTAATATTGCTTTATCACAATAATCAATACGGCGCTGGGTCTCAGGGTCAAAATAGGATATAGTATCGATTTCATCGCCCCATAATTCCAATCTGTATGGATGGTCATGACCTGGAGCAAAAAAATCTATTATACCGCCGCGTACAGAAAACTGGCCTATACCATCAACCTCATCAGAACGGACATATCCACAGGATATCATCCAATTAATAGCTTCATTTACATTGAAATCCTGCCCTGAAGCGAGTATTTTCGTATGCTGCTTTAATATCTCCGGCGGAATAGTATACATTAAAGCTGAATCCGGACAGGTTATTATTATAGCTTTGTCATCTTCCAATAAAGAAGATAAAGCATGAAGCCGCTGATGCTCATATTCATGTGATATACCCTCAAAATCACGGAAAATAAGATCACGGTGAGGGAAAATAAGCGCATTGACTCCGATTTCTTTAAAATCGTTTAATAATTTCACACATTCTGATTCATCTGATGCAACGACAAAAGCTCCGCATTTCTGATTAATGCAGAGTGTTGAAATAATATTAGCTTTATGAATATGCGATAGCCCTGTTATGGACATTGGTAAGCGCCGGTATCTAATACTTTCTTCAATATTAGAAAATTCCGGCACTGATTTAGTAGCGTTTAAAATAAGATTCATCATGTATTTTTACCTTATTATAATTTAGCAGGTGCGGTTATATTTATTCATAGCCTGCTGAATATCGCCTGTTACCATAATTTTTAAAGCCTGGATAGCATTTTGTGCCGCTTGTTTTACAAGGGGAATATCATCTGGTTTAAAACCGGATAAAACCCAGGCAGCTAAATCATAATCCGGATGAGGTTTTGCTCCCACTCCGATTTTGATTCTTGGGAATTGATCGCTTCCTGTCAAATATATGATGGATTTTATACCGTTATGACCGCCGTCAGTTCCTTTTGACCTTATACGAAGAGAACCGGGAGATAAAGATATATCATCATAAATTATTATAACCCGTTGAGGCGGGATTTTATAAAACTGCATAGCATCTCTTATAGCTTCACCGGAATTATTCATAAATGTTTGCGGCTTCATAATAAGCGAACGTATACCGTTTACAGATGTATCGCAGCATAATGATTTAAATTTAAGCCTGTCAACTTTTATATTCAGTTCCTGAGCTAACATATCTATAGTAATAAACCCGATATTATGGCGGGTACCTTCATATTTTTGTCCAGGATTGCCTAAACCGGCTATTATATATTGTACAGGTCCGCTGGCTGTTGGCACTGAATGTTTATTTTTAAAGAGATTTAGCATTATATATCCTCCGAAGATATATTAAATATGTATGATGTTTTATAGAGCAATAATTATTATATCAGATTGGTTTGTTATGTCAATTGGGCTTTAAATATAAAAAATATTCAAAAATAAACAGGCATATCTGATAAAAATTCAAATATACCTGTTTATTATAATATAAAAAAATTATTCTTCCATTTGTTTGCCTAAAAATGAAGCGGCTACCTGAACAAGTTTTAATTCGCTGTCGCCTGGACAAGCTCCGTTATCCGGCATAAGCAATACAACAGCGCCTGTTACATCGCCGGAAGCCATAATAGGACATGCAACAGCCGCAGCTTTATCAAGGCTTTCTATAGGAAGCAAGCGGCGTGTATCGCTTACATGTGTCACATGATTGCGGCGTGATTCCATTAATTCTTCAAGCTGTGTTGATATACGCCTGTCGATTACCTCTTTGCGGGACATGCCGGAAGCTGCAATACAATGATCGCGGTCGCAAATTAATACAGGTGTTTGTAAAGTGCGTGATAAAACATCGGCATATTGCGCTGCAAATGGAGATAATTCACCGATGGGGCTGTATTTTTTAAAGATTACTTCACCATCGCTGTCTGTATAAATTTCAAGAGGATCACCTTCACGTATCCTCATTGTACGTCTAATTTCTTTTGGAATAACAACTCTTCCTAAATCATCTATACGTCTGACTATTCCTGTTGCCTTCATATATCTAAGTCCTCCTGTGAATATTTAAGTTTATAATTTAAAATAAACATGTAACATTTTCATGTAACTTTAGTATCCGCAGGTTTGCAATCAGTATACGTATATTTTTGACAGGATTTTTTTGGTATTTTTAATTTTTGTTTTTTATTATATAAACAAGACTAATAAAAATAACATAATCCAAGACAAGTCAACTACTGCCGTTATTATAGGGGGCGCCCGCGCAGCGCATCAAAGATGCGCTGGGACGCAAAATAATTTCTTAAATATTTAGGCTGAGTTAATAAGAGAAACTAGTATTATCTTAAATACTCATCGTCTTTATATGGAGAATTATTTTGCATTAGCAACCATATAAATATGGTTGCCCCGCGGGCGCCCCCTACCATTTTGCAATCGGAAAATTTTTTTAATAATTATAAACGTTATTATATTTTATTATTATATAAATTTATAAAA
>CALWVB010000117.1 GCA_944384895.1 uncultured Clostridia bacterium | reverse complement strand
CATAAAAAGATTCACTCAGTCGGCGCCCCACAATTAAACTAGCTATAATATTATCATTTATTCTATTTAATAAAGACAAAATCAAATTAGCATAGCAAGCCTAAAAATATAATGTAGAATAATATTACATTATATATTATATTTACATTTATAAGAAAATTTTACTGTTATTATTAAAATTTATTAAATTTTCTATACTAATTTTTAAACTTATATTTGTGAAAATACAAATTCACGTGCATTTTTATCAGCCTGCAATACATCGGATATTGTATAATCAATAATATCCGGTTGATTTAGCATAGCTTTTGTAACAAGTTCACCGATATCAGTAAAACTGATTTTTTTATCAAGGAATAATTTAACAGCCGCTTCATTGGCACCGTTTGCAGCGCATGGAGCTAATCCGCCGCGTTTTATAGCTGTAAGACATGCTGATAAACATTTAAAATTATCAAAATCAGGTTTTATAAAATTAAGTGCGCCATATTTAAATAAATCAAGTTCTGCAGCAGGGGAGGGAAGCCTTTTCGGATAGGTTAACGCATATTGAATAGGAATACGCATATCAGGCACACCCATTTGAGCAATAACAGAATTATCATTTAATTCTATCATTGAATGAATAACACTTTCAGGATGAACTATAATCTGGACCTGTTCTGGCTTAACATTAAACAGATGAACAGCTTCAATTAATTCCAACCCTTTATTCATCATGGTAGCTGAATCAATCGTAATTTTTGCGCCCATATCCCAATTAGGATGCTTTAGAGCCTCATCAGGAGTAATATTTTTCATATCATTAATAGTTTTACCTAAAAATGGGCCGCCTGATGCAGTTAATAATATTTTTTTTAGGGAATTTTCCGGTACTCCCTGCAAACATTGCAATATAGCAGCATGTTCACTGTCCACAGGCAATATAGGAATATTTTTATCTTTAGCCGTTTTCATTACTAATTTGCCAGCAGTTGCTAAGGTTTCTTTATTAGCTAAAGCTATAGCTTTTCCAGCATTGATAGCAGCCATAGTCGGAAGTAAACCTGCAATTCCAACTAAAGCATTTAATATCATATCGCCGTTTTCATAAGATGCGGCCTGACATAAACTGTCTTTACCACAAATAACTTTACAATTCGTATCTTTTATATTTTCTCTTAATTGTAAGGCATATTTTTCCTGAGTAACAACAGCTATTTCCGGTTTATATTTACGTATTTGTTTTTCTAAAAGAGTGATATTTTTACGCGCTGTTAATACAGATACTTTAATATTTAATTTATCTATTACATCAAGAGCCTGTGTACCGATTGATCCGGTAGATCCTAAAATTATAATAGAATTCATGATTTATCTCCATTCAGCGTATAATAATAGGGAAAATATTAATTAAAGCGAACATAATAGGCGCGACAAATATAAGGCTGTCGCATCTGTCTAATACACCGCCATGGCCTGGAAATAATTTCCCAAAATCTTTTATATTACATGCCCGTTTTATCATAGAAGCTGCTAAATCGCCTATCATACCAGCTATAGAACCTACTGCGGTTATTATAATTAATGGTATAAACTGAATATGTCCGGCATCTTGCAAAAAGTAGTGTTCATATACAAGAGAAGTACATACAACAATTGCAATACAGCCTAAAAAACCACCGATACTGCCTTCTATTGTCTTTTTTGGACTGATTTCCGGGGCTAATTTATGTTTACCTAAAGCTAAACCAGTAAAAAACGCACAGGTATCAGTTACAAACGCACACATCATTATAACTATAATGGTAAATGTACCGTCAAGATTATCTCCTGTAAAGGTACGTATAAGTAAACCTATACCTAAATATATAAGAAAATTCATTGTAAAAAGCATACCTATACTTTCAAGACGTATTCTTTTATAAGAAACAATTATTGCTAAAAATAATAATATTATATAAGATATAAATACAGTTGCTAGATAAGGCATTAACTGGTCTAACATCATAAATGGCAATATTATTGAATATGCAAGTGATATTAAAGAAATAAATATTTCTTTATGATAATTTAATGCACGTAAAAGTTCAAATACCATAAATGCACTCATAGCAGCTGCAGCAACACATAATAAAATATTATTATTTATAATTAATATAATAATTACTGCTATAGCAAGCAGTATACCGGTGATAACACGTTTTTTCATAATTTGAAGTCCAATCTGCTGCAATAAAACAGCTAAATATTATAATATATAAAAATGTTTTGCTGAGATAAATATTACCAGCAAAATTCTAATATTCAAAATTAAATACCGCCATAACGGCGATTGCGTTTACAATAAGCTTCTATAGCCCGTTCAAGATCTTTGCCAGTATAATCAGGCCATAATATATTATCAAAATAATATTCAGAATAGGCAGATTGCCATAATAAAAAGTTTGAAGTGCGGTATTCGCCGCTTGGCCTTATAATTAAATCAGGATCAGGTTGATTTACTGTATATAAATGTTGTGATATAGATTGTTCTGTTATATCGTCAGGTAATATTTTACCATCTAAACATTCTTTTGCTAATTCTTTTACAGCTTTGACAATTTCATTTCGCCCGCCGTAATTTATAGCAATATTTAGTACTAAACCAGTTTTATTTTTAGTATCTTCTTCACATTGGTTCATTAAATCAATTAATTCTTTAGATAAAACGCTTCTATCTCCAATAAAGCAGGTTTTAATATTTTCTTTTTGGAAGTCAGTTAGGGCTTCAATTAAATATTCTTTGAATAGTTTCATAATACCATTGACTTCTTCTTGAGGACGGCGCCAATTTTCGGTAGAAAAAGCATAAACTGTTAAATATTTAATACCAATTTTTTCACAGTATTTTACTATTTCTCTAAAACGTTGTGCACCTTCAACATGGCCGGCTGAACGCATTTTACCATGCTTTTTAGCCCATCTGCCGTTGCCATCCATAATAATACCAATATGCTTTGGCAAGATATGTTCACGGTTATGATTCATATCGGTTAAAATATCATTATCTTTAGTTTTTTTTCGTAAGAAAAACTTAATAGGTAAAAACATATAAATAAAACCTCCATGAAAAATAAAACCGTTTATATAATATAAAATCCGCAATAATAGGGCCGAAAGCTTTTTCGACCCTATTATTTATATTTGTACAAAAATAATAATTACAACATAAAAAATTATATTTCCATAATTTCCTTAGTCTTTTCTTCGGAATTTTTATCAGCTTTTTTGCAGTATTTATCAGTTAAATCCTGTATATGTTTTTCACCGTCTTTTAAATCATCCTCTGTAATTTCAGATGATTTTTTCATAGCTTTTAATTTTTCAATACCATCTCTGCGGATTGAACGGATAGCTACTTTAGTATCTTCACATATTTTAGCGATTTTTTTAGTAATTTCACGACGACGTTCTTCAGTAAGAGGTGGGAAAATAAGACGGATAGTTTTACCATCATTTTGTGGATTAATACCAATATCAGAATTAAGTATAGCTTTTTCAATACCTCTTAATACAGAAACATCCCATGGCTGGATTAAAAGTGTACGTGCTTCTACAACTGATACAGCGGCTACCTGATTAATAGGAGTTTCAGCTCCATAATAATCAACAGTAATTTTGTCAAGAACACCTGCATTTGCACGGCCTGCACGTATAGATGCATATTCGGAAAGTTGGTTATCAAGTGATTTGTTCATCTTTTTTTCTACAGATTTAAATACTTCTTGCATAATGGCCTCCTTCAAATATACCTTACTATTATTTTAATAATAGATTATATTTACCGCTGGTTAGCGAGCGGCACGCAAATTTTTTATATTTATTATATTTTTAGTTATTTTCTCATAACAATTGTTCCAATATTTTCGCCAATAGCAGCTTTTACAAGATTTTGAGGATCTTTTATATTAAATACTAAAATAGGAATATTATTATCTTTACATAATGAAGCAGCGGTACTAT
>CALWVB010000116.1 GCA_944384895.1 uncultured Clostridia bacterium | reverse complement strand
ACCTGCTGGAGAAGTAATCGAATGTGCTCCTGAAGTTGGAGAAACTGTTGACGAAGGTTCTACAGTTACTTTAATTGTAAGCAATGGTAATTTAGCTGAAAAAAATATTTCTATTGATATTCCGCTTCCTAATGCATCTGTTGACGTTTATTTAAAAATTTATAAAAATGATGAATTAGTAGAACAAACATCAGCTTTAAATACGTCTCAGGGTACTTATACAAGTAATATAACCGGATCAGGCGAAGGTACGGTTAGAGTTACTATAAGTGCTTATCCAGATACAGGATATAATGATTATATCTTATATAATGTAAATTTTGCTACAGGTAATGTAACAAAAACTAATTCTTATAATTTCCAGGAACCTAATATGGAAGGATAAAAGCTTTGAAAAAAGGATATATATAATGGATAATAATTTTTCAGGTATTATTATAAAAGGTGTCGGCGGCTTCTATTATGTTGAAGCCGCCGAAAAAATATACGAATGTAAAGCAAGAGGTATATTTAGAAAATTAAATATGACTCCAGTAGCTGGAGATAGAGTTAATATTTCTATTAATGAAGAAGATACAGATAAAACAGCAGTCATAAATGAGGTATTACAGCGTAAAAATGTCTTAATAAGGCCGCCTGTTGCTAATTTAGACCAGCTTATTATTGTGGTATCTATATGTGATCCTGCGCCAAATACATTAATAATCGATAATTTAATAGCTATCGCTGAATATAAAAATATTGAACCTATTATTGTAATAACAAAATGTGATTTAGCTAATACTGATGAAATTTATAATATTTATAATAAAACCGGATTTACTACAATTATAGCATCTTCTATTACTGGACAAGGTATTAATGAAATAAAAAATATTATGTCCGGCAAAATTAGTGCATTTACTGGTAATTCATGCGTAGGAAAATCAAGCTTATTAAATTTAATAAACCTAGGTTTAAATTTGAAAACTAACGATATAAGCAAAAAGCTTGGCAGAGGACGACATACTACAAGACAGGTAGAATTATACAAAATAAATAATGGCGGATATATAGCCGATACACCTGGCTTTTCTTCACTTGATTTAGAAAAATGCGAGATTATTCATAAAGATGAGTTACAGTTTACTTTTAGAGAATTTGCTCCATTTATAAATAAATGTAAATTTACTTCATGCGCTCATGTAAAAGAAAAAGGTTGCAGAATACGTCAAGAAGTTGAAAAGGGAAATATACAAAAAACTAGATATGACAGTTATGTAGAAATGTATAATAAAGTTAAAGATATAAAAGATTGGGAAAAATAATGCCATTTCTTAATTTTTAGAAATAAATTAAAAAAATTCATCACATAATTGCTCTTAACTGAGTAAAATGTTATTAATCTTAAAATATTAATTGATTAATATTCAGATAAAAGGGGAGTGCAATTATGCGTCGCAGATCTTCCGGGAAAGGACTTATTGCTATAGCTCTTGGTATAGGACTATTAATTGCATTATTTTGTCCTCCTGTTGTATTAGTAGTTGTAGGTGGTATTGCATTAATTGTTGTAGGAGTTTTAATGCTTAGATGCTAAAATTTTTATGTTAATATAATAAAAGAGCAGGTATAAATTTTTATACCTGCTCTTTTAATTTAAATTTATAATGCCTATTAATATCTAGGGAGATATCTTTCAATTTCCCAACGTGTAACCATCATACTATACTCATCCCATTCATGAGTCTTATGACTTATATAAGTTTTAAAGATATGCTCTCCCAAAGTTTCACGAACTAATTTATCTTTTTTCATCGAGCTGATAGCGGCTTTTAAAGAATATGGTATTTTTTCAATACCCATTTCTTCAAGTTCGTCTTCAGTATACTGGAATATGTTTCCATCAACTGGATCTGGAGGAGTAAGACCGCGTTTTATTCCATCAAGCCCGGCAGCAAGACATAAAGCTAAAACAAGATAAGGATTTGCAGATGGGTCAGGATTGCGTAGTTCTATTCTAGTACCTTCGCCACGGGAAGCTGGTATTCTTACAAGCGGGCTACGATTTTCAGCAGACCATGCAATATATACAGGTGCTTCAAAACCTGGTATAAGACGTTTATATGAGTTTACAAGAGGATTTGTTATAGCTGTCATCCCTTTACAGTGCTCTAATAAACCAGCTATAAAAGAATAAGCAGTTTTTGATAAACCATTTAATCCATTAGGATCATTAAATATATTTTTGCCATCTTTGCTGAGTGACATATTGATATGCATGCCAGAACCAGCTTCACCATATAATGGTTTTGGCATGAATGTTGCATATAAGTTATGCTGATTAGCAATAGATTTAACAGCAAGCTTAAATGTTACAATATCATCAGCTGCTTTTAATGCATTACCATATTTAAAATCAACTTCATGCTGGCCATGGCCTACTTCATGATGAGATGCTTCTATAACATAACCCATATCTTCAAGAGCTAAACATATTTCTGAACGAGCTACTTCACCTAAATCGACAGGTCCCATTTCAAAATAAGAACCTCTATCTCTGGTAATAGTTGTTGCAAAACCATTTTCATCTTTTTCAAAAAGGAAAAATTCACATTCAGGACCTACATTAAATGTAAATCCCATATCTTCTGCATCTTTAAGAACTTTTCTTAATACACTTCTTGGATCTCCAGCAAACGGATGTCCATCCGGACGATATACATCACATATAAGACGAGCAGTTTTTGCAACAGTTTTCCAAGGATATATTACAAATGTATCAATATCTGGTACTAAATACATATCAGATTCTTCTATACGGACAAATCCTTCTATAGAAGAACCATCAAACATACATTGATTATCAAGAGCTTTTATTAACTGACTTTTTGTTATAGCTACATTCTTTAACGCACCTGCAATATCAGTAAATTGCAGACGAATAAAACGTATATTTTCTTCATTGACAATTCTAATAATATCCTCTTTTGTATACTTACTCATTATACCTGTTTATCCTCCTTTGGATAAATTTTATTTATAAAACAAATATTACCTGACAAGACATTATATCATTTCCTTACTATTTGGTAAAGCATTTATATTATTTTTTGCATAAAAAATTTTTTTATTAATAAAAAAATAAACGTCTTGCAGTAATATTACTGCAAGACGCAATATTAATTTAGCTATTATATTAATATTTAGATTTATATTAATACATACCGCCCATACCCTGTGCAGGCATTGCTGGAGCTGGATTATCTTCTTTTATATCAGCAACTAATGATTCTGTTGTAAGAACCATAGCAGATACAGAAGCTGCATTCTGTAATGCAGAACGTGTAACCTTAGTTGGGTCAACAATACCAGCTGAGATCATATCAACATATTGTTCATGGAGAGCATCAAAACCATAATTGACTTTTTCAGCATTTCTGATTTTATCAATTATTACAGAACCTTCAAGACCTGCATTTTTAGCGATCTGGTGTACTGGTTCTTCAAGTGAACGGTATACGATCTTCATACCAGTTTTAACATCGCCTTCTTCAGTAGCATTAATAGCATCTGCTAAAGCTTTGGAAGCATTAAGAAGTGCTGTACCGCCGCCTGCTACAATACCTTCTTCAACAGCAGCTTTTGTAGCTGAAAGAGCATCTTCAATACGAAGTTTCTTTTCTTTCATTTCAACTTCTGTTGCAGCGCCGACTTTAATAACAGCTACGCCGCCAGCAAGCTTAGCAAGACGTTCCTGAAGTTTTTCACGATCAAAATCAGATGTTGTATTTTCAATCTGGCTGCGAATTTGTGCAACACGGGATTGTATTTCATCAGTATTACCAGCGCCGCCTACAATGATTGTATTTTCTTTTTGTACTTTAACTTGGCTTGCACGGCCTAACATATTCATATTAGCATCTTTAAGTTCTATACCAAGTTCTTCAGAAATAACTGTACCGCCTGTTAAAATAGCGATATCACGGAGCATTTCTTTACGTCTATCACCGAAACCAGGAGCTTTTACAGCTACACAATTAAATGTACCGCGAAGTTTATTAACAAGAATAGTAGCAAGAGCTTCGCCTTCTACATCTTCAGCGATTATAACAAGTGTTTTACCTGACTGTACGATTTGTTCAAGAAGAGGTAAAATTTCCTGAATATTAGTAATTTTCTTATCTGTAATAAGGATATATGCATCTTTGATAACAGCTTCCATTTTATCTGTATCAGTTACCATATATGGTGAAATATATCCACGGTCAAACTGCATACCTTCAACAACTTCTGAATATGTCTCAGCTGTTTTTGATTCTTCTACAGTTATAACGCCATCAGATGATACTTTATCCATAGCTTCAGCAATAAGATTACCGATAAATTCATCACCTGCTGAAATTGTTGCTACACGAGCAATATCATCGCTGCCGTCTACTGTTTTTGAATTTTTAATTAATGCTTCTACTGTTACATCAACAGCCTTTTGAATACCGCGTTTTACAAGCATTGGATTTGCGCCTGCAGCAACATTCTTCATACCTTCGCGGATAATAGCCTGAGCTAAAAGAGTAGCGGTTGTTGTACCGTCGCCTGCGATATCATTAGTTTTTGTGGCAACCTCTTTTACAAGCTGCGCTCCCATATTTTCAAATGGATCTTCCAGCTCGATTTCTTTTGCGATTGTCACACCATCATTTGTGATAAGAGGAGCGCCAAATTGTTTGGAAAGCACAACATTTCTTCCCTTTGGACCTAATGTGATAACAACTGTATCAGCAAGTTTATTAATACCTTCTTGTAAGGATTTACGAGCTTCTTCGCCATATATAACTTGTTTAGCCACTTATATTACCTCCTAATTATATAACAAATATATCAATGTAAATGTATTATCCTAAAACTGGGCTTATTCAACAATTGCAAGGATATCGGACTGACGGACAATAATGCATTCTTCAGAATCAACTTTAACTTCTGTTCCTGAATATTTGCTTGTGATAACTTTATCACCAACTTTAACATTCATAACAACTTCCTTGCCGTCGACAAGACCGCCCGGTCCGACAGCTATAACCTCAGCTACCTGTGGTTTTTCTTTAGCGGAACCTGTTAATATAATACCGCTTTTAGTTGTTTCTTCTGCTTCAATCATTTTAATTACAACTCTGTCAGCTAACGGTTTTATTGTCATTGAAAATGCCTCCCTGAAAATTTTTCTAATAATTAGCACTCAACTTCCTTGAGTGCTAATTATATTTTAACACTTGCACAGGAAAAATCAAGTACTAATTATGGAATTTTTTACTTTTAACAATTTGTTTACATAATTATGGGCATGTCTTTGGTAATTAATTCTATAACCATAAAATTTTTATCACTTTATTCTATAAATAAATAGGCTATGTAAATTTTAAAAAACTACATAGCCGTAAAAAGCAACTTATTTATTTAATTTACTAAGTATTGATTTAACTTTTGCTTTAATATCATTCGCTCCTACGATGTCGGAGACAAGACATATGCATTTTGCACCAGCTTCAATTACTTCATGCATATTATATTCTTTTATGCCGCCTATAACTACGCGCGGGATATCAATATTTTCTGCAGTAAAACGGACATATTCAAGGCCAACCGGATCGCATACATTATCTTTTGTATATGTCTTATATACCGGACCTACACCAATATAATCAGCGCCGTTTTGTACCGCTTCCAGCGCCTGCTGAGGCGAATGAGTGGATAAACCTATTATCATATCTTCGCCGACAAGTTTGCGTACTTCTTTTATTGGAATATCATCCTGGCCGATATGAACTCCATCTGGTTTAACTAACAGCGCAATATCAATATTATCGTTTATTATAAATGTAACACCTGCTTTTTTTGTCATTTCACGGATTATCATACATTCTTCATATCTCTTCCGTATTTCACGGTATTTTTCCCTGTATTGTATTATTTTTGCGCCGCCTTCTATCATATTGCGTACAACTTGAATATTATCTCGGCCTTTTGATAGGTTTTGCGCCGTTATACAATAAAGGGGGAAATCTAATTTTTGTCTTTTTATTTCATTTATCATATTGTTTATTATCCTTTTCAATAATATTAAAATAATCCATAAAAAATTTTATAAAAATAAAACAAAGTAAAAATATAACTAATTAAGTTATTTTAATAGTAGCTTTAGAATAACGAAAGAAATTATGCTGATAAGGAAGTATGCCGCCCGCAGGCAGACGAATGTCCGCTGATGCAAATAAATACTGTCATCTAGAATAACTTAGTTTTGCTTCTAAATAACCATTTCATATGACAGCATTTTGTAGTAATTGCATCTAAATAGGATACACTTACGCAGTTGTCCCTTACTGACAGCTTTACTAAAGATTAATTTTAATTATAATACTTAATACTTTAATTAATCTGTAAATTTGTAATTTATATTAACATAGCCGTTTACTAAGATAATTAAAATCACTCAAAACAAAAAATAAATTATAAAACTAATATAGATAAGCAATAGATAATGTAAAAGTACCGTTTATGGGGCGCCTGCGCAGCGCATCTGTGATGCGCTTTACGCAAAATAATTCTTATTATACTCAGGTTGAGTTAATAATAGAAACTAGTATTATCTTAAATACTCATCATCTTTATATGGAGAATTATTTTGCATTTGGCAACCATATTTCATATGGTTGCACGCAGGCGCCCCTTTTTTACGGTAACGTATACAGAGATGTTTCCTTTAATAAATTACTTTTATATTTATAAGTTGTTTGTTTTAAGGCAATATAGCTTTATCCATGTAATATTTTAAAATAACATCAGCCTGGAGAGCAGCTACAATATTAACACGCGGGGATATGGCTGGTTTATCATATGTAACGTCATTTTCAAAGTCACCTACAATATAAAAGTTTTTACTAAGCTGTTTAACGCGGATGTTATCA
>CALWVB010000115.1 GCA_944384895.1 uncultured Clostridia bacterium | reverse complement strand
ATATACCCGAAAGCTTTCTTGGAGTAGGATATTTAGGTATACCATAATGATAATATAATCCAGCCTGAGCGCCCCAACAAATATGTAAAGTGGAAAAAACATTGGTTTTTGACCATGCCATAATTTCACATAGTTCATCCCAATAATTGACTTGCTCATATTCCATTTGTTCTACAGGAGCTCCGGTTATAATCATACCGTCATATTTTCTGTGCTTTATATCATCAAATACTTTATAAAACGATAGAAGATGCTGTGCAGGAGTATTTTTAGATTTATGAGTAGCAGTTTGCAGTAAATCTATTTCTACCTGTAAAGCTGTATTACCTAATAAACGAAGCAATTGAGTTTCAGTCTCAATTTTTGTAGGCATAAGATTTAATATTAAAATATGAAGCGGACGTATATCCTGATGAAGGGCACGCTCATGTGTCATAACAAATATATTTTCCGATTCAAGAACATTTAAAGCCGGTAATGTATCCGGTATTTTTATAGGCACAGTTAAAGCCACCCCTTTTATAATAATTAATATATTTTATTATTATATCAGATATAATATACAAATTCAATGCTGTAAAAAACAAATAAGCCCTAAGGTCGATTTTAGCCTTAAGGGCTTAATTTAATTAAAACATCATAATAAAATAGGAAGCATACCAAATCTCTGACAAATATGCTGATGGATTACGAAAAGATTTGATTTGTCTAGATGAATTATTTAAACAAATCAAGAAGACGTTAACAATAACGCAAAAAGTAAAAATATATGGCAAATAGTCTTGGTATTAATAGTACACTTGCAAATTTCTAAGGATATCATAATTCAAATAAAGAGATACAAATAAGTGGACACAAAACAAGCCACCGGTACAGCCGGTGGCTTGTAACATTATCCTAATGGATATTATTCTTCTTCATAAAGTTTCTGCAAACGAACAAGATGTTCATATTTATCAGCAGCAACTTTTTCAGCCTTTTCAAAGAGTTTTTCAGCACGATCTGGGAATGCACGTGTAAGACTGTTATAACGTACTTCACCGAGAATAAAGTCACGGTAAGAAGCTTTTGGAGCTTTGCTGTCAAGTGAGAATGGATTCTTACCTTCGTCAGCAAGAGCTGGATTAAAGCGGAAGAGATGCCAATAACCAGCTTCTACAGCTTTCTTTTCTTCTTCCTGAGCAATACCCATACCGCCTTTGATACCATGGTTGATACATGGAGCATAGCAGATAAGGATAGATGGACCATGATAAGATTCAGCTTCTTTGAAAGCTTTGATACACTGATTACGATCAGCGCCCATAGCTACCTGAGCAACGTATACATAACCATAGCTCATTGCGATGCCAGCTAAATCTTTCTTCTTAGTAGCTTTACCAGAAGCTGCGAACTGAGCAACAGAACCAACTGGTGTAGCTTTAGAAGCCTGTCCGCCTGTATTAGAATAAACTTCTGTATCAAATACAAGGATATTTACATCTTCACCAGAAGCGATAACATGATCAAGGCCGCCGAAACCGATATCATATGCCCAACCGTCGCCGCCGAGGATCCACTGAGATTTCTTAGCAAGGAAGTCTTTATCAGCAAGAATCTTCTTAGCAAGTTTAGCATCTTCGCCTTCACCCTGTACTTTTTCAAGAGCAGCGATGAGTTCTTTTGTAGCAGCATCGTTATCAAGTGTTGATGCAAATGTATCAAACCAATTTGCTGCAGCAGCTTTAATATCATCAGAACCGATTTCAGCAATAGCTTTTACAGAATCTGCAAGACGGGAACGCATAGCGCTCTGTGCAATAGCCATACCATAACCAAATTCAGCGTTATCTTCAAAGAGGGAGTTAGCCCATGCAGGACCTTCGCCTTTCTTATTAACTGTATATGGTGTAGAAGGTGCAGAACCGCCCCAGATTGAGGAACAACCAGTAGCATTAGCTATATACATCTTATTGCCGAAGAGCTGTGTAGCAAGTTTAGCATATGGTGTTTCACCACAGCCTGCGCAAGCGCCGGAGAATTCGAGGAGAGGCTGTTTAAACTGAGAACCTTTAACTGTATCTACTTTGAATTTATCAAATACTTCAGGTTTTTCATCAAGAGTTCTTACATAGTCGAATACAGGCTGCATAGCCATCTGAGTTTCGATTGGTTTCATTGTAAGAGCTTTTTCACCTTTCTTACCTGGACATACATTAGCGCAAGCGCCACATCCTGTACAGTCAAGAACAGTGATAGCAATAGCAAATTTCTTATCTGCAACGCCAGTCATTGGAAGAGCTTTAATGCCTTCTGGAGCAGCAGCTACTTCTTCATCAGTAAGGGCAAATGGACGAATAACTGCATGTGGACATACATAAGAACAGAAGTTACATTGGATACAATTGTTTGGATTCCATTCTGGTACGTCAACAGCAATACCACGTTTTTCATATGCGGCAGTACCTTGTGGGAATGTACCGTCGGCAGCGTCTACAAATGTAGAAACAGGGAGTTTATCGCCGCGCTGTGCATTAACAGGCTGGAGGATATCCTTAACAAATTTAACGACTTCTGGACGTCCTTGGATATTATCATGTGCAACAGCTTCATCTTTAGCATCTGCCCAAGAAGCAGGTACGTTAACTTTCTTAGAACCTACAAGACCACGGTCAATAGCGTCGTGATTGAGCTTAACAACTTTTTCGCCTTTTTTGCCGTATGATTTTGTAGCAGCATCTTTCATAAATTTAGTTGCATCGTCAACTGGGATAATATTTGCAAGGCTGAAGAATGCAGCTTGGAGGATAGTATTAACACGGCCGCCAAGACCTAATTCTTTAGCAATATGAGTAGCGTCGATTGTATAGAATTGAATATTGTTTTGAGCAATATATCTCTTAGCTTTTGCTGGAATATGAGCGTCAAGCTGAGTATCATCCCAAGCACAGTTAAGAAGGAATGTTCCACCTGGCTTTAAGTCTTCTACCATATCATATTTATCAATGTATGATGGATTATGACATGCAACAAAGTCAGCTTTTGATACAAAGTATGTGGATTTAATTTTTTCTTTACCAAAGCGGAGATGGGAAATTGTTACGCCGCCGGATTTTTTAGAGTCATATGCAAAGTAACCTTGTGCATACATATCGGTATGGTCGCCGATAATTTTAATGGAGTTTTTATTAGCGCCAACAGTACCGTCAGCACCAAGACCCCAGAACTTACATGATGTTGTACCAGCTGGAGTTGTATCAGGATTTTCACCTATTTCAAGAGAAAGATTTGTAACATCATCTTCAATACCGATTGTAAAGCGAGGTTTAGCATTATCGCTTTCCATATTGCGGTAAACAGCTATAATTTGACCTGGATTTGTATCTTTTGAACCAAGGCCATAACGACCTGTATAAACAGGAATATTAGCAAACATGCTGTCACGAAGAGCTGCAACAACATCAAGATAGAGAGGTTCGCCGATAGAACCAGGTTCTTTTGTTCTGTCAAGTACAGAAATTCTCTTTGTTGTTTCTGGAATTACGCTGAGAAGATGTTTTGCAGAGAATGGACGGTAAAGACGAACTTTAACAAGGCCAACTTTTTCGCCTTTTGCATTGAGATAATCAATTGTTTCTTCAATTGTATCGCATACAGAGCCCATAGCGATGATAATGCTTTCAGCATCAGCTGGACCATAATAGTTAAACGGTTTGTAATCTGTACCGATTTTAGCGTTAACTTTATTCATATAATCAATTGTAACATCAACTATTTCATCATAGTATTTGTTACATGCTTCACGAGCCTGGAAGAAGATATCAGGATTTTGTGCAGTGCCGCGGAGAACTGGATGTTCAGGATTAAGAGCACGGCGGCGGAATGCATCTACAGCATCCCAATCAAGCATCTCAGCAAGATCATCATAATCCCATGTTTCGATTTTCTGAATTTCATGGGAGGTACGGAAACCATCAAAGAAATGAAGGAATGGTACACGACCTTTTATAGCGGACAGATGTGCTACAGCACCAAGATCCATAACTTCCTGAGGATTGGAAGAACAAAGCATAGCATAACCAGTCTGACGGCATGCATAAATATCAGAATGGTCGCCAAAAATTGAAAGCGCATGTGATGCTAAAGCACGGGCTGATACATGAATAACACTTGGAAGAAGTTCACCGGCCATTTTATACATGTTAGGGATCATGAGAAGGAGACCCTGCGATGCGGTGTATGTTGTTGTAAGAGCACCAGCTGCAAGTGAACCATGAACGGCGCCGGAAGCACCGCCTTCAGATTGCATTTCAACAACTCTTACTTCTTTGCCGAATACATTTTTTAATCCTCCGGCAGCCCATTTGTCTGTTTCTTCAGCCATTACTGAAGATGGTGTGATTGGATAGATAGCAGCAACATCGGTAAACGCATATGATACATGTGCGGCAGCGTTGTTACCATCCATAGTTTTCATTTTTCTAGGCATTTTCAAAAAATCCTCCCTTTGAAAATATTGAATTGCGATTGAAAGCATGTTAATAAAAATAAACAACTTTATATATAAAATTCCGTACCATTAAAATGGCACGAAAAAGACTGCGATAAAAAATAAATTACCGCTGATAAAATATTAACATTTTTATGACTTATTGTAAAGGGAATAAACGACAGTTTTCTTAATAAATTTACAATGAATAATTGAAAATTTTATTAAAAACTTACATTATTAAGTGTATTTTTTCTATAATTACAATTATTATGATATTATAACATTATAATTATAAATAATTATAATATTTTTTTAACTAGACTATTTTAATCTAAATTACACAAAAGAAAATGAAAATATATAAAAGCAAATATATTTTCACTATAAATATTTTCTCTTATGTTACTTTGCAATATAGGGGCGCCTGCGCGCAGCCATATAAAATATGGCTGCTTTACGCAAAATAATTTTTTCAAAAAATATGCTGAGAACATTAAAAAATTGCCTGTTTCTAAATATTCATCTCAAGTTACTTTAATACTAAATTATTTTGCTTTTAGCGCATCTAAAAGATGCGCTGCGCAGGCGCCCCCTTTTTAGGCGGTGCTTATATTATTATCAATATGCTTTTTACATATTTTTTTGTTATGTGTTATTTAAACTACCTTTGTTTATAAATAATAATAGATTTTTTTATTATATTTTTATATTTTGGTTATTTTGTTTGACAAAGAATAAAAAAATATATATTATAATAAAACATAGATTTATAATTAAATCTAAATATTAATTTAACTCTTGAAAGGGGTTTATTTATGGATCCTGACAGTATGCTTAATATTCTGTCTGTAAATGCTCAAACTGTAACACAAACTATTAGTGGCTCGGATATACTTTTTAAAATTATTTTGCTTATTTTGCTGATAATGCTAAATGCATTTTTTGCAGCATCTGAAATAGCGATTATATCATTAAATGATAATAAACTAAAAAAAGATGCTGAAGAAGGAAATAAAAAAGCAAAAACTTTAGTAAAATTAACAAGCAGTCCAAGTAGTTTCCTAGCTACTATACAAGTTGGGGTAACATTATCCGGTTTCTTAGCTTCCGCTGTAGCAGCTACATCATTTGCTGAACTTATAACCAATGCAGTAGCAAAACATTTTCCTGATTACAGGTCGCTTATCTATGGCATATCAACTGTTTTAATTACAATGCTATTGTCATATTTTACATTGGTATTTGGCGAACTTGTACCAAAAAGAATTGCAATGCAGAAAAGCGAAAAAATATCTTATGGTGTGGGCGGTATATTAAATGCCATAAGAGTGGTTACTAAACCTTTTATAGCATTTCTAACAGCATCTACAAACGCTGTAGTTCGATTATTTGGAATGGATCCAAATGCAAATAAGGAAACAGTTACTCAGGAAGAAATACTTATGATGGTAGATGAAGGTGAAGAACACGGCGTTATAGAAGAAAGCGAACGGGAAATGATCAACAATATATTTGAATTTGACGATATAACTGTTGATGAAATAATGACCCATAGAATTGATGTATGCGCTATAGAAGATATATCTTCTATAGATGAAGTAGTAAAATTATCTATTGAAAATGGATATTCAAGAATACCGGTTTATCATGATGATTTAGATGATATATTAGGTATTATTTATGTTAAAGATTTACTAAAATATGTTGGAAATAATCTTCCGGAGAATATTACTCTTACAAGTTTAATGCATGAACCATATTTTGTTCCTGAAGGCAAAAAATGCAGTGAATTATTTAATGAATTAACAGCATTAAAATTACAAATGGCTGTTATAGCTGATGAATATGGCGGAACTTCTGGTATTGTAACAATGGAAGACCTATTAGAATCAATCGTGGGAAATATTCAGGATGAATTTGATGATGAAGATGAGGAAATGATTCAAGTCAATGAAAATACTTTTACAGTAGATGGTACAACTACTATTGATGAAGCTTCAGATTTATTGGATATTGAACTTCCTGAAGGCGATTATGATACGGTCGGCGGACTTATACTTGATAGATTAAAACGTATTCCTAAAAATGGCGAACAACCTTCTATAGAAGTAAACGGCGTTATGTTTACAGTGGAATCTATTGAGGATAGACGTATAGCAAGAGTAAAAATGGAAAAGATCAAAAAACAGCCGGAAGCTGAACAAACTGAAGAATAAACTAAATATTCTATCACTAAATTATAAAAAAGGGACGCTTAAAATATCATAAGCGTCCTTTTTTAAATTGTTTTATCATAAAATCTAATTTGATTAAGGTTTATCTGTAATTTCTATGCCAGTATAATAATGCTTTACAATTTCTTCCCAAGTCTTTCCATCTGCAGCCATTCGCCCGGCTCCATATTGGCTCATACCAATACCATGGCCATAACCTTTGACAATAAGCTTTATGCAGTCGTCCTGTGGTTCTATAGTGAAGCAGGCTGAACGAAGATTTAATAAGGTGCGTAATTGCGCTCCGGTTATTGTATTATTACAAATCTGTGCATCTATAACGCTTCCGCTATCAGTTAATTGTAAATTTGTAATCCATGATGATGGATCACCAGTAATTTTAATAGATGGAAATTGTTCGGATAAAGCATTTTCAAGTTCATCTTTTGTAATTGAAATACTTGTCTGGTAATTTTCAGCTTCTTTATCATAAGCGCTGTCGACAGGCTGTAAATATGGCAAATCAGTTCCCCAATATAAACTGGATTTTTCAGTTTTGCCATTGCTTATAGCATGATATGCGGCTAATATAGCTTCGCCGTTATATGTAAGTAATTTGTTTTCAACAGCTTTTACTGCAGCTTCTATTTTACTTTTATATGTTTCATAATTATCGCCCCATCTTTCTTTTGCTTTTTCCCAGGAAAGATATCCATAATTCTTAGATGTATCACAATCAAGATGTGCGCCTTTTAAATCTGGATCAGGATTTTGCAACTGTATTGCGCGAAGACGATATGCATTGGTATAACTGGCGATAGCTTGAGCTTTTAATGCTTCATCACCATATGATGCCGGCATTTCGGATGCTACTGCACCGCAGACATAATCAAATTCGGATAATTTTATAAGTTTTCCATTGGATTTATCCAATAGTATAAATTCATTATTTGTTTCAGTATTGTTTGTATTGTTTTCATTATCGCTGACATCGGATGATACGGAACTTTCTGCAGACGTTGTATTATCTAAAAGGCTACCGGATGAATCAATTAATGACGTATCTTGTCCTTTTAATAAAAGATCTGTATTATCTACACCTGATAATAATGGGATAAATAATAAAAGTATAAATAGAATAATGATAGGGATAATAATCTTTTTCATAATCTTCTTCTCCTTGAATAAGAATGATATTTGCATTTTTCCTGCATTTTTTGCGAATAAAACAAAAGAAAAAGTAATTTAAAGACATAAATTGCAGTAATTTTAGAGAAAAAATTCAAAATCCATATAATATTTGTTATAATTATATTGACATAAAATAATTGTGAATGTATTATTTATTATATAAAATATAAATTTATAAATAATGGTATGCTAAAATGAATTTATAAATACCTAAAAAATAAATAAAAAAGGGGTGGACTAATGGAATATCCAAAGACCAAAGAATTTATTATGTATGCATTAAATAATTTATGCGGAGAATATAGAAAAAATAACTCAATATCTCCTGAATATTATGAACGTTATCAAGTAAAACGTGGATTAAGAAATAGTTCCGGTTCAGGTGTAAGAGCCGGTCTTACGACTATATGTAACGTTCATGGGTATTTGATAAGTGAAGGTGAAAAAATTCCTGATGAAGGACGATTAGTCTACAGAGGAATTGATATATATGATATTGTTAATGGATGTTTAAATGAAAATAGATATGGCTTTGCAGAAGTATGCTGGTTATTATTATTCGGCCAGCTTCCTACAAAAGAACAGCTTGATACTTTTAATGAGGTTTTAATAGAAGCCAGACAGCTTCCGCCTAATTTTACAGAAGACATGATAATAAAAGCTCCGTCTAAAAATATCATGAATAAATTAGCTCGTTCTGTATTAGCATTATATTCATTTGATCCAAATCCAGATGATTGTTCAATTGAAAATATGATAAGGCAATCCATTCAGCTTATTGCAAGATTGCCTGTTATAATGGTAAATGCATACCAGGTAAAACGCAGGGTATATGATCATGAAACCATGTTTATTCATCCATTGGATGATAAACTTAATACAGCTCAGACAATATTAAGATCGCTTAGACCGGATAAGAACTTTACTGAAGAAGAAGCTCGTCTGCTTGATTTAATGCTTATATTACATGCTGAACATGGCGGCGGTAATAACTCAACATTTACAACAAGGGTACTTTCTTCATCTGGTACTGATACATATTCGGCAATAGCTGCCGCTTTAGGTTCATTAAAAGGACCAAAACATGGCGGAGCAAATGAAAAGGTCAGCCAGATGATGGAAGATGTAAAACAAAATGTAAAAGACTGGAATGATGACGACGAGCTGTGTAATTACCTTGGCAAGATAATGAGAAAGGAAGCTGGAGACGGTTCAGGGCTTATTTATGGTATGGGCCATGCAATTTATACTTTATCCGATCCTAGAGCTGTACTTCTCAAAAAATATGCTAAACATCTTGCTGAATCAAAAGGATTTGGCGAAGAATTTAAATTATATGAATCAGTAGAACGTCTTACACCTAAAGCTTTTATAGAACAAAAGGGTGTAGAAAAAGTTATGTGCGCTAATGTAGATTTATATTCAGGCCTTGTCTATAAATCTTTAGGCATACCATCCGATTTATATACTCCTATGTTTGCTATTTCAAGAATAGCCGGTTGGTGCGCACATCGTATAGAAGAAGTAGCTTTTGAAGGCAAAATAATCCGTCCGGCATATAAAGCTGTTTTAGAAGATAAACAATATATACCTCTCAGTAAAAGATAAAAATATTTTATAAATTCTTGATAGTTGTTTTCTAATAATTTTATATAAAGCTACAAATTTGAAAATGTTTGATTAAATTTTAATATTTGGGCCATATAATGAATTTTTATTCATTATATGGCCTTTTATATGTATAAACATGAAATTGATTTCAAGAGTATACATAAAGTGTGTATACTAAAAGTAAAATATAACAAAAGTAAAAAATAAATAAAATAATATGTTATCAACATTTTCAACATAGTTTTCAACATATTAAAGGTAGAAATCATGCTAAAACAAGCTGATTGGTATTATATGTTGAAAACTTTATAATAATAACTATTAAAAGATTAACATGGCATATGTTTACATAATATATTTGTCAACATATGTATGCTATATGAAAAATTTGTATAAATGTTAGATTTAAAATTATTATTATATATTGACATTTTGAAGGCATAAGATTAATATAAAAAAGATAGCTTTAAATAAATAATAAATAAGGGGTATGGGTTTATGCTTTCAAATAAAGAAAAAAGTATGGAAAAGATCGTAGCCTTATGTAAAGGCAGAGGATTTGTTTATTCAGGATCAGAAATATACGGCGGTCTTTCTAATACATGGGATTATGGCCCTTTAGGAGTAGAATTTAAAAATAATGTAAAAAGAGCATGGTGGCGTAAATTTGTCCAGGAATCAAAATGGAATGTAGGTTTAGATTCAGCTATATTAATGAATCCACAGGTATGGGTAGCTTCTGGCCATGTAGGAGGTTTTTCAGATCCGCTTATGGATTGTAAGGAATGTAAAACCCGTCACCGTGCTGATAAGCTAATAGAAGATACAGGCGTTAATCCAGCTGGTTGGAGCTTTGAAGAAATGAGCCAGTATATTAGAGATAATAATATATGCTGTCCGGAATGCGGTAAAAATAATTTTACAGATATACGTAAGTTTAATCTTATGTTTAAAACTTTCCAGGGTGTTACTGAAGACGCTAAAAACGAAATATATCTTCGTCCTGAAACTGCACAGGGTATATTTGTTAACTTTGCTAATATTCAGCGTACATCCCGTAAAAAAATACCGTTTGGTGTAGCTCAGGTAGGTAAATCTTTTAGAAATGAAATAACGCCAGGTAATTTTATATTTAGAACACGTGAATTTGAGCAGATGGAATTAGAATTTTTCTGTAAACCTGGTACTGATCTGGAATGGTTTAAATATTGGAAGGATTATTGCCATAATTTCCTGTTATCTTTAGGTATTAAAGATGAAAATATTAAACTTCGCGATCATGAACAAAAGGAATTATCCCATTATTCCAATGCAACAACCGATATAGAATTTTTATTCCCATTTGGTTGGGGTGAATTATGGGGTATTGCCGACCGTACTAATTTTGACCTTACTCAGCATCAGGAGCATTCAGGTAAGAGCCTTGAATATTTTGATCAGGATGCAAAAGAACATTATATTCCATATGTTATAGAGCCATCGTTAGGTGCTGACCGTGTAGCTCTCGCATTTTTATGCGATGCTTATGATGAAGAAGTAGTTGATGAAGCTAAAAACGATGTACGTACTGTATTACGTCTGCATCCGGCATTGGCTCCTATTAAAGCTGCTGTATTCCCACTTTCCAAAAAAATAGGAGAAGGCGCTCAACAGGTTTATGATATGCTTGCAAAACATTTTATGGTGGAATATGACGATGCAGGTTCTATTGGTAAACGTTATCGCCGCCAGGATGAAATAGGCACTCCGTTTTGCATTACTTATGACTTTGAAAGTCAAGAAGACGGCTGCGTGACTGTACGTGACCGTGATACAATGCAGCAGGAAAGAATGAAAATTGATCAATTAGTATCATATATAGAAAGTAAACTTGAATTTTAATATAATATTATAAAAAACACCCCGGATAAAGACTAACTTTATCCGGGGTTATTTTTTATGTAGCATGTTATTATTATAATAACGCAAGTATTCTGGCAAAACAAAAATATCTAACATGTAGATAGGGGCGCCCGCGAAGCGCATTAAATATGCGCTTCCTGCGTTTTCGCAGGGACGGCTAAAAGCCGTCCGCGGGCGCTCCCATTTTTTTGGTAAGGTACCTAAATCTATTAAAAATTATCTAAATTTATATTTATTCTTCAGGTACAATTTTTAATACAGTAAGCTCAGGACGGTTAAATAATCTTGCTGGGAATGGGAAATTACCAAGGCCACATGAAACATACATATAATGACCATCCTGTTCAAATAAACCTTTATCATATACTTCCTTATTTTCTAATAATTCTGGTAACCATTCGCCTTCATAATAAAGCGGGCCTGCAAATGGTACTTGTATTATACCGCCGTGTGTATCGCCGCATACAGTGAGGTCAGCTCCCCATTCCATATAAGGTTCAAAATTTGGAATATGAGCTAATAATATATTATAATATTCATCAGATAGTTCTCCTAAATTACGTTCAAGGCTAAAATTTGGCCCAAAATATGCGTTATTAATACCGTATATTTTTATTTTTGTATCGCCTATTTCAACAATATCATCATCATATGATAAAACATGAACGCCAACATCTCTTAAATCCTGTAAATATTGCTTATTAGCATCATGTTCGCCTGCTACAAAATATACAGGGGCTTCAAACGATGCCATAAGATCGATTGCTCTTTGCTTGCCTTTACCTGATTCATCTGTACTGCTGTACATATCGCCTGTTACAAATATTAAATCAGGATCAAGGCTATTGACTTTATTAATTAATATACCATTATTAATTCCATACATCTGCCCATGAAGATCAGATAATTGGACAAAGGTTAATTCATCTGATACTTTACTGCTTTGTATAGTAGTTTTTTTAACGCCATATGTAAAATTTTCAAATAACCAAAATGCAAGCAATAAAAATAAAATAATAAGAAAAATCTTACCTGCTTTTGGTTTACGGTTAACTTTGCTTTTTGCCATAAGATATCTTCCTATCCGCCGTATAAACAGCAATATTTATAAAATTATAAAACATTATATATGCAAAAAAATGTAAATTCAAACTTAATTTAGGAAATTATTCTGAATTATTTTTAATAATATAGATCTATTAACTAAAAATCACCTTGAAAGGCATATTGTAAAAGTGTTATAATACACTCTGTTAAATTATATTAGTAAAAGTTGTTTGAAAGGACAAATAAATATTATGAAATTAGGTATCGTAGGTATGCCAAATGTCGGCAAAAGTACACTATTTAATGCAATAACAAATGCAGGAGCTTTATCAGCAAATTTTCCATTTGCTACAATTGAACCTAATATTGGAGTAGTAGCGGTGCCGGATGAACGTTTAGATGTGCTTACAAAAATGTATAATCCTGCAAAAGTAACGCCAGCTACTATTGAATTTTTAGATATCGCCGGATTAGTAAAAGGTGCATCAAAAGGCGAAGGTTTAGGTAATAAATTTCTTGCCAATATCCGTGAAGTAGATGCTATTGTGCATGTTGTAAGATGTTTTGTTGATGATAATATTATACATGTGGATGGTTCGGTAGATCCTTTAAGAGATATAGAAACAATTAATCTTGAGCTTATTTTTTCCGATATAGAAATGCTTGAACGCAGAATTGATAAAACTGCAAAAATGATGAAGGGCGATAAAAAATACGCTGCAGAATATGATTTATTAAATAATCTAAAAACCCATCTTGAAGCGGGAAAACCTGCCAGAACATTTGAATGTACTGAAGAAGAGTCGGATATAATTAAAACTATTGCTTTGCTTACATTAAAACCGGTTATATATGCAGCTAATATGAGTGAAGATGATTTTACTAAAGGGCTTGACAGCAATACATTTTATCAGGGTGTAAAAAATACAGCTTCTCAGGAAGGGGCAGAGGTATTACCAATATGCGCGGAACTGGAAGCTCAAATTGTTGAAATGGATCCAGAAGAAAAATCTATGTTTTTATCTGAATTAGGTTTGGAACAATCTGGTCTTGATAGACTTATAAAAACATGCTATAAGCTTTTAGGATTAATATCATACCTTACAGCAGGAGCACCGGAAGTACGTGCATGGACAATTACAAAAGGTACAAAAGCTCCTCAGGCTGCAGGTAAGATACATACTGATTTTGAAAGAGGTTTTATACGTGCAGAAGTAGTTTCATATGACGATTTAATTAGCTGTGGGTCTATGGCTGCTGCAAAGGAAAAAGGCCTTGTCCGTTCAGAAGGTAAAGAATACGTAATGCAAGACGGAGATGTTGTATTATTTAGATTTAATGTTTAATATCTTTTATTAAGATAATTAAATATCCTAAAACAAAAGGTTATATTAAATAATCTGATGTAAAATAGCAACAGATAATATAAAAGTACAGTTTATGCGGGGCGCCTGCGCAGCGCATCTGTGATGCGCTTTACGCAAAATAATTTTTTAATACTTAGGCTGAGTTAAAAAGAAAAACTAGTAACATCTTAAATATTCAGTATTTATATGGAGAATTATTTTGCATTTGGCAACCATATAAAATATGGTTGCACGCAGGCGCCCCCTTTTTGAGGTACCATAACCTTGGTTGGTAAATATTGAATATTTTTACTTTTATCTTTGTATATTGTATAATTTAGCGTAATATAACTTTAGAAAAATATAAATAAAAAACCTCTATAGTAAAACTATAGAGGTTTTTTATTTTTTACTATTTAAAAAGTTTATAAGAGCTTTAGGAGTACATTCGTCAAGATCAAAATATTCGTATGGTTCTTTTATATTCTCAAGATAATGTGCATCGGAATTATGTATAAGCCTCATACTATTTAATACCGCATGTTGATTTAATAAGCCATCGGTTTTTGATGTATCATAAATTTCAGCAGTAGTAAATTCGCATTCTGATGGGATTTCACCTAATTGAGATAATACACTGAAAGAAGATTTATCAATATGAGCTGGAAAACATGCGCCATTATATTCTCTAACTAATTTTACGGCTTCAATAAGACTTATTTGAGCGGCATTTATAAGCAGATATTCTTCTTCGCCCTTAATATTATCTTCATGGTCCATAATAAGTTGTTGACCGAATATAGCGCTTTTATTCTTTATAGGAGGTATAAGGGTATGTACTTTTTCATCAAACTGCAAAGCAGCGTCAAGATTACTAAATAGACATACCATATGTATTTCTTCAGCAGTACATATTTCCATACCAGGTACTACTGTGATACCGAGTTCATTGCCGACTTTAATAGCAGCAGGACAGTTTTTAGCAGTATTATGATCAGTAAGCGCTATTATATCAAGGCCTTTTATTTTAGACATACCGACAAGATTATAAGGAGTCATATCATTATCGCCGCATGGAGACAAGCAAGAATGAATATGAAGATCATAATAACATTTCATAATAACTTATATCCCTAAAAGCTTAGATAATTTTACGGCAATAGGGAAGGCTTGCTCCTCAGTTGATAACACAGGGACACCTTCTAAATCAGCCCTTGCTTTAGCATCGTCATCGCAAGAAGCGTTTTCGGCTAATATTATACAGGATACATCAGCAAGCACAGCTACAGCTATAGCATTAAGATTACCCATTATAGTAATCCATGCATCGCCGGATTGCGCTCTACCCATAACCCAGCTTAACAGATCTCCGCAATATCCTCCGGATATTTCATTATCCAAGCCATCGTTTCCCGCTATTAATTTAAGGTTAAGTTCCTTCATAAGCTGATTAACTGTCATTTTGAGAGGACTCCTTTCCTTTTGAATCATCTTCTTTTAATCTTGACGGGGTTTGTGAAAGATACCCTTCGAATTTATTAAACTGCTGAGCAAATGAATTGAATTTTTCTCGTAATTTAAATATACAGTCGCTTTCTTTAGCAACGCCTCTTACTATATCTTCAGCTAAGGCTTTACATGTAGGAGCGCCGCACGCACCGCAGTCAAGCCCAGGCATATCTTCAGTAATACGGTCAATTTCATTCATAAGCGACATTGCTTCAACAACATTATCCGCTAATTTCATAACCGGTGAATATTCCAGTTCGCTTGTCCATTTAAGACTGTTTGGCACTTCACCTGGCAGATGGTTACATGATACGGGCAGATATTTTCTAAGCCGTTGTATCCTTGCTCTTGCGACATATGGATTTTCTATAGTAAATATACCGCCGACACAACCACCGTAACAAGCGTTTAATTCAATAAAATCCACTTCGTTTAACCGGTCATCTTCCATTTCTTCAAGCACTCGTATGACATTTTCAATACCATCGGCAGCAAGATATTTTTCATTTAATAAAGCAGCTGATTCTCCTCCGATATTAGCCCAGCTTACACCTATTATACCAGAATGGGATAACTGTTCAGTTTCAGTAATTTTATTCATTTTTGATAATAACTGAGGATATACATCGCTGATAGACAATACAGCATCCACCCAAGATTTTTCATAACCTATAGGCATACGTACATCAGTTACCTTAGCAGCGCATGGAGATATAAAGAAACAGCCTATATCATTAATATCAAGACCGGTTTCTTTAGCAGTCTCAATTTTGGCCATTCTAGCTGCGGCTTCCATAGGGGAGTGGACTGGTAAAACATGATTACATAAATCAGGAAAGCGTACGCGGATTAAACGTACAACAGCAGGACATGCTGAACTTATAACCGGTCTGGTTAATTTACCTTCGTTCATAAGCTTACGGGTGGCTTCTGATATAATTTCAGCAGCTCTAGATACTTCAAATATTTTATCAAATCCCATTTGTTTAAGGCCGGTTAATACAATATCTATATCATCAAGATTATTAAACTGCCCATATAAAGTTGGAGCAGGCAGCGCTATTTTATATTTATAATTATTTATTATATCAATAGCATCGGATTTAGCCCTTTTTGCATGATAAGGACAGACCCTAATACACATTGAACAGTCGATACAACGCTCTGTACTGATAACTGCTTTGCCGTTTCTAACACGGATAGCCTCGGTAGGACATCGTTTTATGCAGTTAGTACAGCCTTTGCATTTATCCGCATCTAACGTTACAGCGTGGAAAAAACCTTCCAAAAAGCTCACCTCTATTCATTACAGGAGAGTAAAATATATCAATTTGAAACATTTACAGTTATAAATAATTTAGTACCCTTTCCGAGTTCAGTTTCTATTTTTAATTCATCGGAATATTTTTTTATATTTGGTAAACCCATACCAGCTCCAAATCCGAGTGAGCGGACATTATCCGGAGCAGTTGACCAACCTTCCTTCATAGCAAGGCTAATATCAGGAATACCAGGGCCTTGATCAGCTAAAATAATATGTATTTTATCTGGCAATATTTCAACGTCAGCTTCACCGCCGCCGGCATGTATTACCATATTTATTTCGCCTTCATACATAGCTATAGCTACTTTGCGTATAACATCAGAATTAAACCCCAGCTGCTTTAATTTTCTTTTTACAGCGCCTGATGCTTCGCCGGCTCTGGTAAAATCATCGCCTGGTACAATATATTTAAGGTTTATGCTTTCACTCATTCTTTTTCGCAGCCTCCTCTTAATCCGTTGGAGTATAGGAGACCACAGGCTGTAAACATGCGCAGGCCAGTTCTAAGAATAACTATATCATGATCTTTTGCAAGCTCGATAACGCTGCTGTCAGGCGTTTTACCACGCACAAATACTATGCAGCGCATATCCATCATTTCAGCTGTACGCACAACTTGTGGATTATTAAGTCCGGTAAGCAATACCGATTGATTTTTTACAAAAGCTAGTACATCACTCATCATATCGCTGCCACATGCAGTTTGTACTTCATATTCCAGTTGGTCCTCATTGCCGCAGATTAGATCGGCTTTTAATATTTTTTGAATATCTCCAACGTTCATAAATATGACCTCCGTTAAAATTATTAAATAAAATTGTAATATAGAACAGAAAAATTTTATATTTTAAATAATTTTGTTAATATTATAACATATTCGATAGTTTTATACAATATTGTATAGCAATTGTTAAAAATATATAAAACCGCGATATTGTTTTATTTTAACTCATAAAATATTATTAGATTTCGATATTTAATGCTGATATAACCAATTACCTGATATTATCTGACAAAACATTACATATTAATCTGTCATAATATTCGCGTTTTAAGGATAACAAAGTGTTATATTATAAATAAACCGGATAAACGAGAATACTATAATTAAAAAAGGAGGTATATAAAATGTCAACAGGATTTTTAATTCAGAGTTTTTTTGAAGGCGGAATCATTTTATTAATAATTTTAGGGTTTATATTTGAAAAACATTTAGTTTTGTTTGAACGGCGTCTTTTTCGCTTATGTAAAAAATATTTAAAAAGATTTTTGCGTTTTATATTACCGAATAATAAAAAACAGTCAAATGTTAAATCTAAAATTATTTTTATACCGTTTAGATAATATTTTTTATTACATTATTGATGGTTTTTATGTACATAATAATCCTATTTAATAAAATAGCATTGCATATTATTAAGATCCTGTTTACAATGTAATAAGTAACAGAAGGATCAAAGTTTACAGCGTTTTATATAAATAGGAGGCGGAATTATTTTATGAATATTTATCAATGTATAGCTGCTCTTACAGATAATTGTGTTAAGCATAAACTTATTGGAGATGAAGACAGGATATATTGTGTAAACAGATTAGCCGCTATATTAAAGATTGATGATCCAAATATTTGCAGATATAACGAAAATTTAAGCATACCTCAAATACTTGATTTAATAATAGAATATGCTGTAAATAATAAGATAATAGAAGATTTATTCGATGAAAAAGAGATATTATCAGCAAATATAATGAATATATTTGTATCCAAACCATCAGAAATAAACGATAAATTTTATTCGCTTTATAAAATCGGAAGCAAAACTGCGACAGATTATTTTTATAATTTAAGTCAGTATTCAAATTATATTCAAACGCAAAGAATAGCAAAAAATATATCTTATAAAGTAAATACTGAATATGGCGATCTTGATATAACAATAAATTTATCAAAGCCGGAGAAAAATCCTAAAGATATAGCTGCTGCTAAAAATATCTCTCAAACTAATTATCCAAAATGTCTGTTATGTATAGAAAATGAAGGATATGAAGGCAGAATTAATCATCCTGCAAGAGCAAATCTTCGTACTATAAGGCTTTCTTTAGATGACGAAAGATGGTATTTTCAATATTCGCCATATGCCTATTATAATGAACATTGTATAATATTATCATCAGAGCACAGGGATATGAAAATAGATAGAAAAGCATTTAGCCGGCTAATAGAATTTGTAGAAGCTTTTCCGCATTATTTTTTAGGATCTAACGCGGATTTACCAATAGTAGGAGGTTCAATATTAACGCATGACCACTACCAAGGCGGAAAATATGAATTTGCTATGGCTAAAGCTCAAAGCGAATATGATTTTAATATACCTGATTATGATAATATAAAATGTTCAATCGTAAAATGGCCTATGTCAGTTATTCGTTTGTGTTCAGATGATAAAACAAAAATATTAGATACAGCCGATCATATTTTAAATAAATGGAGAAAGTATAGCGATGAATCAGTAGATATAATAGCTTTTAGCGGCGATATCCCACATAATACAATAACACCTATAGCAAGAATCCGAGACGGGAAATATGAACTTGACCTTATTTTACGCAATAATCGTCAAACAAAAGAACACCCTTTAGGAATATTCCATCCGCATGAGGATGTACAGCATATAAAAAAGGAGAATATCGGCCTGATTGAAGCTATGGGACTTGCAGTATTGCCTGGCAGGTTAGTAAACGAGCTGCACGAAGTAGAAAAATATATAGCTGGTGAAAAGAATAATGTAGCACAGTATCATAAAAAATGGGCAGATCAGTTGAAAAATAATTTTTCAGGCGATAAAAATGAAATAGAACAATATGTAAGAAATGCTGTTGGCAATAAATTTTTACGAGTACTTGAAGATGCAGGAGTATTTAAAAGGGATGAAAAAGGTCAATTGGCTTTTAAAAGGTTTATCAGTAGTTTATAAAAAATAGCGCTATGCGCTATTTTTTTATGTATTTATATTGCTTAGCTAATAAGTACTAAAATTTTATTATTGTATCAGGGAAGGTCAAAAAATTGTTTTGTATAACTTTAAACTAAAATAATGGGAAACGGAAGAGTCACGTTAATAAAAGGGGGGCGCCTGCGCAGCGCATCAAAAGATGCGCTGGGACGCAAAATAATACCTAAATAAATAATCATGATAATAAAAGAAAACATATATTTTTCCATGACCAGTATCTTTTTATATGACATATTATTTTGCAAATAGCAGCCATATGTAATATGGCTGCACGCAGGCGCCCCCCTTTAAGGTTACTAAGTCGGAAATGTTTTCTATAATAAATATAATTATTTTAATTTCATCACTTAGTTTTTGATATTGTGTGATTCAAATAAGCAAAGATTAATCAATATAATATATAAAACAGCAGGCAAATATATGTTTATCGTTTTATATTAAAAAATCAATTAATAGATATTATTTTTACAGTTTATTTAATTTTATAATATATTTGCACATTGCCCAGGTGTATAAATATATGGTATAATTCAATAATATAGGTATGGCAAATATTGCCGGATAAATTTTTTAAGTCAATTAAAACTTATAAAATAGAAAATTTATTTAAAATATTGAATATAAATTTTTAGCCTAAAATAGGCGGAACGGATGATGATTATGACAAAAATTGATAAGGTAAATATTTGTAAAGGAGTAGATTTTATAACGGTAAAAGATAACAGATTTGTAACAAGCTCTGTATCTGCTACTATAATTTTACCGCTTGATAAAGAAACTGCATCTCAAAACGCCCTGTTAGTGCAAATGTTAAAGCATTCATGTAAAGAATATCCGGATTTTACTGCATTAAACAGACGATTGGATGAATTATATGGAGCAAATATTAATTCTGTTGTAACAAAAATAGGGGATTGTCAAATGCTCCATCTGGGAATAAGCTTTATCGACGATAGGTTTTCTTTGGATGACAGCAGTATCAGCTCCCAATGTGTAAAACTGTTATGCTCACTTTTATTCCAACCAGATATTAATAATAACAGCTTTGATACAAAGACACTCGAATTGGAAAAACGCTGTCTAATTGAAGAAATACAATCTGAAATAAGTGAAAAAAGGCATTATGCAATAAACCGTTGCACACAGGTTATGATGCCGGATGAACCAGCGGGATTAAACCGTCTTGGAACTATTGAGCAGGCTCAAAATGTTACAGCACAGGATTTATATAAAACATGGTGCAATATAATTAAAAATGCCAATATAACATTTATGCTGTTAGGACCGTCTGATTCATCAGATATTATAGAATTTTTAAAGAATAAATTTGCAGATATAAATGATAGAAATGTAAAACAACTTCCTAAAGCTATAATAAAAGAAGCTTCAGATAGAATAAGGGAACAGGTCGATAGGATGCCGGTAACACAATCTAAACTTGTTATGGGATTTAGAAGTACATGCGCATATCCGTCAAAAGATATTGATGCAATGAAATTTATGACAATGCTGTTTGGAGGCACTCCAAGCTCATTATTATTTAAAAATGTCAGGGAAAAGTTAAGCCTTTGTTATTATTGCGCCGCAAGATACGATAGGCAAAAAGGTATTATGTTTGTGGACAGCGGTTTGGAAGAAAAAAATAGTCAGTTAGCAAAAGAAGAAATATTGCGCCAGCTTGACAGAATAAAAAACGGCGATTTTACAGATGATGATATTAATGAAACACGTTTAGCTATGTTAACAGGTATGAAAATGATCAATGATTCACAATGGTCTATGCAGTCATGGTATATTAATCAGCTGCTTGATAATGAATTTGTATCTCCTGAACAAGCTGCTGAAAAAATAGAATCGGTAACACGGGAAGATATCATAAAAGCGGCAAATATGGTTAAACTTGATACAATTTATCTTTTAGCCGGTCAGGAGGATGCATAATGAATTATATAGAAAACAGTATTTTAAAAGAAGGATATTATGAAATAAATCATCCAACCGGGCTTAAGATTTATATATATCCTAAAAAAGACAGTAATTCTTCATATGCTGTATTTGGTACAAAATATGGTTCAATTGATACACAGTTTAGAATAGATGGTGAAGAATGGGTAAGAGTACCGGAAGGTATAGCGCATTTTTTAGAGCATAAGTTGTTTGAAAGCGAGGATGGAGATGCATTTTCACGTTATGCAAAAACTGGAGCATCAGCTAATGCATTTACTTCTTTTGACAGAACATGTTATTTGTTTTCAGCAGCGCAAAACTTTGATGAATCATTAGAAATATTACTTGATTTTGTACAGCATCCTTATTTTACAGAGCAAACTGTACAAAAAGAACAAGGGATTATTGGACAGGAAATTAAAATGTATGAAGACGATCCGGGATGGAGAGTATATTTTAATTTATTAGGTTGTTTATATCATAACCATCCTGTTAGAATAGAAATTGCCGGTACAATTGAATCAATTGCAAAAATTGACGCTGAACTTTTATATCAATGTTATAAAACATTTTATAATCTTAATAATATGTCTTTAGCAGTTACTGGAAATATAACACCGGAACAGGTATTAAAAATAGCTGATAAAACATTAAAACAAAGCGTGCCGATTCAGATTGAACGCAGATTTGACCATGAACCGGATAGTATTGTAAGGGATAGAGCTGAACAAAAATTAGCTGTAGCTGTGCCGATGTTTATGTTAGGATATAAAGAAAATATAAAACAAGAGTTTTGTTCGTCTGAACAAAAAGCTGAGATGGCTATTTTGCTTGAATTAATCGCTGGTAAATCTTCAGCGCTTTACAGTTCTTTATTAGAACAAGGCCTTATTAACGAAAGCTTTTCCGCTGATTTTGACTGCGGTAGGGGATATGCGGTTTCTACTTTTACCGGTGAATCGGCTGATCCTGATAAAACAGCGCAGGAAATAAAAAATGAAATTAATAGACTTCGTAAAAATGGTATTGATAAAGAGCGGTTTGAAGCTGTAAAACGAAAAATATATGGCAGCAGTATAAAAATATTCGATAGCAATGAAATTATTGGCAATACGATTATAGACAGCCATTTTGCTGGTAATTCGATTTTTGATGATATGGATGCTGTTGCTTCATGTACATTGGAACAGGTAGAAAAAAGGTTAAATAATGCGTTAATTGATAAATTATGCGCATTATCAGTAATTTTACCAGCTTAAAATTTATGTTGGACAGGATGAAAAATAGTTAATATAATTTCATCCTGTCCTGTAATAATTTAAAAATCAAGGAGGGCAAAAATATGCTACAGCTTGCAAACTGGATTGAATTTCCTGAATTGGGAATTCATTTGGATGTTGACAGGGAAATTACTTTTGGCTCATTTTCAATAAAATGGTATGGCGTATTAATTGCGCTTGGTATGATATTAGCAGTAATATATGCTCTGTATAGATGTAAAAAAGATTATAAAATTAATACAGATCATTTTTTAGATGTAATAATTGGAGCGGTTATATTTGGTATAATCGGAGCAAGACTTTATTATGTAATATTTTCATGGGATCAATATAAAGATAATCCAATTTCCATATTATACATATGGGAAGGCGGTTTAGCTATTTATGGAGGTATAATAGGCGGTATAATAGCGGCAATATTAATATGTAGATGGCGTAAGATAAAAATCGGCAGCGCATTAGATCTTGGCGGATTAGGTTTATTAATAGGACAATGTCTTGGAAGATGGGGTAATTTCTTTAATCAGGAAGCTTTTGGCGGAAATACAGATATGCCATGGGGTATGACAGGCAATTTAATACAAATGGGCGTAAACGGTTCTGGATATGACCCGTCTTTACCGGTACATCCATGTTTTTTATATGAATCGTTATGGTGTGCTATAGGATTTATATTATTACATTTTCTTAGTAAAAAGAGGAAATTTGATGGACAGGTATTTATATGGTATATGGCCTGGTATGGTTTAGGCAGATTTATTATTGAAGGCTTTAGGACTGATAGTTTGTATATCCCAGGAACAGGTATTAGAGTATCACAACTTCTTGCAGCTTTAATAGTAATTGCAGCAGTTATTGTTAATTTTTATATTATGGCAAGAATTAAAAAGAAAAGATTAGATGAAGCAGAATATACGCCGGTATTTGCTGAAAAAGAGACTGAAGCTGAAATGGAAAGCATTAAAAATGATATAGAAGAAGATGAAAATAAAAATCAAGAAGCAGATATTGTTGAGAATCAAGAAGATGATACAATATTAAAAGATACAGAAATAAATAATGACGAAAATAGTGAAAATGAAGAAGTTAAAGAAGATAAAGAAAATCCTGATTCGGAGAAATAAAAATTATTATAATGAATTGACAATATAATATTGATATGGTAAAATATTTAAGCCGCTTATTAAAGGCTTATTAAAGTTGGATAAAATTATCTACGCCTTTGTTAATAGCGAGTCTTATAAAAAAAGCAGGTGTATTAATGTACGCAATTATTGAAACAGGCGGAAAACAGTATAAAGTTGAGAATGGCGATGTAATTTATATCGAAAAACTTGATGTTGAAGCTGATTCTGAAGTAAAATTTGACAAGGTTGTTGCAGTTTCCGACGATAACGGCCTTAAAGTAGGCGCTCCTTATGTTAAAGGTGCAAATGTAACAGCAAAAGCTGTTAAAAATGGTAAATCTAAAAAAATTGTAGTATTTACTTACCGCCCTAAAAAAGGCAGCAAACGTAAAATGGGCCATAGGCAGCCTTATACTAAGGTAGAAATTACTGCTATCAACGCATAAGATTTTATATTATGATAAATATCGTTTTTCACTTAAATAGCGGTATTATATATGGTTATGATATTTCTGGGCATTCCGGATGGGATGAAGCAGGTAAAGATATCATATGCGCGTCTGTATCTTCCGCTGCTTATATGACTGCTAATACAGTGACTGATATTATGAATATTTATGCGGATACTTTTGTTGATGATGGTGAAATGCATATTATTATAACTAATATGCATGATGCAGAAAAAGCTCAGATAATTTTGCGGGGTTTTTTATTGCATGTAAAAGAATTATCAAATCAATATAATGATTTTATTAAGGTAGAAATATCGGAGGTGTAACAAATGCTTAAAATAAACATTCAATTATTTGCTCATAAAAAAGGTGTTGGTTCTACAAAGAATGGACGTGATTCAGAATCAAAACGTCTTGGAACAAAAAGAGCTGACGGTCAATTTGTATTAGCTGGTAATATTCTTATCCGTCAGAGAGGAACACATATTCATCCAGGTGAAAATGTTGGACGCGGTTCTGATGATACACTTTTTGCTCTTATTGATGGTAAAGTTAAATTTGAACGTGTAGGACGCGATCGCAAAAGGGTAAGCGTTTATGCAGTCGAACAGTAATAAATAATTTGAGTATAATAAAAACTCTATGCTTATGAATAAAATTCATTTGCATAGAGTTTTTTATTATCTAGAATTATTATTGATAATATAATTATTAATATCTAATTTCAATCTAAATTAATTTTATATTATCAGACTGTAAAATCTACATTCTTTAGATACGATTGCACAAAATTTAAAATAAATAACAAAAGTAAAATTACATATATTCTATAAAATAAATCCGGTTAAGTTACCGTATAAGGGGGGGCGCCTGCGTGCAGCCATATTTTATATGGCTGCTTTCTGCAAAATAATTTGTTATATAAAGATGATGGGTATTTAAGGTAATACTAGATTTTCTTTATAACTCAGCCTGAGTATTAAAAAATTATTTTGCATTTAGCGCATCTAAATGATGCGCTGCGCAGGCGCCCCCTTTTTTGATAGGTACTTTTTCGTTTTATATTTTTTATTTTGACCAATTTTTAAATATAATAATATTTGTGTAATTTAAATTATTGTTGTAAATCTTTATTATCATTGTCAGATATTTGTGATATAGCTTTTTTAAATTGAAATGTAAAAAGTATAACAGTAAAAGTAACAGCTAGAAAATCTGCAACAGGTTCTGCTGTATAGACAGCAGTCGTTTTATCTGAAGAAAAAATTAAAGGCATTATATAAATAAGAGGAATTAATAAAACAAACTTTCTCATAACAGCAACTATAATTGATGCTTTTGCATTGCCTAAAGAATTAAAGGTCATTTGACAAGCTATCTGTATACCAAACAATAATAGGCATGCCATATATATACGTAATGCAGATTTAGTAAAGTTTAATAATGCTGGAGCAGATGTAAACATAGCTGCAAAGGCTTGAGGGAAAATCATAACTAATGCCCAAAGTATTGTAGAATAACATATACTTGATTTTAAAAGCAATTTAAAGGCTGATTTTACTCTATCAGCATTTTTTGCTCCATAGTTATAACTGATAATAGGTTGTGCGCCTTGCCCAAGTCCTTGCAAAGGCAACATTGCAAATTGCATAACACTGGTTAAAATCGTCATAGCGCCAACAGCTATATCTCCGCCATATTTCAATAAAGAAGAATTAAAACAAACAGATATAATACTTTCGCTTGCCTGCATAACAAATGTGGAAATACCAAGAGCTAAACTTGGAAGAATAATATTAGATTTTAAATGTAAGTTTTCTTTACGAATTTTAAGATGAGTTTTATTACTGAATAGGAAAGCTAATACCCATATACAAGACATAGCTTGTGATATAATAGTTGCTAAAGCTGCACCTTTAACACCCATATTAAATCCAAATATAAATATTGGATCAAGTATAATATTTGCTAGAGCGCCAATTAATACAGAAAACATACCGGTTTTTGCAAATCCCTGAGCAGTTATAAATGCATTCATACCCAACGTCATTTGTACAAAAATAGTTCCAATGGCATAAATATTCATATAATCTACTCCATATTCAATTGTATTTTCACTGGCGCCAAATGTCATTAAAAAATCTCTGTTCCATATAAGTAGAGCGGCAGTAAGCAGGAGAGATATTATAATTTGTACAATAAAACAGTTGCCAAGCGTTTTTTCAGCTGATTTATGATCACCTTTTCCCATAAAAATCGAAGCTCTTGGCGCACCGCCATATCCTACAAACGCAGAAAAGGCTGTAACAATCATTATTAACGGCATACATACTCCAACACCTGTTAAAGCATCTTCGCCTACAACGGGAATATGGCCAATATAGATACGGTCTACAATATTATAAAGCATATTAATAATCTGAGCTGTTACAGTAGGGAGGGCTAATTTCAGTAATAATTTTCCCACAGGTTCTTTGCCTAAAAAATCTCCTTCATTCATGCTTTTCTCTCCTTGCCATAGCTTTTTTTGTATTTTCCATAATATGATGGTTTACTCTATCATATATATCCTGTTCTTCTAGTGTAAGTCCTGAAAATATTTCTTCATGAAACTGTTTTCCGACATTTTCTATTGATTTTGTAATAGGCTCAGCATTTAAAGTTAAAGATAAATGTATTTTTCTTCGATCTTCTTTATCTTGTTCCCTCTTTAAAAGAGATTTTTGTATTAAACTTTCAACAGCTTGTGAAACATTACCTTTTGAAAGCATACGTAGTTCGACTATATCAGCCGCAGTATCTTTACCAGGATTATTATATAAAAAACTGATTATAGTGGCCTCAATAATCGTTAATTGATAATTATTACATATATCCTTTAACATAAGTTCATGTAGCTTAATAATACGCCGTATATTTATTAAAAAATCAGTATTCCGGTTCACAATAGTATCCCCTTTAAAAAGTTTTAAAGAAAACTGTTTTATATAAAACTATTATAATTGTTTTTTTATTTATGTCAAGATTTTTAACTTTTAATAAAATATCAAATATGTTTTTTGCTTAATATGTAAAATAAAAATAGCTGCCTGTAAGAGTTATAAAAGTACCTCTTACAGGCAGCTTAAATTATTTAATTATAAACAGAGAAAATACGGATAGTTAAACAATAGCCATAGTAAATGATTCAGAATCATTAATATTGCCTACAGCATCAATAGATTTAACAGTAATAGTTCTAAGTCCTTTAGAACCAATATTCATAGAGAATTCCCATTCAATAGTATTGCCAACGATTTCTTTGGAAACTAATGTCTTACCAAATTCATT
>CALWVB010000114.1 GCA_944384895.1 uncultured Clostridia bacterium | reverse complement strand
CTGCGCAGGCGCCCCTATAAACGGTACTTTTACATTATCTGTTGTTTTTTATACTAGATTTATTATTTAATTTAAGATAATATAGCATTTACGCGGAAATATCGAAGAAAAATAATCTACAATCAGTTAAGAAAAGATATACGGGAAATCATCAGGGATTTGTGTAAATGGAAAGGTATAGAAATCATAGAAGGAAATATGATGCCGGACCATGTACACATTCTGGTGAGTATCCCACCAAAAATAAGTGTGTCCAGTTTCATGGGATATCTTAAAGTGAAAAGCGCAATGATGATTTTCGACAGGCATGCAAACTTAAAGTACAAGTTTGGAAACAGAAATTTCTGGGCAACTGGATATTATGTAAGTACGGTTGGGATAAATACATCAACAGTGCAAAAGTATATCCGAGAACAGGATAAACAAGATCAAATTGAAGATATCTTGAGTCGGAAAGAGTATAGAGACCCTTTTAAGGGTAGCAAGTAATCATACCACTTGTGGCTTGAACGAAGTGAAAGCCAGCGTCATTTAGGCGCTAGCTTGTGTTAAGGCCTTCCAGGCCTTGTTCATGCCACCCCTTTTTGGGGTGGTCATGACTTGAAATATAAATTTAATCGGTACGTCCGACATAATTTCTATCAATAGTAATAATCGTATTGTAACGTTTATCATGAGTTTGTAATAAAGCTTCAATTTGGCGTTTTATATCTTCATCAGATGTTTTATATCCATTTGGTATTACTAAATCAAATATAAGATTAATACGGTGTTCACCATCTACTAACCTGAAATCATGTATTGATAATTCTGGATTAATAGCTTTGACTACAGTTTTAACTAAATCTTTTATATGATTAACACGCTCATCTGAAACTACCGGATCAAGATGTATTACTAATAATATGCCATATTTTTCACCAATATCTTTTTCAGCTAAATCTATCTGTTCATGAGCTAGAATTATATCAGTATCAGCAGGAACTTCAGCATGCACTGAAGCGATTGTCCTGCCATGGCCGTAACTATGCATAATTAAATCATGTACGCCTGTTATATGTTTATATGATAAAAGATCTTTTTCAATGTTGTGTACAAGTTCAGGATCAGGTGCTTGACCTAATAGTGGACTTACTGTATCAATTGCGATTTTTATACCGCCATATATAATAAATAATGCTACAACAATACCAAGATATCCATCAACAGGGATAGCAGTAAATAAAGAAAATACAAGTGATAATGCTACTACTAAAGTAGAAATTACATCGCTTATGCTGTCAAATGCAGCAGCACGCATAGATGAAGAATCGATAGTTTTGCCTATTTTATTATAAAAAAATGATAGCCATAATTTTATTAATATAGAACAGGCAAGTATTATTATAGAAATCCAGTTGAATTGTGAAGTTTCATTGGAAATAATTTTATCTATAGAGGTTCGGATAAATTCAACGCCTACCATCATGATGATAAACGATACTATTAAGCCTGATATATATTCAAATCTTCCATATCCAAACGGATGTTTTTGATCAGGCGCTTTACCGGAAATAAAAAATCCGACTAATGTAACAACAGATGAACCAGCATCGCTGAAATTATTAAAGGCATCGGCAGTAATGGCAACGCTGCCAGAAATTGTACCGGCTAAAAATTTAACAATAAACAATAGAATATTACAAAATACCCCTACAAAACCGGCTAATATACCGTATTTCTCCCTTGTTTTATTTTCTTTGGCGTTATCTTTATTTTTTATAAAAAGCTTTATTAAAAAAGAGGTCATTATTATAACCCTCCGAATAAATATAATTTATACTTAATTTTAAAATATGTTAAATATTATAAAATAATAACGCGAAATCTAATTTTTGTCAAAATAAGTTTATTATATTTTTTTATTTTTATCCTTATTTGACAAATTTAATTTTATATTGTAATATGAAAATAAATTTAATATAGGGGTGCTGATAAATAATCGGCTGAGAGATGCATAATAATTTGCGTTAACCCTTGGATTATATTTTTATATAATCCGGTACCTGTTTCCGGATAATGCCGGCGTGGGAAACTTATATTTTTCAGCGCTGCCTGCTTTAATGCCGGACAACGCTTTTTTTGTTATGCTCACTTTTTTATATTAATATAAAAAATTATATATGGAGGGATAAATTATGAATAGAACAAATATGAATAAACCTGTTATGCGGCTTACTTTAAGCGGTATAATGATAGCTTTGGGAACAGTATTAAGCCTTTTTACCATAATAAAAATGCCTCAAGGAGGTACAATTACGCCATTATCTATGTTGCCGGTTATAATTATCGGTTATATATACGGCGTAAAATGGGGATGCTTTACAGGATTAGCATATGGTATTATTCAAATGCTTATAGGCGGTGATATTTTTGCAAATAATTTTTGGGTTGCAATTGGTTCAATTTTACTTGATTATTTATTAGCATTTGGTGCTATGGGTTTTGGCGGATTATTTAGAAATATTATAAAAGTAAGAACAGTTAGTTTAGGTTTAGGAGCTCTTACAGCATGTTTAATAAGATTTATATGTCATATTATTTCAGGAGCACTTTTATTCGGCGCATATGCTGCCCCAGGACAAACGCCTTTAGCGTATTCTATTACATATAATGCAGCGTATATGCTTCCGGAGCTTATTACAACTGTTATTGGCGCTGTAATAATAGGCGGATTATTTGATTTAACTGCTATGGCTAAAAAACAATAATACTTATATTATCATTTTATAAAATAATTCACTGCCGATATTTAAAGTATTGGTTATATTAAATCCATATTTTTCATAAAGTTCTTTTACCCTTGGCTTATATTCTGATACAAGCAAAGCTAAGGGTAATTTTTTTTGTTTAGCTATCCTTTGACATTCATCTAATAATTGAACAGCATAACCTTTACCACGATATTCAGGAAAAACTGCAAGGCAATCTATATAATATTCATCTTTTTCACATTCAGGAGAAAATCTCATATTGTGATTATTTTGATTAAGTAATTGAGTATATTTTTCGGCATATTTTCCATCATAAGACAAAATTCCGCCTATAATATTATTTTCATCAATAGCTATTAAAAAATTATTATAGTAATATTGTGAATTATCATTTATATAATAAGTATAAAATACCTTTTTGGCCGACTGTTCATCATTTGTATTAGTATGGTTATATAAAACATCTTTTGCAGCCATAAAGACTATTTTAAACATATTATCAAAATCATTCAAATCAGCTTGACGGAATTTTAGCATATGTTACCTCCAACAAATTAATTTAGTAATATTAATTTTAATAATACAAGATAAAAAATGTATTTATATTATAAACAGATAAAAATAAAAGATTAAGTCATAATTTAAGAAAATGCAGCGATAAAAAAGCTCAGCTTAAGGGGGGGCGCCTGCGCGGCGCATCGTTTAAATGCGCCGGGATGCAAAATAATAGCTGCTAAAATAGACAAATGTGGGAATATAAAATAAATGTTATCTTTTGAACACTTGTTTTATATAACATATTATTTTGCATTTAGCCACCATATAAATATGGTGGCACGCAGGCGCCCCCTCTTAACCTTACGTAATAGGAAATTTTGTTGTAAACTATAAAATAACATGATTTAGCTATCTGGATATAATAAATTTATACCAAAAAATGTATAATTTATATTGTTATAATATTATATTATGTTTATAAAAGCAATGCAAATATATCAAACTTATAATTATAAAAAAATAAGACGGCATATAAACCGCCTTATATTTAATACAATTTATTTAGATAAAATATCACAGTATTCTTTATGAGAATCAAACCATTTGACAGCATAAGAACAGGTAGCAATAGCTTTTTTATTTTCATTTTTGATTTTATCATATGCAGCTTTCATTAATTTACCTGCAATACCCTGTCCACGCAATGATGGATCTACAAATGTATGATTAATATCAACTGTAGTTTCATTTATACAGGGAAAAGTTACTTCTGCTTGCATATGGCCGTCATTGTCATTTATATAAATACGATTTGCTTCATAAATAAAATCCATTATTACAATCCCTCATTTTGAATAATTATTTATAGTTATTATAACTAAAAATTATATAAATAAACCTATACTATTACTTAATATTATATATAATCATTGATTGACAACACAATTTGCGTATAGTAAAATTATTATAATAAAAGGGAAAATATAATATTATTTTATCAATTTATATTTAATATATCAAGACTTTATCATATGCTTTTTATTAAATAATGGTTTTAATATAAGAAAGGATTTATATTATAATGATTGCTAAAAAGAAGATAAAGGACGATAAATCTAACAAAAAAATTGATTCTCAAAATAATAAATATAAATTAAATATAAAAGAAATTATACAGTTTATAGCTATAAATTTTGCTGGATCATATATTTATGCAATGGGCATACAAATATTTACAAAACCATTTCAAATAGCGCCTGGCGGAGTAGCAGGTATTGCTACTATTATAAATTATTTATATTCATTACCAATAGGTATTGTAACCTTTGCTATAAATATTCCATTACTTATATTAGCCTGGATATACATATCGCGCGAATTTACCATACGGACTGCTGCGTCAACCATCATTTTCAGTATATGTACAGACTTATTAGTAACATGGATGCCTATATATCCATCGACTTCAGCAATAGCTCCGTTACTTGCAGCAGTCTTTGGCGGAATATTAATGGGAATTGGCAATGGAATAATTTATATGAGTAAATCTACAACAGGCGGTACTTCTATAATAGGAGCATTGCTTCAGAAAAAATTCCCACAGTTTTCTATGGGTAAATTACTATCATTTAGTAACCTCATAGTTGTTGTAGCTTCTATATTTGCATTTAAAAATATTGACGCCGCTGTATTTGCTGCAATATGTATTTATATATCAGGAATAGTAATGGATAAATTGGTATATGGATTTAATATTAATAGATTATTATTTATAATCTCTGATAAAAGTATGGAAATAGAAAAACAGATATTAGAAAAATTAAACCGAGGCGTTACTGTTATGAAAGGCGAAGGAGGCTACAAGCATTCGCAAAAGAATATTATATTTTGTGTGGTAAGTAAATCTCAGTTTTATAAAGTAAAAGAAATTGCTATGGGTGTAGATAAAAATGCGTTTATTGTTGGATGCGAAGCTGGAGATGTACTAGGCAAAGGTTTTAAACATGTAGAATAATTTGTAAACCGTTCTATCTAAAAAGATAGAACGGTTTATATTATTATAATAAGAAATTGTAATAAATAATGATAATAATTGACAAAAACATTAGAAAAATTCCGGAGTGAAATATTTAAACATAATAAAAATAAATTTTCTCAGCTATTTTGTAGTAAAATTTTCATAATTATTGAAAAGTTTTATACAAAGGAGTAATATATGGATATAGATGGAAAATCGTAAGAAAAATTACATTTTCATCTAAAATATAAAAAAGAAAGGAAGAAAATAATGAAAAAATTAGTTTCACTATTGCTGAGTTTGGCACTAAT
>CALWVB010000113.1 GCA_944384895.1 uncultured Clostridia bacterium | reverse complement strand
CACTATTTTTAGCAATATAGGATCATCATCCACAACAAGTACATTTTTCGGCAAAATGGTTATAGACTCACTATAAGAATTACATTCGTCCACAAGCTCATCCGTTTCTGGTAAAAGAAATTCAAGTTTGAACACACTCCCCTTACCAAGCTTACTTTCTACATTTATTGTTCCATCAAGGACTTTAACTAGTCCCTTAGTCAGAAAAAGACCTAAACCAAAACCTTCTGAATTAACATTCTGCGCAGCACGTTCAAAGGGAGAAAATATTTTTTTAAGCGTCTCTTCATCCATTCCAATACCTGTATCCCTTATTTCAATCAACAGTTTCCCTTCTAAATATTCAGTATGGAAACAGACATTTCCTTTGGATGTAAACTTGATGGCGTTTGTAAGCAGATTGTCTAGTACTTGTTCAAGTTTGTCCGCGTCTCCTTTTACAGTTACATTTGAACCATTATGTTCCGAATATAGAATCAGACCTTTTGAAACCGATTTACGGGAGAATTCATCTGAAATGCGCAGCAAAAAACGATTTAGATGAAAAGGTGCATCATTACGTAAGCTACCGACGTCATTAATCCGGTAAGCATCCATCAGGTCGTTAACTAAATGTAGGACGTGTTGGCAAGAATGACGGATGTCATCTAAATAGATTTCGCGCTTTTTCTTTTCTCGCGTTTCCGAAACCAAATCGGCACAGTTATGTATATTACCAAGTGGGCCTCGTACATCATGAGAAATAGTTAAAATAATTTGCTTGCGCATTTCAAGTAAATCTACATTCTCTTTAATAGCCTGTTTTAATTTTCGTTTAATCGTTTCTTCTTTATTAAAATCCGAACGTATAATAAAAAAGGAGAGCAATAATAAAATAATAGCTATGATTATAATTATAGAGAATAAGCGAAAAGCCGTTTTTTGAGCATTTATAATTTCTTTATTATATTCAATAAAATTCTTTTGAATATCATCATCTAAAACACATAAAAGCTCGCTTAATTGATTATTTATCAATTTATTTTTCATGATTAAACTATCTGATTCCATCTCTATCTGAATCAGATAATTTTTATGATCTATATTTGTTTTTTTCTTTAATTCTGAATATTCTATCACATAATATGGTTCTTGAACTGTTTCGGTTTTTCCAAAAAATCCAGCTAAACCTTTCTTCTTTCTCGTTACTGTTCGTGTTTTTAAACTCTTTTTAGGAATTTGGGATTCAAAAAATAAACTGTCTGACTTCTCTTTGGACTTAATAGTTCTCATGATATGCAAAAGAGAATATTCTTTTTGCTCTAACATATTACATAAAGAATCAACTTGCTCAATCTGGATAAAACCATTACAATGTATTTTTATATCTTGTAAAATACTATCTGTAAACAAACGATTCCTTTGATATTCTAAATAGTCTCTATAATTCCATGTAAATACAGACTCGCTTAAAGATGATAATTTATTGACATATAAAGGTAAAACAAATATTTTGTTATGAACTAAATTTATTTGATATTGCTTATTATTTATGTCCTCTAGCTTAATCTTCTGATATATAAAAATTAAAGATATACATGCTATAATAAAAAAAACAATAATGTATCCAAATATAACTCTTCCATATAATTTTGAATCATTGATTTTCATATTTATAATATGTGTTTAATTTTCTGTATCGTAAATCAGCACAAATTATTCGTTTTCCTACATTTATGAGTATCAGCAAACCGTATCTCATAAAATATTATTATAGATGAGTCTCCTTTAAAAAGTACATTCTTTCAAATTTACCCCCTCTCAGAGGCATTTGTAAGGCGTTAAAATCTATAAAATACTTTTTGTAGTAGATAAATCAGTAATCTTCCAAGTCATGAATACTTGCAATATCCATAGAAAGGTATCTCTCTCCAGTATCAGGTAATAGTACAATTATCCTTTTCCCTTTATAAGAATCGTTTGAGGCAAGTTTAACAGCGGCTGAAACAGCTGCTCCTGAAGAAATACCAACAAGAAGTCCTTCTTTCCTTGCCAAATCTCGCATCATTTTAAAAGCATCATTATCATTTATCTGAATTATTTTATCAATATAACTCGTCTCTATAATTTCAGGTATAAATCCTGCACCAATGCCTTGTATCTTATGCGGACCAGCTACTCCTCCAGACAAAACAGGTGAACCTTTTGGCTCTACTGCTATTATTTCTATTTCAGGACTCTCCTCTTTTAATCTTTTACCAATACCGGTAATACTTCCTCCTGTTCCGACACAAGAGATAAAGACATCAAACTTTCCTGCATCTTCAATAATCTCATTTGCTGTTGTCATATAGTGAATATCAGGGTTGGCGGGATTTTTGAATTGCTGTAATATGACAGATCCTTTTATTTGAGAATTTAATTCTTCTGCTTTTGCTATCGCACCTTTCATACCTTCACTTCCCGGTGTCAAAACCAACTCACTGCCGAATGCTTTGAGAAGTTTCCTTCTTTCTATACTCATAGTTTCCGGCATGGTAAGAATGACTTTATATCCTTTTAGGGCTGCAATCCAAGCCATACCGATTCCGGTATTCCCGCTTGTAGGTTCAATGATTGTACCATCTTTTTTTAATTTTCCGG
>CALWVB010000112.1 GCA_944384895.1 uncultured Clostridia bacterium | reverse complement strand
TATTCCCAAATTCATCATATTCAAATGCATAATCAAATCCATTATATGTGATCGTATCTAATTTATAATCATCATATGTATATGCATTTGTTACTAATGTTTCTATTCCATTGACATCTGCATATCCTGATACTGTCAGCATTTCATCTGTCATACTGTCATATGTATAGCTTACTGTATTCCCTTTTGCATCTGTTACGCTATTTAATACGCCTCTATTTTCGTCATATGAATATTGTACCTCATTGCCATATGTATCGATTGTTTTTGTTGTATACTGCCCGCTAGATGTATATTCTGTTACTGATTTCTTACTTTCATCCTGTACCCGTATTACATTCCCATATGTATCATATGTGTAATTCGTATCCTTTGGCTGTTCAAACATTACATTCTTTACTTGTGTCCGATTATTATGTTCATCATATGTATACTGATATGAATCTGTTAATACTCCTGCTTTATTCTTATGCTTTTCTGTTAACATATTCCCTTTGTAATCATATGTATATTCTGATACTTCATTTAACCGCGATGTACTCTTTGTCATCCTTCCTTTATCATCATATTCATATTTCTCTCCGTAATACATCCCGCTTACTTGTATATCATCAAAATATGCACCGTTAAGCTGGCCTCTGAATTGGCAATAAACCCTTATATTATTAAATGGTTTATCTGCCGTTATTTCTTTTGATATAAACTGCATACCATCCGTATATGAATCAAAATATGCATATTTTATGCCAGCTGTTCCATCTGTATAACCAAACATTATTCCTAATGCAAGTATACTTTCATCACCATTTTGTTTTATACCATGCGCTGCTACCCATCCGCTTATTACGAATGAACGGCCAGCTTCACCGCTTACATTTATTAACTGTGTTATATTAGCATTTTTACCAATATCACCTTTTAAATACATACCAATTGGTGTTATAAAATCATCTGATGTCGCAGCTTCAGACTTGCTCCATCCTGCCGGCATATCGCCTTCTATCATTTCCATACCGCCGTTAATAAGCATGTTATAATCGCTCATTGTTGAACTTTCTTCAAACTGCATACAGTCATAATATATTGTACCTACACCATTTTCCATACATATTACAGTTTGAATATCCGTTACTCCATCTGGAATATTAACTGTAACTGAATATCTCTGCCATCCTGTCTGCGATGTTACAAATGGACTTTTTTCTATTACTTCCTGTCCATTTAACATATATTGAATACCTACAAATGCTCCGCCATTTGATGCGCTGAAGTCATTTAATTTCAAATATGCAGAAAATGTATATGTTTTTCCTGGAGTTACATTTTGATATTGAAATGATCCTATTATACCAGTTGCTGTCGGTGAAGTTACTTTCATTGAATAATTGCCCATATATGTCATATTAGATGCTAATGCTATTTCACCGTCTGTTTTATTTCTTATAAAATCAGCCCAATTATATTTTGTTCCTGATTCTATACTATGGTCTCTTGATAAATTCTTTACAGTTTTCTGCATAGAAGACTGGTATTTAAGCATATTCTTTGCACTTTCTGCATCTTCCCACTCTCCAAATACAGCTTGTCCATTGCCATCTCGAATAGTTACAGTTCTGCCTGCATAATCAAACATCATGGTTTCGCTTCTGCCATCCCTATCGGTTACTGTAGTTTCACCTGGATTAAAGTTAAATGTTAATCTTCCGCCTTCTGTTTGATTAGTACCTTTTTGTAATATTTGACTTATTCTATTTAATCCGCCTGCTTGATAACTAAAGCTTAATGATCCTCCATCCGGATTTGTTGCATTTGTCATTAAATCTGCGCCATCATATGTAAAATCTATATTATCACCATTTGGTAATTCTATTTTTATAAGATGGCGTGCGCCTGATGAATAGTAAAATTTTGTTTCTCTTCCAGCATAATCTGTAATTTTATCTAAATGGTTATTTCCTCCGCCTGGAGTTCCTAAATAAGAAAATTGTACGCTTCTTCCTGAACTATCCGATACTGATGTAAGCTGGCTGTATTGACTCCAATTATATGTTCTTGTATTGCCATTTGGATCTTTATCAGCTGTTTTCATATACATAGTCTGATATATAGCATCGCCTACGCTGTTTGTATGGTTAAATATCTTTTCATTACCCTGCTCATCTACTATTTTTAATATTGGATCGGTTCCTTTTATTAATTTTACTGTATCATTTGTTTCCAGATAAAATTCTGTATCTGAATCCTTTTTCATAAAGAAATGTTCAGTACCATCTCCATCAACAAATACATAAGGGAATGTTTCTGCTATTTCCCCAGTTGTTGCCGCTATATATTCTACTGTACTTAATCTCCAGCCTGCACCTATTTTTACGCTTGTATTACATGTATAATTAGATTTATTTGCTTGATTCCATACTAAATCAACGCCTACAGGCATTCTATTGCCGCTTTCTGAAACAATATTTGTTGCATAAGATACATGTCCTGTATAATCGTTTATGCTTGCAGTACCTGCTATACCATTCGATGCTGAATGATATGAATATGCTGAATCAACACCATTTGCATCAAGATATTGTACAAATATAGCCGGACGGTAATCCTGTGCATATCCTTTTGATAAATAATCATATATACAAGTTTCATATGTTCGTTGTTCCGATGTTGCCATTATCATTATACCATAATTGGGGTACATTCCATTATACCAGCCCTTAGCGGCTTTAGTTACATCAAGATTTCTTATTATATCTGTTTCTGATTCATATTGCGCCCAATCATATGATAATGCATCATTTTCATCATGTCCAGGCTTATTATTCCATGTTAAATTATTTTCGCTCCATTCTCCTAATACTCTATATGCTTTTATAAAATCCCATCTTCCATTATTAGGTCCGCCATATTCATTCATCATTAATGTTGCCTGAACTACCTGAGCTGATGCTTTTAAATCTGGCATAACATATCTTAAATATGTGCGGTATCTTCCATATGTTGTGCTATAACCTGCTTTTAAGGTAGCGCTTCCACCTATTACTTCATTAGGCCTGTTTTCTATTACATATGTACCTGCATATTCATTTTTAGTTTTACCTGTTCTTATTGTCGGATCTATTTTTACTGGAAATTCCCTTTCCTGAGCATTAATCCATTGTGCATCAGCTGTTATTGTAACACTATATCGACCATTTTCATCTTCATTTAATGTTATGCTGACATTGCTGCTGCCATCTAAATTGGCGTCTGACATAAATTCAGCTGCTACTATATACTTAAATGGGTTTTTAGGTTCCAAACTGTTTTCATATTCAGAATCCAGCATACTATTAAACCAATCATAACTTTCCCATGTATTATACTGTTCTAATATCTGTTCTTTATTATACCCTATATTTTCTTCGTATAAACCGATTTTATGTTCATCTATTTGAATTGGTATTAATCCTTCAATATTCAAATCAAAATTGTATGAATAGTTTTCTTGAGGAGTATTTACTACGATATTTTCTTTTATTTCTCCAGGTGAGACTATGTATTCTAAATCTGTATTTGGCAAAACATCTTCATAATTAACTTCTTGAGTTAAATTCCCAAGATCCATTACCGCATCATTATAACGCTGTATTGCTTCTTTTTCTTCTTTATTTGGATCTTCCGGCCCTACTGGATATCCAAAAAATTCTTCCTCTTCCTCATCTTGTGCAAAATAACTTTGTAATGACACTGTTTCCTCATGGCTTATTACTTCAGCCTGTGCGTTTGCCTGTATATTTTGCAAATTTAACGATACTGAACTGTCATTATCGCTCAATGAAAAAAGGTCTCCATATCCCGTATCTTTTGCAAAGTTTATTTGTTTTCCGCCCTGCCATATACTAAGATTTGTAGACCTCATGTTTTGTCCTGTCATTATACTTTTTATATCCTGCCATTGTCCATCATCATCCAGATAATGAACTGGACTGGAATATTTAGCCGCTATCATTTGGCCATTTTCCAATCTAAAATGCTTTGTTGTTTCATCTCTTAATGATGTTTCTTCATAAAGTATTTTTGATATATTACTTCCGACTTCTTCTTCCTCTGCATTATAAGTCAGATCATGAGGCAAACCTCCATTTTCTACGGTATCCTCATAACCTTCAAATTCCTGTTGCTGAATTGTTGTGGTATTTGCTTCTGGTGCTTCTTGAGCAATTGTGCCTATTGTGATTATTTGACTCACTATTGCTATACTCAATATAATTGACAATAGCTTTTTTAAATACCTTCCTTTCATTTTATAGCCCTCCTAATTTTTTCACACATTTGTATATTTGTTTACTATTAATCAGATACCCTCTTTATCTGATTATCATATTCACATATTATCACTCTGATTCTCTTCATTCAATTCGTTTTATGAACAATCTTTTACAAAAAAATATATAAACAATTACAACAAATTTCTTAATTTTTGTTAGTATTATTACATAATAGTTTCATCTATTTGTTGATTTTTTTATGTATGTCTACAAAATTCACATTAATAAAAATCAAATTTAAATATAATTTTTTTATTATTAAAATATTAATCGTTATCATTATTAATCCTTAAAAGTTCTTTTTCTGCATCTATAATACGATTTACAATTATCGTTTTTGTAGGTTTTCTTATATAAATTTTTTCTTTTTTATATATTTCTAGATTACAATAATCTATTAATTGCTTCCATCTTTTAACACCTAACATTCGTGCGATAGTTTCCCATGCCGGCATACCATCCTTTCTTTTTTTATCAAATTCTTTTGCTGTATACGGTTTTATTTTTTCATATTCTTCTTTAAAGATTAGTTTCCATTCTTCCTTTGTTTTAAAATAATATTTGTTTGATTGACATTTTAGTTTTTTAATAGGATAATAAAAATCTAAAAACTCTTTACATGTTAAACCTAATCTTCTTTTTATTACTGATTCAGAAGGCAGCCCTTTATAAGCCATATCTCTAACCGTTGGTATTTTTTTATTTTCATGGATCCATTGATCTACTGCATCAAAAATTGCAGGTTTTGACCAATTAGCTAATGGTAAATCCAACAATATTTCATTAAGTTTTTGCTGAACTGTACTTATTTCTTTATCATTTTTATATGTATCTAATATTTTAATTGCCTTTAATAATGCTTGTTTTCTTGTCATATTGTCATTCCTCCATCAATATTTCGACTAAGTATATTCATTCCAATGATAATAGGAGAAATCAGACGGTATTTACGCGATAACAATTCTGTAAGAGTAAGCCGGTCTATGCGCGATTTAGCATACAAAGCAATGCAGGTAAAAGAAGAGCTTACTAACAACAATCTGCGTGAACCTACTGTTGAAGAAATAGCAAAAGTGCTTGATGTACCTAGGGAATCTGTTGTTATGGCTCTTGAATCAATTGTCGATCCAGTTTCATTATATGAACCTGTATTTTCTGATGGCGGAGATACTATTTATGTTATGGACCAAATTGGCGATAGTAATGATGATAAAAATTGGCTGGAAGAAATTGCTTTAAAAGAAGCGATAAATAATCTTAGCCCTAGAGAGAAACGTATATTAAATTTAAGGTTTTTTCAAGGTAAAACTCAAATGGAAGTTGCATGTGAAATCGGTATTTCACAAGCCCAGGTATCTAGATTGGAAAAAAGTTCTCTTGATAGGATCAAAAAACAAATATAAATAGAATATTACCTTTATTTGTCTCATAGTGATATATAGAAGTAAATTAAAATAGCTTCTATATATCACTATTTTAAATTACTAAGAATTAATTGATAAATTTATAACAATCATGTATAATATATAAACATAATGTCAAAAGAACTGGAGTGGACTATTTCTCATCCACATTAATAATTTTGAGAGGAGTATTTGTATATATGATATTGTTAAACGCTTTTATCGGAGGCGTTGAAAAAATTAATGACCAGGTCAATTCATTTGTATGGGGACCTGTAATGCTGGTATTTTTTCTTTTAATTGGTTTATATTTTTCTGTCAGAACTAAGTTTTTCCAGATTACAAAAATAGGTTTATGGTTAAAAACTACTTTTCTTTCTATTTTTACAAAAAAAGAAGTAAGGAAAACCAAAGATAAAAAATCCATATCCCAATTTCAGGCTTTATCAACCGCTTTGGCTGGAACTATGGGTACTGGTAATATTGCCGGTGTAGCAACCGCTTTAGTATCCGGCGGCCCTGGAGCTATCTTTTGGATGTGGATTTCTGCATTTCTTGGTATGATGACAAATTTTGCAGAAAAAACTTTAGGTATAAAATATAGATATAAAAATGAAAAAGGCGAATGGGTCGGCGGCGCTATGGTTTATATTGACCGTGGACTTAAACAGAAATGGTTAGCTATAATATTTTCAATTTTTTGTATATTAGCGTCATTCGGAATTGGTAATATGTCTCAGGCAAATTCTATTGCTGATTCTGTTAAAAATACTATAGTATCTATATTTCCATCCATTAATCCTGATAAACCCATTGTAGGTGGTTTAACAATAGGACATATTATTACCATATCCATCGGTATATTAATGGCTATACTAGTTGGTTCTGTTATTATCGGCGGTATTAAAAGAATTGCAAGCTTTACTGAAAAAGTTGTACCGTTTATGTCTATTACATACATGATAGGCGGATTAGCTGTTATACTTATAAATTATGATGCTATTCCTGAAGCATTTGCATCTATATTCAGAGAAGCTTTTAATTTTAAAGCAGCATTTGGCGGGGCATTAGGTTATGGTATTTCTATGGCTATGAAATATGGTATATCTCGCGGTGTATTTTCTAATGAAGCTGGACTTGGTTCCTCTGTTATGGCACATTCAGCTTCCGATACAAAAGAACCGGTTGTACAAGGTATGTGGGGTATATTTGAAGTATTTGCTGATACTATTGTTGTATGTACAGTTACAGCTATAGCTATATTAACAACCGGTGTTTATAATATGGATATTGCTTTAGCAGATGCATTAAACAATACTTCTATGCATACTACTGGAGCTGCTCTAACTTCTAATGCATTTACTTCAGTATTTGGAAATATTGGCAGTATATTTGTATCACTTTCAATTATACTTTTTGCTTTTTCCACTTTAATAGGATGGTCTTATTATGGTGAACGCGGTTTGGAATATATTGCTGGCAGTTCAAAATATAATAATGCATACAAAATTATATTTTGCTGTGTAATTATAATTGGCTGTGTATCAAAAATCGGCCTTGTTTGGGAAATATCCGATACATTCAATGGACTTATGGCAATACCGAACCTCATTGCATTAGTTATACTTTCTCCTCAGGTTATCCAATTAACTAAAGATTATCTTAAACGTCGTAAACAAGGACGTTTATTCACATAAAAAATTAAACCGGCATAACTAAAAAAGTTATGCCGGTTTTTTATTGTTTCAGTATATTTTTAATTGTCTATTAACCATTGCTTATATATGTAAGGTTTACTTGATATATTCATAAGTTATATGTATAATAAAAAACAACTTTCATTGTTATAATGTTTGATGATATACATTATAATTCTTAAAATAGATATGAAAAAGTCAATATAATGTAGAAAAATCTATATTATTCTACATTAAACAATATAGTACAAATATGTAATATAATATTAAAGGAAACATTTAAGGTTACGTTACCGTAAAAAATGGGGCGCCTGCGTGCAACCATATTTTATATGGTTGCCAAATGCAAAATAATTTGCTAAATAAAAGAAACTGAGTATTTAAAATAATACTAGTTTCTATATATAACTCAGCCTGAATATTTAATAAATTATTTTGCGTAAAGCGCATCTTTAGATGCGCTGCGCAGGCGCCCCCCTTTAAACGGTACTTTTTACATTATCTTTTCCTTTTTTATTTTAGTTTTATTATTTATTCTTTTGTTATCAGTGATTTTAATTATCTTAGAAAATTTAAGGAGTTACTACATGAAATTTATAATCGAACACCTATCGAAACATTTTGAAAGAAAAGAAGTTCTTAGAGATATAAATTTTGTTTTTGACAGTGGTAAAATATATGGTCTATTAGGAAGAAACGGTGCTGGTAAAACTACTCTGTTTAATTGTCTGAATAAAGATATTAAAGTTGACAGTGGTAATTTTTATCTGCAAATAAATGGACAAAAAAGAGATATTAAAGCAGAAGATATAGGTTATGTATTATCTACTCCAACTGTACCGGAATTTTTAACCGGACGGGAATTTTTAAAATTCTTTTTAGATATAAATGAAAAAAGTATTCATGATATTAAACCTATTGATTATTATTTTGATTATATGAGTATTGCTCCGGAAGACCGTGATAAATTACTAAAAGATTATTCTCATGGTATGAAAAATAAGATGCAAATGCTTATTAATATTATAGCTAAACCAAATATTTTACTTTTAGATGAGCCGCTTACATCTTTAGATGTTGTAGTAGCAGAAGAGATGAAACAGTTGCTGCGTTCCTTAAAAAGTGACAGGATTACTATCTTTTCTACGCATATAATGGATTTAGCTCTGGATTTATGCGATGAAATTGTATTATTAAACCATGGCGAACTGGAAGTTGTTGATAAAGCAAACTTAGATAACATAGAGTTTAAAGATAAAATTATATCAGCGCTAAAGGAGGGAAGTTATGAATAAAACTTTACGACTTTCCTTTTCACTTAAGAATACATATAGGGTTAACAGCATATTATATTCATTAAAACAAATACCTTTTATAAAAAAATTATTACCTGAAACTTTATATAAAGTTAAGGGTTTAAAAATATTTGCTAATATCCTTTCTATTATTTGGGAAATAATATCTGTTTTCCTTGGTAAACTTATATATTTTCTTACAATGATAATAGGTGTTAGCATGCTTTATGAAACGACTGCTAACGATCAATTATTTTTGCATATACTTTTGTTTTTAACTATTATCGGTGCTTTTATGAATACTTATATGTTTAATCCAACACGCGATAAATATTACGCCATGATTTTAATGAAGATGAATGCGCGTGAATACACGCTCGTTAATTATGGATTTTCTATTATAAAAGTTATTATAGGCTTTTTCCCTATTGCTATATATTTTGGCTTACAAAACAATATTCCAATTTGGATATGCATATTAATTCCGTTTTTTATTGCTGGATTAAAATTAACTTCTGCTGCATTTTCTTTAATAAATTATGAAAAAACCGGACGGACAACTAATGAAAATGGGCTTGGGAAATTCATGTGGTTATTCGCTGGCTTACTTTTAGCATCAGCATATGGCCTTCCTGCAATTGGTTTTATTATCCCTTCTATAATTATAATATGTATAATGTGTATAAGCATTATACTTGGTATAATATCTTTAAGAAAAATCTTATGTTTTAGATATTATCGTGAGATGTACCAGCAAATTTTAGTAAAATCTATAAATCAAATGGATAATACAAAACAAGTTTCTCAGCAAATGAGCCAAAAAGTAATATCTGCTGATACAAATATTACAAGCCATAAAAAAGGTTTTGAATATCTTAATGAAATCTTTATTAAAAGGCATCAAAAAATTCTTTGGAAATCTTCTATAAGAATAGCTACTGTATGTTTATTTTTAATTTTAGGTGTTTTATTAGCATTTTATCTTGCTCCTGAAACTAAAGATAAAATTAATGAACTATTGCTTACATTTTTACCTTATTTTGTTTTTATTATGTATGCTATTAATCGGGGAACTGGATTTACTAAGGCATTATTTATGAACTGTGACCATAGCCTTTTAACTTATTCTTTTTATAAACAGCCAAAATTTATACTTAAATTATTTCAAATACGGCTGCGTGAAATTATCAAAGTAAATCTCCTTCCAGCTTTAGTTATAGGAGGAGGTCTGCCAATTTTGCTTTATATTTCCGGCGGTACTGATAATCCATTAAATTATGCAGTATTATTTATTTCCATACTTTGTATGAGTGTATTTTTCTCTGTACATTATCTGACGATTTACTATCTCTTACAGCCATATAATGCAGGAACTGAAATGAAAAGCGGCACATATCAAATAGTTATGTCAGCAACCTATTTCATTTGTTTCTTTTTTATGCAAATTAAACTACCTACTCTTATTTTTGGATTAATGACTATATCTTTTTGCATATTATATTGTATAATAGCTTGTTTACTTATTTATAAATTTGCACCTAAAACTTTTCATTTAAGGACATAATAATAAAATAAGCCGGGTAAAAAATCCCGGCTTATTTTATTATTATTTAAAACAAAAATCTATCATCTTTATTAAATTTTTTACGTCCTGGATTACCATTAACCTGATATATTTGTTTTTTCTTAAGGTCATATATAACAGACCATACCGTATCTTTTCCGGTCTTTCTATCATATTGACATAGAAAGCCATCTTTTCCTGAAAGAAGCTCTTTTGCATTATCAATATTCATGGTACTAGCTTTATTTTTTAATGTATTAATTAAAGTTTGATATCTTTCTTCTGCCTGCCAATTATCAATAGTATCATTATTAAATAAAGACATTTTTTCTGAATGAAATACATTTGTGGCACAGACAAAAGGCATATTTTCTAAAGGCTTTATTATTTCTATTTTTGTTGCATTAAATTCAATAACAGCAATGTCGCCAGTTATATCAGCAACAGTAAAAGTTTGAGCGGAACTAATTGGGATCTTGTAAATTAACTCAATTACTTCATTTGTTAAACTGCATTTTTCTAAAAATAAACGAAGCATCATACCTGCATTTAATCCAGGTTTTATTTTATCCGGATATACCGATGTAAGTCCGATAGCTAAACCTTTTTCATTAACCCCATCTTCTATTTCTATAAATGATGTTGTATTTCCAACAAAATCATATGATATACCAGAAAAATAATAAATAACATTCATATTAGATTTTCTCAATTCAGTAAGAAAATCACTGTTTCTTCCAAAGAAAATATTTTCTCCATTTGATACAGCAAAACATGAACAATTACATGCTGGCGGCATAGCATACATACTAAATAATACTGTGTAAAGATCATCCACACTGCATTTTTGTCCATCTGCTAATCCTTGTATTTCATTTAATATATCCGGAAAATATTCTTTATAAATTGGGATACATTGTTTTGAAAAATGTATTCTATCTTCTGTTATAGTAAAAGGAATATTATTTAAAATATAATTACCGCGACTTGCCAGAAGGGAACCCCAATGATAACCAATTTCATAGTGATTCCCTTTTAATCTTACATGATACATATTATTATGCTCTCCTTATAATAAAAAATGAAGAGCTACCGGCAACTCTATATAAATAGCGTAACTTAATAAAAAATTATTGTCAAGCTTATTTATTCGCTTTATTAATTAATATAAATTTATATATCGGTTTTCTAAGATAATTTAAATCATCTAGAATAAAGAATTTATAATAAAGCTAAAATAGAAACGAAAAGGTAATGTAAAAGCACCGCTTAAGGGGGCGCCTGCGCAGCGCATCTTAAGATGCGCTTTACGCAAAATAATTTTTTAATATTTATACTGAGTTAATAAGAGAATCTAATATTCCCTTAAATACCCATCATATTTATATAGTAAATTATTTTGCATTTGGCAACCATATTTCATATGGTTGCACGCAGGCGTCCTTCTCCTCTTTAGGTAACATAACCTGGAATGTTATATTGTATATTTTTACTTATATTTTTATATGTTGTTTGATTTAGAATAATATAACTTTATCTATAGTAATTTAAACAAATAGGGTCCGTAGATTTAACAAAATGGTAAAATCATGTTTCATATGACTCTTTCCTATGATGAAGTGTGTGATTCAGATCTCTTTAGCATTATCTAATGATTATTAAAAAAGTTATCAATGACTTTAAATTGTTTATTTTTTATTAGACTATTGACAAAAAAATGTATTTAGTGTATTCTAACATATAATTTGTATTTATAATATGTATAATTATATTGAAGTAATCATAATGATCTGCACTAAAAATAGTCAGATATATTGTTAACTTTATCCGTTTCAAAATCCCCTGTTTATAAAGCTTTATGTGGTTCAAAAAAGTGAATATTTTGTTTTTCTGCTCTGTAGTTCCTGCCCTCAGAGTTTTTTAATAATTTCAGGTTAAATATATGGAAAGTTGTCCGAGTGGTCAAAGGTGCAGCACTTGAAATTTTTAGCTGACGTGTCAGTTTTATCACCCCACAAACCCAGTATTCATGCGTGTTTGCGGATTTTAAAATCTAATATTTTTTACTTTCTCTCCTGCTTTTCTCTCCAAAAAAATTTTTGAATGAATTTTAAGCGAAGAAAAAAACAGATTGGAATACACATGGAGATGTACCCAAGAGGTTGAAGGGTCCGGATTCGAAATCCGGTAGGTCGGTTATGCCGGCGCTGGGGTTCGAATCCCCACATCTCCGCCATAATAGATAAACCTGTTTCAAAGATAAAAAGAAGCAGGTTTATTTATTTTTGCGTTAAAAACGGGGATTTTCAGAGAAAAATCCAATACTGATCGAAAAGTTTACGAAACAGATTGCTGTTCAAACATGAAAGTTTTTATGTTTGATATAGTAGCTTTTATATTTGTTCGATAGAACCTTGAAAATAATCATGTTTGAAAGGAAAAAATCTTATGATTATCCCATATGGATACCTTAAAGATATAAGTGGTGAAATCCGAATTGACGAAGAAAAAGCAAAGACAGTTCGGCTGATTTATAACCTTTATCTTGAGGGACTGAGTTTGAACAGAATTGCAGCATACCTGTTTAATGAAAAGTTTGTTTCTCCATCCGGAAAAAGCAGATGGACAGTTCAGACAATAGACAACCTGATTTCTAATGAAAAATATATTTATATGATCACTCCGGAACTCTATGCGAAAGCACAGCTTGAAAAACAAAAGCGGACGAATAAATCTGCTGACAATAAACGAAAGACCGTTCGGTACAACTCCAATGATGTACTGAGCGGTCTTTTAGTTTGCGGAGAATGCGGCAAGAATTACAGGCGCATTACTCGTAAGGATGGAAAAATCGTTTGGCGATGCGCCGACAGAGTTGAAAACGGAAAACAAGCGGTATGCCAAAACAATCATTTTATTTTAGAATGCCAAGCAAAGCGTATAATTTGTGACTACTTTGAAATAGACCAATTCGATGCGAGTACAGTAAAGGACTCCGTTGAACGTATTGAAATCAGTGCTAATGAAATTGTTATCATCCCAAAATCCGAACAATGTTTCGGTATTGCTCTTTAATATCTACCAATTTTTACAAAATCATGTTATAATATAAAAAAGAATTATGTGGATGGATGCGATATGGACGAGAAAAGAAGAGCCGAAGCGTTGTGGGTATATTCTATTACGCATGAAAGAATTATGGAGCGTTTGGTAAGAAAAGGTGCCTTTACACAAGAACGAGCGAATGAAATATTGGATATGCTTATTGATGAATTAAGCGAACGATCCATTGAAGCTTACAGTCAATCGGCTGGCTTTCAGAATGTGATCGAATCTTTGCTTCGTCCACAGCTTTCACCAAAGAACTTCATTTCGTTAACGGAACTGGCCAGAGAAGAAAACAGAGATAATCCAAGTTATGTTATCCAAAGCTGGCTGCGTAGTCGGAATACAATAGAGTTTTTGAGACTCTGGGAAAAGGAAAACAATCCTGATTTCAATGAATCTAAATGCGATCAACTGTTCGAAGAACTAAAAAAGCCGTCATACACTCTAACCATCAAGAAGTGGATCACGCAAACAAATGCGAAAGGGATTATTTCTAAGCAAGGAAACAATGGCGGTACAATGGCGCATCGTGATATTGCTCTCGATTTTGAGTTGTGGTTATATCCAGAAAAAAGGTATGAAGTTATAAAAGCGATTTCAAGGGAAAATGGAGCCAGATGAGAGAGAAAACTGATATGGTAAAGTGGAAGTCGTAGTAAGGAGTAATGTCCATGGATAACTGTGAAACAGTACTTACAAGTGAGAGTGTTGGTTTAAAAGGAACAACGATATTCATTGCAGGAGTGTATGGAACTAGTAAGAGTACAATGTGTTCAGTTTTGTCCGAGAAGCTTCATATTCCAGCATTTTCTGCTGGTGACTTAATCAGCGAAATAAACGGTGAACGGTACGGCGCAAACAAAGCGGTTTCCGACAAGAATAACAACCAAGTTCTATTAGCTGCACGTGTGCGGCAACTCAATCAGGAAAATGAAAAGATTATCCTTGTTGGGCATTTCTGTATTTTTAACTCTGATGATGGCATCGAAGTTCTTCCAGAATCGGTCTACTCCGCACTGAGTATTTCGCAAATAATTTTGCTCGAGGCAGATACCTAAACTGTCATCTCCAATCTGTGCCGTCGTGATGGAAAGAATTATTCGGAGAAAAGCGTTTCCATGCTGATTGAAAAAGAGCAAGAGCAAAGTGAGCGGATTGCTAAACAGCTAAACTGCCCGCTTTATATATACAAAATGACCTTTACGGATAAAGATTCAGAAAGTGTTGCATCACTGCTTTACGGAGGGGGATATGTATGAGAGTTCTATTGGATACCAATATCATTATCTATCGTGAGAATAAAAAAATGACCAATTACAGTATTGGACATCTATTCCGCTGGCTGGATAAACTAAAGTATGACAAACTTATACATCCTCTAACAAAAAAAGAAATTGCTGAGTATAAGTATGCCGACCCGGCAGAAGCCATGACACTCAAGCTTGATGCTTATCAGGAGTTAAAGACACAGGCTCCTATGGCAGAGCAAGTAGCAGCTCTCGCAGCAACAACAGATAAGAATGAAAATGACAGGGTCGATACCGCTTTGCTCAACGAAGTTTATCAAGGACGTGTTGATTTACTCATTACTGAGGACAAGCGGCTTCGGCGGAAGGCAGAATTATTGGGGCTTGGACATAAAGTCCTGTCTATAAATGTATTTCTTACGATTGCTACAAATGAAAATCCAGGCCTAATTGAATATAAAGCTCTTGCGGTGAAGAAAGTCGCCATTGGTTCTCTCGATGTAAACAACGAATTTTTTGATAGTTTGCGGAATACGTATGCTGGCTTTGATGCATGGTTCAATAAGAAATGCGATGAAGATGCCTATATCTGCCGAGACGATACGGGCCGCTTGCTTGGATTCCTATACTTGAAACCAGAAAATGAAGAGGAAAATTATTCTGATATATCTCCATGCTTTCCGCTAAAAAAACGGCTTAAGATTGGAACATTCAAAGTTGATGCAACA
>CALWVB010000111.1 GCA_944384895.1 uncultured Clostridia bacterium | reverse complement strand
CATCTGACATATTGATTAGGAAAAAAAGTGGGGAAAAAAATTCTATTGCAAGTTGATATGGGTCATTCTTTTTTAACACACCACATTTAATCATCTCGCGGAAAATATTTTCTAAATAAAGAACAGGCCCACTCACAAGGCTATCCTGGTACAGCTTGTTTAATTCTGGATTACGATACTGCTCTAATGTGAGCATCTTACGATAATCAGCGGCAAATTCATCTAAAGTCCAAAATCGGTATTGTGATATGGCAAAATTTTTTAGATTTTCCAATCCAATTTGCTCATATTGTTCCGGCGCACAATCAAACACATTTTCCGGCACGCCATATTTTCGTGCTATTTCATGATCTAATTGCGACATACGCACAACAATACTGTTAAAAATATCCTTCTTGTTTTCATAGTGCTTATACAGCGCTCCTTTGGTAATTCCCAATTTTTCTGCTATTTTGCTGACAGAAACTGCCTCATATCCATCTTTTGCAAATAAATGCAATGCGGCGACTAATATCTTTTCCTTGGTCTCAGACATTCTATGTACCTCCAACGACGTAAACAATCGTTTACCATTTCTTTCGTATTATAGTAAACGAACGTTTACTTGTCAAGAGTATTTATAATGGGCCAATCCGAACAAGGCAGACTGGCCCATTTGGCAGGTAAGTGGCCCGCCTTGCAAAGAGAATATTCTATAAATGATGATAGATTTTTTTGCCAATATAACCGATGCCAAATATGGCGATTGCAGTAAAAAACATTACAGCGGGAAGATGATTTATAAACTTTTCGTATAGATAGCCATAGAACAATATACCTATGGGGAGGGCAACGTTTACTATTGCTGAATAAAAAGACATGATACGTCCTAACATATCATTAGGCACATTCTGCTGAATGGCTGACATAATAAAAATCCCTGCTATGCTTGCACTTATAAAAATAACAATTCCAATAATTACAAATAAGATATAGGTTAGGTTAGCGGAAATATCGAGTAAAAGAACACTTCCAAAAACTGCTATTGACATTCCCATGATCCAAAAAAGCCAATAGATTTTGTTTGTTTTGAATTTATTAGCAATTACTCCGGCAACTATTCCGCCTATCAGTCCGGCAGCTCCCATAAAAGCCTGTGACAGACCATTTAATACAGAACTTAGGTTAAGTACAACTCGTATTATGAATGGTGCGCCTGTTGTAATTAAAGGCTGTATCAATAAAACAAAAGCGGCATTTAAAAGAATGGCTTTGAATACATATATCTGTTTTGAAGTTAGAAAATGAAAACTTTCGCCTAAGTCCTTTTTAATTGCGCTTAATGGATTGCTAACTGGGGGCAATGTGATCTGCGGTATTTTTATAAACGTTTCAAGTAAGGCGGCGGAGAAAAAACAAATGGCGCACCCTAAAAAGACAATTCGTACACCCTGCAAATATGCTTTTCCAACTATACTATAAAGTAATCCTGCCAATAATGGCCCAAGTAGATTTGCAAGCATATTTATTTGGCTAACAATGGAATTGGACTGTATAAGGCAGTCTTTTTCTTGAATAATTGGTATGCTCGATTGCACAACAGGCGTTTCAAAAGAAGATACAACAGACAATCCTACCATGATAACAGTTATCAGAATAAGCACATTTGAAAACGATAACGAAAGCACTAATAGGACAGCCATAATACCATACAGGCTATCTAAAGCAATCATAAGATTTCTTTTATTTTTCCGGTCAGCTATAATACCGCCGAGAGGAGATAAAAAAATAGGCGGCAGGTAGCTGATTGCTGTAATCGTTCCAAACAAAGCGGCAGAACTGGTTAAATCAAGTATTAACAAAGACACGGTAAATTTGAGTAGGACGGTTCCAAACATAGATGAAGCCTGTCCTATTATCAAAAATATAAAATTTCGGTTTAATGTTTTTTCTTTCATACCATACCTCTTGAAGTTTTTTCTTTGATTATAATAACAAAAGCCTGACAGCGGCTGTCAGGCTTTCAAAATCTTTATATGGGGTTTACTTGATTATTTCTAGCATAGTTGCAACGTCCTCAGTTGCCATTGTCACTTTTGACTTTTCAATCAAAATGTTTCCTCCTGTCATTATATATGACGGCATTACTCTGATACCCTCATAATAGATTTCACTATTCCTCAATTTATAGGTGGAAACAGAGGGAATAACATTTTTCTTTGTTGATTTTTTCGTAATCATGTTAAAGGCTTTCTTTGCAACATCACCCATAAGCATAATAACCTTTATGTTGGGAAATAAAGATAGCTCTGCTTCTAAGTAGGGCAGACTATTTTCAATACTGCCTTTGTCAATGGCATATTCAGTCTTTGGAGTTTTTACGGCATTTGTGATATAGATACCCATTTGTAATATGTCCCATATAGAATGAACCTCTGCTCCCGCCCCTTGCAAAAGAGGAATAGTTGTTTTTAGATAATCAGCGTCGGTGCTTCCATAAAAATCCTGTAGAGGATCAGACGGGACAACTTCATTTATCATAATTGCCTTAATCGTAAGTGGATCAATTTCAATACTGTTTAGGTGGATACCATTTGCTATACCTACTTTCGCCTCAAGTTCTTTTTTTATATTCATATCTTTTATTCCCCTTTATGATGTTCTCTTGCAGCTTCATGTTTTGTTATCAATGTTTGACGAATAGCTTTAGGTTGAATTATTGTTACTTTGTTTCCGAATGACATAAGAAAATCATATAACCAATTATTTTCTGGTAGGGTGAGCTTAACAGTATATCCGTTTTCATGTTTTGTAATAGCTGTATCGTCCAGCGTATCAAATAACCTATATCCAACATCTAAAGTAAACTCTAATTCTAAGTCTATTAAATTTCCTATTTCCTCTGGCATTGGAAAGGCTGAATGATATTGGCATTTATCTGTTTTGCGCTCAAAATGTACTTCTGTTAAAATTAAGTTTTTTATCCGTGAAAGTCGAAACAATCTCTTTTCATTTCGTGAAAGACAAAAAGCGTACAAATACCAAGCCCTGTCTTTATAAACTAATTTGTACGGGTATACATTTCTTTTGCCATTATCCCCGGCAGAATTGAAATAATCAAAGCTAATTTCACGGTTTTCTAATATAGCTTGTTTTAGTTGTCTAAACAATCTATTTTCACTTTCCGCAACACTACCCCAACGCGAAAAATCCACATCAATCCAATCGGTTAAACCAATTTGGAAAATCGCACCGAGTTTCTTCAAAACATTATCTACCTCTGGATATTGGACGGCGGATAGGCTTTGTAAACAGGATAGTATCTCCAACTTTTCACTGTCTGAAAAAAAGGATTTATTGAGGACATAATGATCAAGAAACCGTATGCCGCCGTTTCTTCCAGTTGTAACATAGATAGGAATACCCGCACTACTTATAGCGTCTACATCGCGATAAATTGTGCGAACGGAAACTTCAAATTTTT
>CALWVB010000110.1 GCA_944384895.1 uncultured Clostridia bacterium | reverse complement strand
AATAAAAAAATATAAGGAGGATAAAATGGCTCCAAAAAATAGGACTGTTTATAGATGTTCAGAATGTGGATATGAGACATACAAATGGGCAGGGAGATGTCCAGGATGCGGTCAATTTAATACAATGAATGAAGAAGTGATACAAAAAAGCCCTTCTGTATCGTCACATTCTAATATAATAACAGGGGAATGCAAAGCCTTTACATTAGAAGAAATTAATTCAACAGATGAACAGCGATACTATACAGGGTTAAAAGAATTAGATAGGGTTTTAGGCGGAGGCATAGTAAAAGGATCATTAGTATTATTAGGCGGCGACCCGGGTATAGGCAAATCTACAATAATGTTGCAGATATGCCAGCATCTTGGCAAACAGCTTAAAATATTATATGTATCAGGAGAAGAATCAGCAAGACAGATAAAAATACGAGCTCAGCGCCTTAATGTTGATACAGATGGATTATTAATAATGTCTCAAACTGATATAGAAATAATAACTGAACAAATTTTACGTATTATGCCGGATATTGTAATTATCGATTCAATACAAACAATGTCACATAATAATATAACATCTTCACCAGGAAGTGTTGTTCAAGTAAGAGAATGTACAAATGCTCTTATGAGAACAGCAAAAAATAATAATATTTCAATATTTGTAATTGGTCATGTAAATAAAGACGGTGCTATTGCAGGGCCAAAGGTGCTTGAACATATAGTTGACGCAGTATTATACTTTGAAGGTGAACGTAATCTTTCATATAGAATATTAAGAGCTGTAAAGAATAGATATGGATCAACCAATGAAATAGGCCTTTTTGAAATGCGTGATGCAGGTTTATTTGAAGTGGAAAATCCATCGCTAATGCTATTATCAGGACGTCCAGAACATGTTTCCGGAACATGTATAGCTTGCGTTATGGAAGGCAGCAGACCTATATTAGCAGAAGTACAAGGATTGGTAACACCAACTGGATTTGGCACTCCAAGAAGAATGGCTACAGGATTTGATTATAATAGAATGTCTCTTTTATTAGCTGTTTTAGAAAAACGCGCAGGTTATTATTTTTCACATCATGATACATATTTAAATGTTATAGGCGGGCTACGGTTGGATGAACCAGCAGCAGATCTATCTGTCTCATTAGCTTTAGTATCAGGATTAAAAGATAAACCAATAGATGATAATACAATAGCATTTGGAGAAGTAGGTTTAGGAGGGGAATTAAGAGCTGTTACAAAAGCACAGGAAAGGGTGAGTGAGGCTGCAAGATTAGGCTTTACCAGGTGTATTTTACCAAAACAAAATTTAAAATTAATAACTAAACCAGAAGGTATTGAGCTTATTGGTATAAAATCTGTACGTGAAGCAGTAGAATTTTTATAATAGAAAAAAGGATGAAAAAAATGTATGAATTAATACAGGTAGGGGAATGGACATATTATATTGATTGTCCGGCTAAAATAGGAATTTATAAATGTTCTGAAAATGAGGTTTATATAATAGACAGCGGTAATGATAAAGATGCTGGTAAAAGAATATTAAAAATATTGACTGCAAATGAATGGCAGTTAAAGGGTATAATAAATACCCATTCACATGCAGATCATGTAGGCGGAAATGCTTTAATCCAGCAGCGTACAGGTTGTGATATATATGGAACGCCTATTGAAAATGTAATTACTAAATATACCTTTTTAGAATCAGCTTTACTTTATGGCGGATATACTTGCAAACCTTTACGTAATAAATTCCTTATGGCCATGCCATCTAATCCTACTTATGATATTACACAAAATTGTCCAGATGGCCTTGAATATATTAAATTACCTGGACATTATTTTGATATGATAGGTATAAGGACATCTGATGATATAATATTTTTAGCCGATAGTATTTTTGGAGAAAATACTATAAATAAATATCATTTTTTCTTTATATATGATGTAAAAGGATATTTAGAAACGCTTGATATGGTAGAAAATATGCAAGCTAAATTATTTATACCATCACATGCGGTGCAAACTGAAGATATAAAACCGCTTATAAAAATTAATAGAGATAAAATATATGAAATTATTAATGTGATTTTGGAAATTTGTATAGAAAAAATATCATATGAGGATATTTTAAAAAAGATCTTTGATAAATATTCGCTTAATATGACATTTGATCAATATGTATTGGTAGGAAGTACGGTTAAATCTTATTTATCTTATTTATATGATAAAGGTGATATAACATATACTTTTGAAGAAAACCGTATGTTATGGAATATACAAAAATAGTTTAAATAATATAATTTTGCAAAACATATTTAGACACTAATTTAAATAAAAAAACAGATAGTGGATAAGTACCGTTTAAAGAGGGGGGCGCCTGCGCAGCGCATCTAAAGATGCGCTTTGGTGCAAAATAATTATTTAATAAAGAATAAAGATAAAAAAGCAAAAGAGGCTTTTTTATTAGTGACATCTTTATAATGGCAAATTATTTTGCAAATAGCCACCATATTATATATGGTGGCACGCAGGCGCCCCCCTTTTAGGTAACGTAACCTTGAATGTTTAATATAATATAAATATGTTGCTCTTTATTTTTATTACCTATTGCTGATTATTATATACTGTAAAACAGCATAGTTAAAGATATAACAAAATGCCAGTTAAAGCAATTTTGCTTTAACTGGCATTTTGTTATTTATAGCAAGATTTTGATTATTACTTATTAATCAATTGTAATTAATAAGTCTTTTTCAGAAGTCCAATCTATACCGTTACCACCTTGGAAAGTTAAAGTTCTTGTACCTTTGGATGCTACAGCAAAATTAACTGTCCAAATACGGATATCACCACTGTCTGTATAAGAAGTATTACAGGAAATAATATTGTCATATTCATTAATAATTCTGAGATATGTTGCAGATTGTGAAGTTTCTACAGTAGCTGTAATAATCTCATTTTTTTGATACACTTGTTCAAGAGTATTAACAGAATATATCTCAGTTGCTACAGACTCAGATGGGATTGGAACACCTATATATGCTTTAAAGGATGATATATTATCACTCCAACCAGCATCAAGATTATCGCTAATTTTTACAGTAAGTGTTCTTTCACCTTTGGAACCCATACAAAATGTTACATTCCAAATCTTTTGATTATTATTTTGTTCATAAGATTTAATGCTAGAAATTAAGTTGCCATATTCATTAAATAATTCAAGACGCCTTACACTAGCTGTAGTAACAACTTGTACGTTGACTAATTCATTTTTATCAGCACCGACTACATCAGGATTAATACTAATTATGCTGCCAGTTTCTTCAGTAATATTTTCAACAATTACTTTAAAGCTAGTATTTAAATTGGATTCAATCAATTGTTCATCGCTATATGTTAAGATATTAATTGTACGGTCGCCTTTTGTACCAAGAGATATAACAACAGTCCAGGTAGATGTACCATCAGAATTTTGTATTACAGATTCAGAAAGCATTGTAATATTTTTACCATATTCATTAGTAACACCGATATCTGTAATTCCTTCTGGAGTAGTTACTGTAAGAGTAATTAACTCATTTATTAAATATGTATCTTTATCAGCTTCAACCTTTGGCCTAAGTACAAGGTTGTCTATAGCATCATTAATTAAATCTATTGCTTTATCTACATCTTCCTGTGAAGCATTATCATTTTCTAATACATCTTGTCCATTATCAAGAGCTGATTTTAAATTATTAAGACTGTCCTGAGTATAATCTGTATTATTATAATATTGATTACCAGAAGTTAATGCATTTTCTAAAGCTGTTTTATCAACTGATTCAGCTTGTTGAGCTTCATATACCATCCATTCTACAATACCAACAGCATCCGCGTTTTTATTTGGATATATAACAAGCTGTAATTGAGTTGTTGTTATAGTATCAAAGGCTGCATAATTGAATATATTTTCATTTTTAGTTCCTTTATTTCCTATAAGTGAACAATTTGGAACAGGAACCATATTTCCATCTTCATTGAGATAATATAAATAAGCGTTTTTTGGAACCTGTACGCCGCCGTCAACACCAGATTCCTGATCAAAATGCCATAAAATATCCATAGAATCTATTGTAACTTTATTATCCCATGTAAGGGTTACAGTATGAGGACCTGCTTCAGGCCATGTACCCCATGCTTTATCTTCAGTTACCTGTGTATAAGTAGAATATGGATCAGATGGAGAATTATCATTTATAGCGTTTGTATTATTCCAACCAGTAACATAACTTACCTGGATATCAGCGTTTACTGCAATATTTTTTCCGACTTTATCAGGACGCTCAACTGGATTTTGAATTTTAATCAAACCATTTATAGCATCTAAAATATTGTTACATGCATTATTAATGATTTCCTGAGTAATATCTGTTGACTGCATTACTCGTTCACCAAAATCTATTGCATCAGCTAAAACCTTATATGTTTCAGACATATATAAATCAGCATCATAAGTTTTACCATTATTAATTGCGCTAATTAATGCTGAAAAATCTAAAGCAATAAAATTTTCAGCTGTTTCAGTTGATTTAATTTCCCATTGCTGTGTTTTTGCACCTGTATATGCTCTTTGTACTAAACGCATTCCATTTAAAGTTGTTGTGCTGACAACATCAAGTGCAAGTCCGGATAATTTATTTTCTATTTTATATAATCCATCTGATACAGGAGTTAATTTCCATAACTGTGCATCGTCAGTACTGTCCATAGGATTTTGTACAATATATCCTCCGGATTGTGTAGAATTATACATTACATCCATACATAATGAACTGCTTACATTTATTATGCGATAATATCCATCAAGAGCATATTCAAGTTCCCATGATAAATTATTTGGAACATTATTTATTTCATAAGTACCATTTTGAGTAATTGGATAATTACTGTTATCAGTTACTGATGCTATTCCAGCAAGTCTTTGGCTATTAGAATTAATAATAGCATATTTTTCCGATTCAGCAGAATATTTCCATATAGCAGTATTATATTCTACAGTTGAAGAATCAAATGTATCAGGATCGGTTGTACCTTGGGAATAATCATAATAATTATGCTTTAAATTCCATGGTTCAGGCATACTTGTTTTATTATAAATTTGTTCCATTAAAGCATATGTTTCAGGATCATATATCTTTAATTCTGCCCTGGTATTTATTGGGCTCCATGTGCCGTCAAAAGTCGCTGATTCAGACTGTGTTCCAAGCCAGATATTTGTCATTGTAGCATAATATTCATCAATATTTTCTGCTGCATATGTATTATCCCATAAACCTTTTGAACGTACAGATTCATATGTATCTATAATTAAATCAGATAATGTAGTATCATCCATAAGATCAATACCACAGATTTTTATACCATGTCCAAATTCATGAGCTAAAATATTTTCATCTACATAACTGGTTGTATCAGGATAAAGGTTGCTGTCAAGCCATCTGTTAATATTTGATTCAGTGATTGATGAAGTATAATCATTCCATGGTGTTCCGCCATAACCTTCAACCCAATAGTTTGCTATATCATAACCCTGCCTGTGTTCAGGAATGGCATAACAATGTTCACCAGGGCCAATTATAGCAAGGCTTGCATTATGACTTGCCATTTCAGCGGCAACTTCCGGTATTTTAGAAAGCAGTATATCTACTTGGCGTCCTGCCGCTATAATTGAATCATCACTTACTGATTCAGGAGCTTTAACAATTATACCAGATTTTGTAACAAGTTTTTTCTTATAATGTGGGTCATATATAGCTGTATATTTTTTTGTTGTATCAATTGGAGTTGATGATGAAGTACCTTTTATAGAGCTATCAGTAATTTGTACTTCAATTATTTTGTCAAGCGGTTCATTTTGAGCATCATTAAAATATATAGTCGCCATATTATCAAAATAACACCAGAAAGAGTATTTTGATTGTGATAATTCAGTACCGTTTACAAAAATCTTAAAATCTGAAGTTGAATTAACATTAGAAACATCTTCATTAAATCTTACTTCCATATGATGAGATGTTATCATAGCGACTTCTTTTACTAACGATGTTTCCTCTGCAGAAACAGGAACAATGCTTATACTGGTTATAAGCATAATAATACATAAAAATATACTGACCAATTTTTTCATATAAAAGCTCCTTTATTAAATATTTCACAATTATTATAACATAAAATGGGAAATATTTTATATTTTTTTAATAATTTTACAAAAAATAATAAAGAAACAAATGCTCTGGAATAAACTTATTCCAGAGCATTTGTTTCTTTTAGGGGGGTAAATATGAAAGGTTGTAAGCAAAAATTAATTTTTAACCCGCTTTGAGTCTAAGTCTCATTTTATCAGCTATCATAGCAATAAATTCAGAATTAGTAGGTTTACCGCGGGAAGTATGGATGGTATATCCGAAATATGAATTGAGGGTATCTACGTCACCTCTATCCCAAGCGACTTCTATCGCATGACGGATAGCGCGTTCTACACGGGATGATGTTGTTTGATATTTTTTTGCAACAGTAGGATAAAGCTGTTTTGTAACTGCATTAATAATCTCGCTATTATTAACAGATAATATTATAGCATCTCTTAAATAATGATAACCTTTTATATGTGCAGGAACGCCGATTTGATGTATAATATCAGTTACAATAACTTCAAGATCGGTATCTTGTTGACGGAAGGTTAACTGCTGATTATTACCTTTGACTACTGTTGGATGCCAACTGCATATTTCTTTAATTCTACCGGCAATACTTATAAGATTTAATGGTTTAAGGAAATAATAAGCTGTTCCAGCGGCCATCAATTCATGTTCAATTGCCTGGTTATCAAATGTTGCCATGGCCATGAACTGAGGCTTATGCGGTAATGCTCTTTGTTCAATGGCACGAATGACGCCGATAGCGTCGAGATGAGGCATGAATACATCAAGCAATACTACATCCGGACAGGTATTGATTATTGTATCAACAACTTTATTTCCATCTTTAGGACAAGTTACAACATCAATACCATGTTCGGAAAATGTAGAAATACATTGCTTAGAAAATTCGGTACCTTCATCTGCTAAAAGTAATCTTATTTTGTTCTCCATACTAATATTCCCTCTCTCATTTCATTTATACCAGGATTTACCATTTATTGGCAATTAGATATTACCATATTTTAGGAATAAATGCAATAGCAATTGGGAAAATTTTCAAGAAATTTCCAAAATTAGGAAACTAATGGTAATGAATTACTATTTTCTGTTTCTATAGTATTAATCATATTTTCAGCGAATATACCGTAACCTCTTGTAGGATCATTGATAAAAACGTGTGTAACAGCACCTATAAGCTTACCATTTTGTATTATAGGACTGCCGCTCATACCTTGAACTATACCTCCAGTTAAATTTAAAAGTTCTGGATCAGTAATTTTTACAACCATATTTCTTGTTGGAGCGGAATTATTTAAATATACTTTTTCTATTTCCACATCATAATAACAAGTTTGATCATTTACAGTACAGATTATTTGTGCAGGGCCTTCAGTTACTTCCTGTTTCATAGCCATCGGTATAGCTTTACTTGTATCTATAGATGTTTCCATCTGTCCAAATATACCTGTTTCAGTATTCATTAAAAGCTTGCCTATCTCAGAAGATTGTTTAAAGCTTCCTCGAAGTTCACCAGGTTCGCCCTCAGCACCTTTGACAATACTATTAATTTCTACAGGTACTATTTCACCAGACATAAGCGGTAATATATCTCCAGTATCAGAATCGCATATACCATGTCCTAAACCAGCAAAAATATTAGAATCTGGCAAATAGAAAGTCATTGTACCAATTCCTGCGGAACTATCTCTTACCCAGGCTCCTAATTTATATCTGTTTTCACTTACTGATTTTGCAGGTGTAATTTTTATATCAAATGATAAATTTTTTCTACGGATATCAAATACTAATTCTTTACCATCACAGGCTGATATAATTTTAGCAACATCTTCATTTGTGCTTACTTTTTTTCCATCTATTGTTTCAATAACATCACCTATTCTCAGCCCAGCTGTTTTAGCGGGATTAGCATTGCCTTCAGATGTATCTATATCATCCATACCAATAACTAATACGCCGTCTGTAAACATTTTTACTCCAAACGGAGTACCGCCGGGAACTACCATAATAGGTTCTACGACATCAACTTCAACCTGTTTTACAGGAAGTAAACCTAATAGTTTTAAATCCACTGTATAATTATCTCCTCGTTTTGCTGTTATACTTACATCATCAACATTATTATCTACCGTTTGATATGAAGGCTGGATAAAATTATCGTTTAATGTAAGAGTTTGTCCTTCAACGACATTAAAATTTTCAGGAATATGAGAAGATAAGGCAAATATTAATATCATAACAATTAATGTAATAAAGGCTAATGCAAAGGATATAATCCTAATGGCTTTTCTCAATTTTGTCACTCCAGTGCTTTAATTTTTAATGATATAAAATAACTTGCCTTATTAATTTGTTCAATCACATACGCAAAATTTCATCCAAAAATGCTTTTCCATTTAAGATTTATGGTGTGCATTACAAATTTTTTCAGTTAAATAGATTTATGTCGTTTATTGACATTTTTTGATGTATATGGTATTTTTAAATAAATTAAAAATAAAATGGGATGATTTTTTGCGAGTTGCAATTATTGGTTCACGTGATGCAAATGAAGATTGTTATAATAAAATTATTGAAAATTTACCAGCTGAATGTTCAGAGATTATAAGCGGCGGAGCAAGAGGAATTGATACATATGCCAAAATGGTTGCACAAAATCTTGGCATTGCATATCGTGAATATCTTCCGGATTATGATAAATATGGGAAATATGCTCCTATTCAGCGCAATAAATTAATAATAGAAAATGCGGATATGGTTTTAGGCTTTTGGAATTTTGAATCTAGAGGAACTCAAAGTACAATAGCTGAATGTATTAAAAATAATATTCCATTTAAAATCATAGAGCTTTAAATAGCTGTTTATTGATAGTTTAGTTTAACTATTGCTTCAAATATATATTATTGCTATTTTTCTGAACATTATGTCGCAGTAACAGATTGTTACATAAAAATACAAAAATAAAAAAAGGTACTGACCAATTGGTCAGTACCTTTTTTAAATTTTAAATTTTTAATTTAATCTTATTTTATTGTCCAGGAACATGCGTAGGGACTTGAGTATCTGCAGTATTAATATCACCGGTTTGTGATGAAGATTCAGGAGCAGTTTGGCTTGAAGGCGGTGTAATTGGCACAGGATTAGGACCAGTATTAGAAGAAGGAGTTGTACTTGATGGAGTATTGTTGGAAGGCTGAGATGTTGTCGTTGTATTAGTTGATGAACCGCCATGAGAACCATCACAGACAGGTGGAATATTTCCTGAACGGTAATATCCTGTACCACCTGATGGACAACCAGGTCCAGCAAGATCGCCGGTTATAGAACAATATTTAGCTGTTACAACAGAATCATCTTTTTCAAATGATTTATCAGGGAGGTCCTGATGTATTTGCTTCATAACATTTTTCCAAGCATTTTGTGCTCCGGAAGTAAATGATCCGGAAAGATGGCGAGGATTATCAAAACCAAACCATGATGCTGCAACATAATAAGGGGTACCGCCACAGAAGGTTACATCATAAGTCGTTTCTGAAGAACCAGATGTACCGGTTTTTGCAAATATAGTCCAATCGCCAAATCTAGCGTTAGCACCTGTACCACGGGAACTTACAACTGTTCTTAAAAGTTGATTCATAACCCATGCTGAATCAGAATCTATAACTTGTTGCGGATCAGCAACATGTTCAAGAATTACATTGCCTTTAGCATCTGTAACCTTATAATAAGACCATGGTTCATTATAATAACCACCATTGCCAAATACCTGGAAAGCGGCTGCCATATCCGTAGAAGAAACACCGTAGGTAAAGCCGCCCAAAGCAAGAGGAGAATAACCTATATCTGATACAGTGGATTCTTTATCAGTTCCAGCATTTATTACTTCATACCGAACAAGGTCAAGACCAAATCTTTCAGTTGCATATTCAAATGAAGTTTCGAGCCCTAATTGCTCAACAACTCTAACGGCAACTGTATTAAGAGAACGCATAAGACCGTATTGAACGGTTACAGGCTGACCATAACCGCCGCCGCCAAAGTTAGGAGGCCATTTTTTACCATCAACAGTAATAGGCTGGTTTGGTACCATAGTCGACCAGGTTATAACATTTTCATTTATAGCAGGAGCATAAGCACCAATCGGTTTCATAGAGGAACCGACTTGTCGTCTGGCCTGTGTAGCCCTATTAAATGAAAGATTATATTCTTTTTCACCTACTCCGCCTACAAGCCCAAGTATACGTCCATCATAACCTAAGACGGTCATGGAGGACTGAGCCTGAATAACGCCACGTTTTTGTGGGAAGTTATCCGGATCAATATAATAAGATTCAAGAGCAGACTGAATATTATTATCAACGGCCATATAAATTCTTAAACCGCCTGAATATAACATCCATTCAGCATATTCTTCATCATAACCAAGTTCATCCTGTAAATCTTGTTTAACATCTCTTATTACAGTATCTGTATAATAGCTTTCAATATTTGATGGATCGTCTACACTGGTTTGTTCTTTAAATACCAGTTGATATGCCACAGCTTCGTCATGTTCCTGCTGAGTTATTTTCCCTTGCTCAAGCATTTCGTTAAGAATAACTTCCTGACGAGCTTTATTATTATCAGGGTGAATTAATGGATTATATTTTGTAGGATATTGAGTAATACCAATAATAGAAGCACATTCAGCAAGATTTAAATCTTTAGCATCTTTGTCAAAATATTTATTAGCCGCCGCTTGGACGCCATTACATCCTGCACCAAGGTGGATAGTATTTAAATAAGCTTCTATGATTTGATCTTTAGAATAATGTTTTTCAAGATCAAGGGCACGCATTATTTCTTTAACTTTTCTATCTATAGTTACTTCATCTTCACCTGTAAGATTTTTTATAAGCTGTTGGGTTATTGTTGAACCGCCTGCATTACTGCCATAAATATTTACAAGTGAATTAGCAAAAGCACCGGCAGTACGTTTCCAGTCAACTCCTTGATGATCCCAGAAACGCTTGTCTTCAATTGCTACAGCAGCATCGACCATATATTGAGGTATTTGGTCTAAATCTACCCAAATTCTATTTTCAGAACCATGAAGCCTTGTTACTTCTACAGGTTGCTGCGTCTGCGTATCATTTGCATAAATTATAGAAGTTTCATTTAGACTTAGATGTTCCAATTCGATGCCTGAACTGCTGTCAACCATATTAAATACATAATAAGCGACACCGGAAGCTACAATTGTACCTGCAATACAAAATACAAGAACGATTGATAAAAACAGCTTCATAATGATATTCAGGATTGTTACAAAGACATTTAATACTTTTTTAGTAACCCTGAGTGTCTTATTCTGCACTTGTTGAGTAGAATAATCATTCATATTTGTTAAACTCCATTCCGCCGTTGAGCACCGGCATAATAAAATGTAAAAAATGTTGTAATGTATTAATATATATGTGAAAAAACTGAACAAATATAAATACCTAGCAGAAATAACTGATATTTATATACTTCTAATAATGGAAATTATTATAACATATTTATTTGAAAAAATAAAATGAATTTTTCTTTAAATAACTGAATTAAATTAACCTAAAAAAACGCTTATATATTAGGTTGTTTAAGACATGTATATTATACCCAGATTTATTAATAATTGTATAAAATTTGCTTAATTAGGCAATAATGATATTATAAAAATTATTACAAGTTATAATATAATAATTTGTAATATGGGAACAGGTGATTTATAATATGAAACGATTTTTAGCATTATGCTGTGCAATGGTCGCTGTATTAGCGAGTATAGCTATAGGAACGTCATTGAATAATCCAGCAGATATAAAACCTGTGACTGACGATACAAGTCAGGTAAGCGCACTGAATGTACAAAAAAATCAAAATAATGAGGAAATAAAATCACAGCCTCAATCATCCGCAACCGGTTATATAGTACGTGAACAAGATGGACAAGTAGCAGTTTTTCAAAATGGTACAGACCATCCAATACAAATTATTGATGTTGATTTAGAAAGCCTTCCAGAAACTGATAGAGAATTATTATCTCAAGGAATATATGCTTTTGATGAAGCAGCATTACAACGGCTACTTGAAGATTATACGGGATAAAGCCTTTGACTTTATCCCGTATAATCTTTTTTATTTATATTATAAGAGATACAACTACTGAAGCCATGATTGAATATGGTTCGTCATCAGAAAAAGTTTGTACTGGTATATCCAGAGGCCCAATTGGTTCTCCTTTAATCGATATAAGCTCACGTAATATTGATACCACTGCGTTATTAGACGACATACTTGATATACTAACGCTGCTTCCTGTAGACATACCGCAACAAATGGCAGTATTGCCATTATCATGTAAGAAATTTAGAGCGTCAAGATTATCTTCTGATACAATAAATATTTTATCATCTGATTTAATATTATAATTATATGGTATGATTTTTGAACCGAATATTATAATATCTCCAGTATCCAAATCATTAGATTGCAATATATTTACATATTCATATTTTTGGTTGGCTGATAAAATATTAAATAATGCTTTCTTTAAATTCGATTCATCTGCAGAGGACACGATATTTATTGTAATCAATTGTATAACCGCCTCTTTATTTAATAAAATGAAATGTTTATATCATATTTTTTACTGAAATTTAATAATTTATACAAAAATACCATCTGTATATACAGACGGTATTTTTAAATACTAAATATTTGAAGTAGCTAATGAATCCGGATAAGTATAAATTCTTTTATTAAGCTTTGATGAAGATGTTTCTGAAATACTGATAGGAATATCATTTTGTTCATTAGGATTATATATTTTTGGAGATATAGACTTTTTAATACTAAGGCCGTCATATGTTAATTTATACTGAATTCTTACATCAAATTCACGGCCGCATACAGGACATTTGAAAATATTTCTAAAAGCGCGGCCTTTAAAAATCCAAGCATTACTATTAATATTTGTCAATTGAGCTTGACAGTTTAAACAACTAAAATTAAAATCATCTTTATTAATTAAAGAATTATTAATATCTTTAATTATAACGTTTTTAAAAGAAATACGATCATAAAATTCTTTTTGTTTTGCATTTTTAGTAAATTTTCTCAATGTGCCTTTTTTATAAATATTACTGAATATATCTGATGATAATTGACTGTCGCTTAAAGCATGATGAAGTTCATATTTATCCTGATTAATATTTAAAATTTGTGCAGCTTTTGAAAGACCAAGATGATTTCCGTCATGAAGATTAAGTCTATATTGGCAATAATCCTGAAGGTCAGCATAAGAATTAAGAAAAGGTATGCTGTCAGTACCTAAAAAATAACGACAATTTTCCAGCATTACTAATAAATCGGTAGTTCCCCAAGTCATAACAATGGATGAATCATATTTAATCCATTTTTCAAAAAATTCCGCCGCAAGATAAAATGGTATACCATTATATAAATCAATTGATTGAATATTAGTAAGGTTTTTTACTATATTAGTTAATTTACGGCTTATTATAGGTTTAATATATTGATGGAAATTATCAATAATTTCCAGTTTATCATTTAATTTTACAGCGCCTATTTCTATTATTTCATTAAAATATCCATTTAGGTCTCTGCAATATGATCCATTCCATTCTAGATCCATTATTACATATCGCATAAAAACTCCATAGTAAATATAAAAATTTCTAAAATAACTGTTATACAGCTATTTAATATAATATCACAATATTAAAAAAAGTACATAGCGAATTTTGATAAATTTTGCGAGAAATAATAATGTGGATGACAATTAGTATTATTATGTTGAAAATTATAATTTTATTGTCTATAATAAATATGGTTTATATATTTTTAATGTTAATATATTTTTATAAGTTTAGGGGAGCATTAATATGCATAAATCATTTGAAAATACTGAATATTTTACAAATAGGGAATTATCATGGCTGGAATTTAACCATAGAGTATTAATGGAAGCTGTAAATCCTAATAATCCGGTATTTGAACAGATGAAATTTTTATCGATAACCTGTTCTAATCTTGACGAATTTTTTATGATAAGAGTAGCGTCAGTACGCGACCAATTACGGGCTGGTTATGAGAAAAAAGATGATTCCGGGCTTACACCAAAAGAACAACTTAAAAAAATATCTTCACGTGCTCATAAAATGATGAAAAATATATGCGAAGTATATAAAGATCATATTCTGCCTGAACTTAATAAAAATGGAATAAGAATATTAAAACCTGCTGATTTATCGCAAAAACAACAGGAATTTTTAAAAAAATATTTTATGGATGAAGTATATCCAGTTTTAACTCCTATGGCAGCTGATATGAGCCGGCCATTTCCTCTTTTGTTAAATAAAAGTTTAAATATAGCTGTATTAATAAAAGATAATGATGAAAAATTATTTGCTACCGTTAAAGTACCGACTGTATTAAAAAGAATGATAGAATTGCCAAGCAAGCCGGATAAACGGGATTTTATATTATTAGAAGATGTTATTATAGATAATATCCAGAGTATTTTTAATGGTTTGGAAATTACAGCAGTTGCACCATATAGAATTACAAGAAATGCAGATTTATCAATTGATGAAGAAGAAGCTGCAGATTTATTACAGGAAATAAAAAAATCATTGCGTATGAGAAAATGGGGATCAGTCATACGTCTTGAAATCATGGAAAACCCGCATCCATATTTATTAAAAGTATTAAAAAAATCACTTGAAGTAACAGAAGATGAAATATATTATGCTGATAGCCCAATAAATTTTGATTTTTTGATGAAGCAATTATATGATATAGATGGTTTTGATAATTTAAGATACGAACCGTACACACCTAATTATCCTAAATGGATAAAAGATTCAGATAATATATTCGATTTAATAAAACGCAGGGATTTTCTTTTGCATCATCCATATGACAGCTTTTATCCTGTGCTTCGGTTATTAGAAGAAGCAGCAAAAGATCCAAATGTGCTTGCAATTAAGCAAACATTATATAGGGTAAGCGGTAATTCTCCAGTTGTAAAAGCATTATCAAAGGCAGCCGAAGCGGGGAAACAGGTAACTGTTTTATTAGAAGTAAAAGCGCGGTTTGATGAAGAAAATAATATTAATTGGGGAAGTAAGCTTGAAAAGGCAGGCTGTCATGTAATATATGGCCTGCATGGACTAAAAACTCATAGTAAAATAACGCTTGTAGTACGAAGAGAAGAAGATGGAGTAAAACGGTATTTGCATCTGGGAACAGGAAATTATAACGATGTAACAGCAAAAATATATACCGATTTCAGTTTGTTTACGGCTGAAGAAAAAATATGCAACGACGCTACAGCATTTTTTAATACTCTAACCGGATATTCAGTACCGCCAAAAATGGAAAAGCTTATATCTGCGCCTGTTATGTTAAGGTCAGAATTTGAAAGGCTAATAAAAAGAGAAATAGAAAATGCCAAAAAAGGCAAAAAAGCAGAAATTTTTGCAAAAATGAATTCTTTAGTTGATCAGGGTATGATAAAATTATTATATGAAGCGTCATCAGTTGGAGTAAAAATACGGCTTATTGTCCGTGGAATATGTTGCCTTAAAACTGGGATAAAAGGTGTAAGCGATAATATTGAAGTGCATTCTATAGTAGGACGTTTTCTTGAACACAGCAGGGTTTATGAATTTGAAAACGACGGAAATAGGGAAGTATATCTTTCCAGCGCTGATATGATGCCAAGAAATCTTAACAGAAGGGTTGAATTGTTATTCCCTGTTGAAAATAAAGAAATAGCGGATAATATAATGAATATAATGGAGCTGTATTGGAGCGATAACTGCCAGACATCCATATTAAATGGATATAAATATACAAAACGTGAAACAGGTGAAATCGCAGTAAATGCGCAACAAGAATTAATAGTGCGCTGAAATTATAAGTTATAGCTTTTGACCGGAGGAAAAATGAATTATAAAATTAATCTGGGAGCATGGGGCAGTATTTTTGCAGTCCCATGTTCCGTTGTTGATATACATATAAAATTAGCAGGAGCGGCTCAATTAAAAGCTTTATTATATTTATTAAGGCATAATGATAGGGAAATATCAACTGAAGATATAGCATCGGCATTAGGATTATCAAATGGTGACGCTTGTGATGCTTTGCAATATTGGATATATGCCGGATTATTAAAGCAGTCGGAAAATGAACTGGAGCCAATTGAAGAAAATATTGGACAAATTTTAGATAATCACAGTAATATAGAAACAAAAACTGACAAAATTGCATCTGAAAAGGATATTATTAGCTTAAAAGACGATAATATCAAGATAGAAACAACTGAAGATAAAAAAACACATAAGCGTATTGCTGTACCAGCTTCCAAGCCTACCAGCCAGGAAGTAAACCAGCGTGCTACTGAGTCGGAAGAAATTGCCTTTTTATTGCAGGAAGCACAGCTCAGGATGGGCAGAATGATATCGCCGAATGAATCGTCAACTTTAGTATATTTGCATGATTATCAAGGATTGCCGGCTGGAGTTATCTTAATGGTTATGGAATATGCAGCGTCACATAATAAATGCAATATGAGATATATTGAAAAGGTTGCTTTGCAATGGGCGGATGAAGAAATTGATACATTTGAAAAGGCTGAACAAAAGTTGCATAAGCTTGAGATACTGGAAACAAACTGGGGTAAATTGCTTAATATTATGGGACTTGATAAACGTACAGCTACTCCATCTGAAATGAAATATTTAACAAAATGGATGGATGAATGGAAATTTTCCATGGATATTATTAAATTAGCTTATTATGAATGTGCAGATAATACCCATAAAGTTGTATTCAGATATATTAATAAAGTATTAGAAAGCTGGCATAATGCTGGAGTAAAAACAGTAGAAGATGTTGAACAACTTAAAAAATTACAAGAAGAAAAGAAATCAAAATCAGTAAAATCTAAAGAAAAAAATACTAAAAAAGAAACTTCTTTTGATTTGGATGAATATGAACGATTGACAAATGTAAATCCAATGATAAAAGATTGAATTTAAATAAATACCGGATAATTTAAGTTAATATGAGGTGCGATACATAATGAGTTACCGCCGTGAAACATATGATTATGCAATGTCACAACTTGAAATAAGACGAAGCAAAGCTTTATCAGAGCTAACTCAGCATAGAGAAGAAGTTTTTAGGAAAGTACCACAGCTATCTGAACTTGAAAAAAGAATCAGTTCAACTGGATTTAGCATTTATAGAATTATTATGGCAGGAAATGATGTTGCTGATAAAATAAAAAAGCTAGAAGAAGAAAATTTGCAGCTTAATAAGCAATTTATTGATTTATTAGTATCAAATGGATTTCCTTCCGATTATCTTGAAATAAAATATTATTGTGATAAATGCCAGGATACAGGATTTGTAAATGGACAGCAATGTACCTGTTTGAAAGATTTATTAAAACAGGAAGCTTCAAGAAAGCTTAACAGCCTTACTCCTATGAAGCTTTGTACATTTGATAGTTTTAAGCTGGATTATTATCCGGATAATTCTAATGAAAATGGTATGTCGCCGCGTGAACGTATGCGCAGTATTTATAATTATTGTAAAAAATATGCTGATGAATTTTCTTTGGATTCTCCAAGTATTATTATGCAGGGGGCTACAGGTTTAGGTAAAACGCATCTTTCTTTAGCTATAGCAAAAAGCGCTATAGATTTAGGCCATGACGTTATATATGGCTCATCATATAATTTGCTTAATAAAATTGAACGGGAACGTTTTGGACGTGATGAAGATAATGACAGCTATAATAATTTGCTTGAATGTGATTTGCTTATATTAGATGATTTAGGCACTGAATATACATCAGCATATATCTCTGCAACTATTTATAGCATTATAAATACAAGATTATTATCATCAAAACCAACAATAATCAGTACAAATTTATCAATGGAAGAAATGCTGGAACGTTATTCTGATAGAATCGTTTCAAGGATATTAGGTTCATATGAACGGTTAGTATTTGTTGGAAAAGATATTAGATTGGAAAAAATAAAAAGAAATATGTAGAAATGCATAAAAAAATAGTGAAAGCATGATAAAAAAGCGAGAAAATAAAAATTTTCGCTTTTTTATCTTTACTCCATCGCTTTAATATATTACAATATTAACTAAATAGTTGGGTACATTTTGATATTTATAAAAGTATGAATATGTACTATATAATCTGCTGTATTTAACGGCGGACGGCAGGCTATAAAAAATTATATCCGCCAAAGAAATGGAGAGAAAATATATATGAAAAAAACACTATCAATCATTCTTGCAGTTATCATGATTATGACTATGGCAGTATCTTTTACCAGTTGTGGCAGTAAAGATACATTTATTTTAGGCCTTGACAATAGCTTCCCGCCAATGGGCTTTGTTGATGAAAATGGTGAAACAGTTGGTTTTGATATTGATGTAGCAAAAGAAGCATGTGATCGCCTTGGATTAGAGTTAGAAATCATGCCGATAGACTGGGATGCTAAACATCAGGAACTTGATTCTGGTAATATTGATTGTATCTGGAATGGATTTACTATTAGTCAGGAACGTATGGAAAAATGCACATTATCTGAACCGTATATGAAAAACCGTCAGGTAATCGTAGTAAATGATGATTCAACTATTGATTCTCTTGATGATTTAAATGGATTAAAATTAGCTTTACAGGCTGATTCAACTGCTGAAAAAGCATTGAATGATAATCCTGATGTAAAAGATTCTCTTGCTGAAGTACTTCCTTTTGATGATAATAATAAAGCATTATTAGACCTTAAAGCAGGCGGATGCGACGCTGTACTTATGGATGAAGTTGTTGCAAATTATTATGTACAAAAAGGCGATAGTTATAAAGTGCTCGATGAATCTTTAGCAGATGAAGAATATGTTATTGCATTTAGAAAAGATGATACAGAACTTTGTGAAAAAATAACTAATGTTCTTAAAGAAATGGCTGAAGATGGAACACTTGCTGAAATTTCAACAAAATGGTTTGGCAAAGATGTTACAACAATAGGCAAATAATTTTAAGATTAATATTATTAATAAATTATCTATAAGGCGGTCAAGTTACCGCCTTATAGATAAAATTATGTTTTGAAAAATCCGATTGAATTAAAACTCTTTTAAATATTCAATCTGATTTTTTAATGCATAAATAAATTACATATATTTGGAGGACATAAATGCAGTTTTTATCGTTATTATTAAACTCTGCTTCAGGAACTGATTATACAGAAATGTCAATGAATTTTATGGGTGATTTTTGGAATATGATCGTTCAGCTTGCTGAAGGATTTGGAGTCTCAATATCTATATTTTTTCTAACATTATTATTTGCTCTTCCTCTTGCATTACCTATTGCCTTAGGTAGAATGTCAAAAATAAAAGTTGTAAGCAAATTAATAGAATGGCTTTTATTAATTGTAAGAGGCACTCCATTAATGCTTCAATTAATATTTGTATATTTCGCGCCATATTATTTATTTGATATACCATTGTCTGGTTATAGGTTCCCAGCGACTATTATAGCATTTTCAATAAATTATGCTTGTTATTTTGCTGAGATATACCGTTCAGGATTGCAGGCTATACCAATAGGACAACACGAAGCGGCAAGCGTATTAGGATATAAAAAATCGCAGACATTTTTCCGTATAGTTTTGCCTCAGGTTATAAAACATATTTTACCACCGATGTCTAATGAAGTTATTACTCTTATAAAAGATACAGCTTTAGCTCAAACATTAGCTGTTGTTGAATTATTCCGTGTCGCTAATACTATGGCAAGTTCACAGGCATCGCTTTTGCCTATTATAATAGCCGGTGTATTTTATCTTATAGGCAGTTTTATTATTACAAGATTCTTTAATTTTGCAGAACGTAAATTGAATTATTATAGATAATTAATTTTGTGATATAGGGAGTTAATATATGTCTGTTTTATCAGTACAAAATGCTAGTAAAGCATTTGGAGAAAATAAAGTACTTAAAAATATATCGTTTGATATGAATAAAGGCGATGTTTTAGCTATTATTGGGCCTTCAGGTTCTGGTAAATCAACATTATTAAGATGTTGTACTATATTGGAAAAATTAGATGGCGGTACAATAAAATACGGCGACGATTATTTATGTAAAGATAATAATGGGATATCTGGATATTGCACAAAAGAACAAATGGCTTTAATACGCAAAAAATTTGGATTGGTATTCCAAAATTTTAATCTATTCCCTCATTTTTCCGTATTAAAGAATATTGTTGATCCAGTTGTAAACGTATTAAATAAATCAAAAGAAGAAGCAAAAGAAACAGCTGTACAGCTGCTGAAAAAGATGGATTTATCTGATAAAGCTAATGCTTATCCATGTGAACTTTCAGGAGGCCAGCAACAAAGGGTAGCTATAGCCAGAGCTATGGCAATGCAGCCTGAAGTATTATTTTTTGATGAACCTACTTCTGCGCTTGATCCTGAATTAACCGGTGAAATACTTAAAGTAATAAGAGATTTAGCAAACGAACATATGACTATGGTTGTAGTTACTCATGAAATGGCTTTTGCAAGGGAAGTTGCTGATAGAGTTATTTTTATGGATAATGGTTTTATAGTTGAAGAAGGTAAAGCTTCTGAAATTATTGATAATCCTCAAAATGAACGTACAAAATTATTTTTGCAGCGTTTTAAAGAAAATGGATAAAAAATTAATATTATTATAAAATTAATAGCCATTAATAAAACTTATAAGTTTTATTAATGGCTATATTTTTTTAGAAATTATTCAGCAGTCTTAATTTCAATATGTTCTATGGTAACAGGGGATAAAGGCTTATCAAAATGATCAGTTTCAACTCCGGCAATAGCATCTACAACATCCATACCATCATAAACATAACCAAAAACAGTATGTCTAAAATCAAGATGAGGAGTACCGCCGACTTTTTTATAATTATCTATTGCTGATTGAGGAAAACCGCTATCTTTAAGCTGTTCCATTTGAGGAATAAGACTTACAGGAATATCTTTACACTGTACAATAAAGAATTGGCTTCCATTTGTATTTGGACCGGCATTAGCCATGGAAAGCGATCCTCTTATATTATGCAATTGAGGATCAAATTCATCTTCAAAACTATTTCCCCATATAGATTGTCCGCCGGTACCATTACCATTGGGATCGCCGCCTTGTATCATAAAGTTGTCAATAACTCTATGAAAAATAAGGCCGTCATAATAACCGTTTTTTGCATGGGTTATGAAATTTTCCACTGTTTTAGGTGCACGGTCGGCAAATAAGCGTATTTTTATATCGCCCATGTTGGTTTTCATAATAGCAATAGTATCACCGGATTGAGGATTATCCATCTGATTAAAGCTCATAAAAATTTTCCTCCGTTTAATTTTAATAACATTATTATAATTGTGTTTGACATATATTGTCATGCTATAATTAGTCGTCGCTAAAAAGCTCTACTGCCATTTTTTTAGCATGTTTTATTGAATCTGAACCTATTTTATCAAAATCAGTACCAGTCCAGGTTATAGTACCAGAAAATTTTGTATTAATAACACTGAAAAATTGTCTGCATTGTTTTTCTATTATATTTATACCATCATAATTATCAGCTCCGCTACATGCAAGCAGTATCCCTTTTTTAGATTTTTTTATCGGTGGATATTGATTTTGCAAAAATCTTGCAGACCAATATACCTGCATCCTGTCAACTATAGCTTTAAGAGGGGCTGGAAATGATAAAAAATAAACGGGAGTAGCAACTATAATTACATCAGCATTATTAATTGAATTTGAAATAAGTTCAAAGTCATCTAATTTACATTTTTCATGATTATGGCAATAATCACAAGCAGTGCAAGGTTTAATATTTTTTTCATAACTGTTTATAAAGGTCATATTAAAATCAAATGGTAAATAACCAAGAAAACTCTTTAAGAGACGGCCTGTCGTTCCATACTCTTTTGGAGAACCATATAATATCAAAATATCCTTACACTGCTCAGAGCAAAATTCGCTCTTCACAATATTTGCATACAAGTATATCACGGCTTTCCTTGAATATTTTAGGCAGATATTTTTCTGTTTGTGTAATACAATTTGAATTTGTACATGTTTCACTATGTGTAGAAACGGGAGCTCCATCAACCTTATGAATATTTTCATCAAGCATATTCATAATAAGAGCCATACGAGCATACATACCATATTCAGTCTGTTCAAAATATACAGCACGCGGGTCGTCATCCACATCAATAGTAATTTCATCAACTCTTGGCAATGGATGCAATATTTTTAAATCGCTTTTTGCCAATTTCATTTTTTGTTTGTCTAATACATATACGCCTTTTTGACGTTCATACTCTTCATCTGAAGAAAAACGTTCTCTTTGTATTCGTGTCATATATAAAACATCTATATCAGACATTGCTTCTTCAAGCGTATTAACCTCACAGTATTTTGCCCCAACTGCATTGAGTATATCCTTTATATAACTTGGTATTCGAAGTTGTGGGGTAGAGATTAATACAAAGCTATTGCCTTTAAAACGGCATAAAGCTTTTATTAACGAATGAACGGTTCGGCCATTCATAAGATCTCCGCACATACCTATGCGCATATCGGTTAATTGGCCTTTTTCTTCATATAAAGTAACTAAATCTGTTAGCGTTTGTGTTGGATGGAGATGACCACCGTCACCTGCATTAATAACAGGAACTTTTGAATAAAATGATGCGGCTTTTGCCGAACCAGCTTTTGGATGACGGATTGCAATAATATCTGAATATCCGCTTACAACACGTACTGTATCTTTTAAACTTTCACCTTTTGAAACTGAAGATGTAGCAGGATTGTCAAATCCTATAATACGGCCCCCAAGTCTGAGCATAGCAGTTTGAAAGGACATTTGTGTACGGGTTGACGGTTCATAGAATAGTGTAGCTAATACCTTTCCATGACATGCATCAATATATCGGTATGGATGATTTTTTATTTCATCTGCAGTTTTTATTAGCATCATCCATTCGTCAATATTTAATGAATTCAGATCAAGCAAATGTCTCGACGTCATTTTTCAAAATCCCCTTTTAAATAATATTTTATAGTATTTTTATCCATATATGGACAATATTTTTATATAAATATAATTTTATCAGTTTTATGCTGTTATGACAATATAAAATATTATTTAATTATATATCTTTTACTGATATATGACTTCCACCGTTTATATCTGTATTTATTTCTATCCTGGCAGCTATTCGATTTTTTAATTCGCTTACATGAGATATTATACCAACCACTCTACCTGATGATTGTATATCGTTTAAAGCCCGCATAGCTGTTTCTAAAGTTTCTGAATCTAAGCTGCCGAATCCTTCATCAATAAATATTGAATCGAGATGTATTCCGCCGGCAAACCGTTGGACAACATCAGATAAACCAAACGCTAATGATAATGAAGCTAAAAATATTTCTCCTCCTGATAAAGTTTTTACATCTCTTCTTCCTCCTCGGTGTGCATCTATTACATCCAGTTCCATACCCATATAACCTTTACCGGATTTCTCACGGTCTACTCTTAATAGGCTATATTGTCCGCGGCTAAATCTTAATAAATATTGATTAGCCGATATAATAATTTCTTCAAGCATTATACCTAATACAAATTGGTGTATAGGGGTATTAAACTGGTTTTTCCCTGAAAGAAAATTGGATAACTGTTTCATTTTGCCATATTGTTTATCTAATACTACTTGTTTTTGCTCAATAGAAGATAAAGTTATAATTGTTTGATCTAAAGATTCTAACTGACGTTTTATTGTGCCATATTGCATATCACATTGTGATCTTTGCTGCATTATATCATCATAATTCTTTTGTATGGCTAGAATATCTGGTTTTGCTATATTACCATATAATTTGTTTTGTTCTTTATATATTTTTGCATCAGTTTTATAAGTATCTTCTTTTTCAGAAATATCTTTTTCCATTTCAGAAATACTTTTTTCTGTAAGATTAAAATTAATTATATCGTTTTCATTTGCAATACCAAGAGCTTGACATTGTTTTAAATAAGTATTTAAAGCGGTATTATATTTTTCTGTTAATTCTTTATTTAGATTAGTATTAAATTCAATTTCTGATAATACGTTTTGATATTGTTCTTTTAAAGCAGAAAAATTTTTTTCAGTTAAATCACACCATGATGTTAATTGTTCAGTTTCATTTATAATTTTTTGAAGTGATTTTTCAAGCGTTACAATATCATGATTATTATCTCCAATTGTTGTTTTAAGACGTTCAATCTGATTATTATTAGATAATAATTGAGCTTTAAGATTTAACTCCTGATTATTAGCCTGGGTAATATTTTTTTTAAGTGTTTCTATTTCATCTATAAGTTTTAAACGTTTAGCTTCTACCAGATCTATTTGTGATTCCTTTTTTCGAGCAAAGTTTAATTGTTCCTGATATTTTTTTAATTCAGGTTCAATATCATCTTTTGCAATATCTCGTATATCACAATTTTTTTTCGCAGTATCCATTAAAACCTTTGCGCTGTTGATTTCAGTCTGTAGACTTTCTAATTTTAGAGTATTTTCATGGGATATTTTAATAGCATTATCAGCTTCTTGACGCAATTGCAGATATTTTTCTTTATCTATAGCTTGTCCATCATGAGGCTGTGCAGGAAAAGGATGCTCAATTGAACCGCATACAGGACATGGTTTCCCGTCGTTTAAATTAATAGAAAGCCTATAAGCCCAATCAGCTAACATTAATTGTTCAGCTTTATCTGCTATTGCTTTTTTTTGATTAGCTATTAATAATGATTGTGAAGTTTTTGTCTTATATTGTGAATATTTATTACATATATTATCGTAGTATTTTGTCTGTTCGTCAAGCACTTTATAATCGATTTGAGCAGATTTTAAAAAATTTATTTTTGCTTCGAACTGTGGAATATTTAAAATATAATTTTTTTGGATATCATTCCATGTTTTTTCGCCTTCAGATAGTTTTGTTTGGTTATTTTCAAGTTCACGATTAAGATTTTTTATATTATCCTGTAATATTATTAAATCATTATTTAATTTTTTTGAACTTTTGAATAGATTAGATAATAAATTTGCATCAGAAATTGACTGTTTAAGTTTTTCCTGGGCAATAATATTTTCATTGATTTGTTTTCTTTTATTTGGTATATCATCAGCTAAAATTTTTGCCTTATTAAGATTCTGTTTTAATGAAGATATATGTAAAGTTAATTTATCAATTTTCTTTTTATTATTATTTAAGTCGTTATAAACAGAATTTTTAGTACTATAATAAGGTAAAACAGATAATATTTTTCTTCCGTTTGTTACTGTTTGTTTTTTATCAGCTACAGATTCCAATTCATCTTTGCTTTTTTCATATTTTTGCTTTAATATTTCAAGATTTTCGATATTTTTAATTACACTTTTAGCATCTTGCAACTCAGTATTTGCTTTATTTAATTTATTATTAAGTTCAATAGATTGTGTTGATAGCTCTTTAAGGTTTAAACTGATATTATTTTTTAAATCATATAATTGCTGAAAATTTTCCGTATTATGATTTTTTAATAATGTTTCGCGCATAGCGCTAATAGAATTAAGTTCTTCGGATAATTTTGAACATTGATTAGCAGCGTTTGAAGCTATCATTTTCCATCTTGAGGCAGAAAATAAAGTTTCAAGTATTTCACTTTTTTCAGTGGATTTTGCCACGAGCAGTTTTTTAAATTCTCCTTGAGGAAGTATAATAACCTGAACAAATTGATCGCGATTAAATCCAAGAAGTTCAGTTGCTAATGCTGTTGCAGCTTTACCGGTTGAAGCTATCTTTTCCCATTCATCTCCATTTTTTTTATATGCATAAACAGTAGTTTCCAATTCCTGAGGTTTATCAGATTTCCGTTTGCGTATTTTATATGACCGGCTGCGTTCAAATTTATAAATATCATTACCTATAGAAAATTCAAATTGCACATATGTTGCAATATTATCTTGAGCAGCGGTATTACGCATTAAATCCCACTGACGGTTTTCACCGGTCGCCATACCATATAAAGCAAAACACATAGCGTCAAGAATAGTAGTTTTACCGCTGCCAGTTGGACCGGTTATCAGAAATATTCTGTTTTTATTTAATTTATCAAAATCAACAGTACATTTTTCAATATAAGGACCAAAAGCCTGCATAGTAACTTTTAATGGTTTCATATGTTTTTATCATCTCCTGAAGTGAGATCATTAAAGATTTGTATATCTTCCGGTGTTGATTCATATCCGCACATTTGAGATAAGAACTGTTCAAATATTTGTATATCATCAATTTTATTTGATTCTATACTTTTACGCAGCATATCTCTATTATTTTGATTAGATTGTTTATACATCCAACTGCTTTCCAATCCTAATATATTAGGATAATATTCACGCAGTCTTGCAACCGGTTCAAATATCGGCACATCATCAAGCAATACTGCAAATATATAATCCTCATTATGTTTATCATGTTTTGCATTTTCAATAAGCTCATCAAATTTGCCAATAATTTTTCTCATATCATGCTGAGCAGGGACCGGTATTTTTTCAACAGATATATTTTTATTATTAATCTCTATTTTATTAATGCATTTAGTATGTTTTTCTTCATCAAATGAGTATTTAAGAGGGGAACCTGAATAATATATATTATTAATACATTGAGGAGCATGCAAATGACCAAGAGCGACATAATCAAACAGGCTGAAAGTATCCTTATGAACTTCACCGCTGCCGCCTATATATAAAGGAGATTCCGATTCACTTGTTTTACTACCTGTTACAAAACAATGTGCTGTTAAAATATTAGTTTGATTAAGTGGCATTTTATCACTTATATATTTAATGTAGCTTTTATATGAATCATTAAAGCTATGTAGCTTGTCATTATTAAGGTAATCACGCATATCAACCGGTTCAAAATATGGTAATGGCCAAATATTAACGCATTCATTTTGATTATTAATAACAATCGGCTCAGGGGTTTCTGGTATACGAGAAATAAAATGTACTCCCATATTACTTAATAATTTTGAACCTAATGTAAGACGGTCAGCTCCATCATGATTACCGGATATTATTATAAGTTGTGTATTACATTCAAGACATATTTCCGTTATTGTATTATCAAATAAACGAATAGCCTGAGAAGGAGCTATCTTTCTATCATATATATCACCGGCTATAATAATAGCGTCAGGTTTATAATCTTTAATATATGGAAGAAAAAAATTATTTATAAAATATTCCTGATCATTTAAAAGAGACCGGCCATATATGATTCTTCCTAAATGCCAATCTGATGTATGTAATCTTTTTATCATATAATTAAACTTCTCCTTATAATTTTGAAGTTTATAATATTTATTAAGAAATATTCAAAATGGTTGTATAAATAGTCAATATATTTTATAATTAATTGTATATTTTACTATTTAAATATGAATTTAATTATATCATATCAGGAGAGAAAATACATGTTAAAAAGAGCATTTTCAATATTAGTTGCAATACTTATCATTTTAACAATCCCAATATTTCAGGTTAATGCACAATATGCTCCAAATGAAGGTATATATTCTCAATGTGCTTTACTTATAAATTTAGATACAGATAAAATTATATATGAAAAAAATGCTGATAAGCATATGCCGCCAACAGCATTTAATAAAGTTATGACAGCAATGTTAGCTTTTGAAAATACAGAAGATATTAATACAAAAATGGTAACAGTATCTGACACTATATTAGATGATAAGAATTTAGTATATAATTCTTCCGGTATAGTAGCAGGCGAACAAATATCAATGAAAGATTTATTGTATAATATATTAGTAGGTTCAGCTAATGATTGTTGTTCAGTAATAGCAGAAGAAATAGGCGGTACACAAAGCAATTTTGCTAAAATGATGAATGAAAGAGCTGAACAGTTAGGCTGTGAAAATACAACATTTGTTAATGCTCATGGTATGGATGAAGAAGAACAACATACAACATGTAACGATATGGCAAAAATAGCAAAGCAAGCAATTAAAATACCGGGATTTTTAGATATGTGCAGCCAGACAAGTTATGTAGTTCCGGCAACAAATAAAAATGAAGAGCATAAAATCAGAACATCCAATCAGATGATGGTGAGCACCAGCCAGTATTATTATAGTCCGGTAAAAGGAATAAAATATGGATCTACTGATAATGGCGGAAGATGTTTTATATCAACGGCTACAAAGGATGGATATAATTATTTATTAGTTTTAATGGGAGGCCCTACAGAAGATTCTCAGGGAAATGACTTGGACTTTAATAGCGCGTTTAAAGATGCAAAAACATTATATCAATGGGCCTTTGATAATTTTAAAATAAGGCAATTAGTTGAAGAAAATACACCTATTGCAGAGATAAAAGTTAAATCATCATGGGATGCAGATGTAATACATGTTATACCGGAATCAACTGTAACAGCATTAATTAATAAATCTATTGATATTAATGATCAGCAAAGCGTACAATTTTTAAAGAATTTACCTGAATATATAGAAGCGCCGATAGAAAAGGGTCAAATACTGGGAAGTATGGAGATTGTGGCGGATGGGGAAACACTCGGACAGGTAAATTTAGTAGCCGCTGAATCAATAAAAAGAAGTGGTTATTTATCATTTCTTGATAAGGTTAAAGAGGTTATAGGACAGACATGGTTTAAAATAACAGCTATATCTATAGCAGTATTGCTTATAGCATATGTTATTACAACTATTATAATTAACTATGTTAAAAAGTCTAAAAAACGCAACAATAATAGAAATAGTAAAAAATAACCATTAATTTATTTTGAATATTTGAATAATTGTAATATAAAGCTGTGCCGTATTTTTAATCAGCACAGCTTTATATTTTTGCTTTTTTTGGTTGGATTGCTTAGTATGTAAAAAGCCATTAAATTATTTAAAATTGTAATCTTTTCATGAAAAATTAATGGTAGTTTCAAGTTATACAAAACACATTGACTATTAAAGCTCATGTGATATAATATCACGTGGAATGTTTTGCATTGACTTGAGCAGAAAGGATGTTGTTCATGAAAGTGTCAAAATACTATATAGAATTTCCAGAGGAATTAAGACATATAAAAAGGATCGTTTACGGAGATATAGAAATTATAAATCTTTGCTATATTCCTCGACAATCTGACGAATCTGATCAACCTGACCAGAAGTGAGTTCGTCGGAATCTTCATCGATTTGTACATATGCCTCAGTGCCGTCACGCATTGGGGCATTTTCAATTCTCTGATTTGGATCATTACTAAGACCTAATAAATAATCAGTTGTACATTTAAAGTAAACCGCTAGGATGCAAAGCATTTTATTATCAGGTTCCCGTTTACCTGTCTCATAATTATTATACCTCTGAATGGAAATTCCAAGATCAGTTGCAACCTGCTTTTGAGTCAATCCGCGTTCTATTCTAATTGCTCGTAAATTATTATACATATCCGTTCACCTCAAGAAAAATTGTAATCAACTTTACGTTGATTTTCAATCGAATCAACAAATCGTTTAAAAAAACACGAAATATGTATTATATATATTATACTCTATTGTGCAATAGTTATAAAGTAGTTCTTATTAAACTAATATAATGGAATTTGCATTACATAATGTGGACATAATACATTTATAGGGGAGATGATTGAATGTTCCGAAGAATGTCAATAGTGTTTACGGTGATTATTTTATGCTTCTCAATATTATTTACTAGGTTATTATATTTATCAACTGATAATGGAATGATGGCGGCAGCAAAATCACAAGGTACAGCTACACTTACAGTAGCTAAAGAAAGAGGAAATATATATGATAGAAATTATAATAATTTAGTTAATGAACAAAATAGGTATGTAGCTTCGGTAAATCCTATTCCAAAGGCTGTTAATACAATTGCTAAACAATTAGATGAGAAGGATAGAGAAGATTTTTTACAAAGAATAAATACAGGCAAACCGCTTACAATTGAATTAAATAAATCAATAAACGAAGAAGGAATTAATACATTTTTATTAAAAAAACGATATTCAGATAATCAATTAGCAGCACATATTATAGGATATACAGGATATGATGATTTAGGAATTACAGGTATTGAAAAAGTATATAATGATTATTTAACAGAACAGGATGCAAAAATCACAGTATCTTATCCTGTTAACGCAATAGGTTCTCCTCTTACAGGTATTGAACCTAATATAGTTAATACAATAGATAATACAACACAAGGTATTATGCTCACATTAGATAAAGAAATACAACAAATTGCAGAAGATGCCGCAGATAAATATATAGAGAAAGGAGCAATAGTAATAATGGAGGTTGGGACAGGTGATATTGTAGCATCAGTAAGCCGGCCAACCTATTCTCCAAATAATATTGCTGATTATATAAATGATGAAAATTCGCCTCTTTTAAATAGAGCGTTTTCAGCTTATAGTGTTGGATCAGTTTTTAAACTAGTCACAGTAAGCGCAGCGTTAGAAAATAATATTTCACCTGATTTTAAATATGAATGCAAAGGGAGTATTACAGTAGGGAGCAATACATTTGGATGCCATAATAGGGCGGGCCATGGTGAACAAAATATGGCAGAGGCCTTAGCGCATTCATGTAATCCATATTTTATTAATATAGGTCAGCAAATAGGCGGAGATAAAATATATAATTTGGCTGTATCATTAGGATTTGGCAAAGCAAATTATTTCGCAAAAGATTATTCATCAGCTTCAGGTACTTTACCAGAAAAAGATATGTTAAAAGGCCCTGCGGTTACAGCAAATTTTTCATTTGGACAGGGTGAATTAACAGCTACTCCGGTACAAATATGTTCTATGGTAAATACAATAGCGTCAAATGGAGAATATTATACGCCAAGGTTAATAGCAGGAAAGGTAGATGTAAATAAAAATTTAATAGAAGAACCAACAACACCGCCTGTACAGGTTATACCTGAAGAGATAACAGATACAGTAAAAGAATTTATGTCTGAGGTACTAAAAGAGGGCGGTACAGGTTATACGGCAGCGCCGTATAATGTAATTGCAGCAGGTAAAACTGCAACAGCTCAAACCGGTGTTATGGATGGCGACAGAGAAATTGTACATTCATGGTTTGGAGGATTTTTTCCATATATAGCACCACAATATGCAGTAGCAATTATAGCGGAAGATTGTGAGGATGGTAAAATATCAACCTGTCCGGCATTTAAATATATAGCGGAAAAAATTACCGATCTTAAGGATAAGTAAAAATTTTGTATAAAAACTTGCTTTTTTGTTGCATTTAATGTATAATCAACACAGTAATCAGAAGGCAGAAATTAGAGTGTTATATATCAGTATTGCCTGATATATAATAGCTTCCGCCTTATCTCAAAGCAAAGAATAATTTTGACCGTTTCCGCGCACTGAATGCTTTTTGCATTCTTTAAAGTTTAATCCCCGCGGAGGAAAAAAGGCCATACGGACAGCCGGGTCAAATGCCGAATCGGCAACTTTCGTTGCCTTATTGATTGAGCTTTTATGCTCAAATTTTATAAGTTGGTTACTTACAACCGTGTGCCTTATGAAGCACATCACACTTGTGAAACAATCAATAAGAGTAGTAAAAGTAATTCTTGCTATATAGACTCTAATTTCTACATTTTCTGAATAAATAAAAAGTAGCGGCATATTTATTTATCGTAAAGAAAAATAAAAGTAGAAAAAAGAAACTCAAGTGGATCTTGTGCGCATGGCATTATATTATCCATTTGAGTTTTTATTTTTTTGATAATAAGTAAAGAATTATATAGATTTGCTGCAGCTTTTATTTAGGAAGGACTGATTCGGATATGGAAAATAAACTTAAACTATATGGCTTTAATAATCTTACAAAGTCTCTTAGTTTTAATATATATGACGTATGTTATGCAAAAAGCGCGCGTGAACAGCGCGATTATATAGAATATATAGATGAACAGTATAATTCTGAACGCCTTACAAATATATTATATAAGGTAACTGAAATGATAGGAGCGCATGTATTAAATGTATCAAAGCAGGATTATGACCCTCAGGGAGCAAGCGTTACCTTCCTTATTGCCGAGGATTCTATGATTTCATCAATAACTGATGAAACATGTAATCTTGGTAATATTGCTGCGCTTAAAAACAGGGATACTGTTGTAGCGCATTTGGATAAAAGCCATGTAACAGTTCATACATACCCGGAATATCATCCTGATAATTGCCTTGCAACATTTAGAGTGGATATAGACGTTGCGACATGTGGAGAAATAACTCCGCTAAAAACCCTTGATTATTTAATAGGCAGTTTTGATTCAGATATTATTACAATGGATTACAGGGTAAGAGGGTTTACACGCGATATAAGCGGGAAAAAACTGTTTATGGATCATAAAATCACATCAATACAAGATTATATAGATAATAAAACATTGCAGAAATATGATGCAATAGATATAAATGTTTACCAGTCTAATATGTTTCATACAAAGATGCTTATAAAAGAAATTGATCTGCAAAATTATCTGTTTAATACAGATGCATATGAATTACAGCCGGCAACGCGCCTTAAGATTATAGACAGTTTGCGCCGTGAGATGATAGAAATATTTAGCGGCAGTAATATTTATTGATAAACAAAAATGGAAGTGTATTAATAATGTCTTTATTAAATCAGGACAAAGCCCCTATATTGGAAGCTTTAGAACAATTTAAACGGGCTAGGGTAGTACCTTTTGATGTACCAGGACATAAAAGGGGTAAGGGCAATAAGGAACTTACAAAATTTTTAGGCGAAAAATGTATGACAGTAGATGTAAATTCCATGAAACCATTGGATAATTTATGTCATCCGGTATCAGTTATACATGAAGCTGAATGTTTAGCAGCCGATGCTTTTGGTGCAAGCCATGCATTTTTTATTGTTAATGGTACTACTTCTGCAGTACAAAGTATGATACTTACAGCATGTAAAAAGGGCGATAAGATAATACTGCCAAGGAACGTACACAGAAGCGTTATAAATGCACTTATATTGTGTGGAGCAGTGCCGATATACGTAAATCCGGATGTGGATAATACTTTAGGTATCGCATTAGGTATGTCGTTAAAAGATGTAAAGCAGGCTATATTAGATAATCCGGATGCAAAAGCAGTATTGGTAAACAATCCAACATATTATGGGATATGCTCTAATTTAAAAGCTATTACCCAGTTTGCACATGAACATAATATGCTTGTGCTTGTAGATGAAGCGCATGGCACACATTTTTATTTTGGTGAAAATATGCCGGCGTCCGCTATGTCGGCCGGAGCAGATATGGCGTCGGTAAGTATGCATAAATCAGGAGGTTCTCTTACTCAAAGCTCATTTTTATTAGTAGGAAAAAACGTTGATCCGGGTTATACCCGTCAAATAATAAATCTTACGCAAACTACAAGCGGATCATATTTGTTATTGTCAAGTCTGGATATATCAAGAAAAAATTTAGCCTTAAACGGTAAAGAAATTTTTGCCAGGGTAGCTGATATAGCTCAATATGCAAGAGATGAAATAAATCAGATAGGGGATTATTACGCATATTCAAGAGAACTTATAAACGGAGATACTATATATGATTTTGACATAACAAAATTATCTATATATACTCTTAATATAGGCCTTGCAGGGATAGAAGTCTATGATATATTAAGAGATGATTATGATATCCAGGCAGAGTTCGGCGATTTAGGTAATATTTTAGCATATATTTCGGTAGGGGACAGGCGGCAGGATATAGAACGCCTTGTTAGTGCATTATCAGAAATAAGACGTAGATTTAAACGGGATAAAACAGGTATGTTAAATCATGAATATATTAATCCTTACGTTGCTTTAGCGCCGCAGACAGCATTTTATGCTGATAAAGAATCGCTTCCGATAAATGAAAGCTCAGGGAAAATATGCAGCGAATTTGTTATGTGTTATCCGCCTGGAATACCTATATTAGCTCCAGGGGAAATGATAACAAATGAAATATTGGAATATATAGATTATGCAAAAGAAAAAGGATGTTTTTTAACTGGTACTCAGGATATGAATATAGAACATATAAACGTAGTAAAAGGAGAGTGATATAATTGCAGTTATGGTTTACTGAAAGGCATACTCCTAACGTAAAATTTTCCATAAAGGTTGACAGGCAGCTTTACAGTGGACATAGTGAATTTCAACGTATTGATATATTTGATTCAAAGGAATTCGGCCGTTTTTTAACATTAGACGGTTATATGATGTTGACTGAAAAAGATGAATTTATATATCATGAAATGATAGTGCATGTACCAATGGCAGTTCATCCGACAGCTAAAAATATATTGGTAATTGGAGCAGGAGACGGCGGTGTTATACGCGAACTTATGCAGTATAATACAATTGAACATATAGATGTAGTTGAAATCGATGAACTGGTTGTGGAAGTATGTAAAAAATATTTACCTAAAACATCCTGTTGTATGGGAGATCCAAAAGTAAACATACATTATCAGGATGGGCTTAAATATATTAGGCGTTGTGAAAACCGATATGATTTAATAATAGTTGATTCAACCGATCCGTTTGGCCCAGGAGAAGGGTTGTTTACCAAAGAGTTTTATGGCAACTGCTTTAAAGCGCTCAAAGAGGACGGTATAATGGTAAACCAGCATGAAAGCCCATTTTATAGTGAAGACGCCCAAGCTATGCAGCGCGCTCATAAACGTATAGTAGAATCTTTCCCAATAAGTAAGGTTTATCAGGCGCATATCCCGACATATCCGTCCGGGCATTGGCTGTTTGGATTTGCATCGAAAAAATATCATCCAACGCATGATTTGAATCAAGCTAAATGGAATACATTAGGTATACGCACAAAATATTATAATACTCAGCTTCATATTGGAGCTTTTGCTTTGCCTAATTATGTAGAGGAGCTATTGAGGGATGTTGAATAGAAATATAGAAACTTTTTTAGGTTGTGATAATGAATATAACGAGTCAAATTTAGTTATATTTGGAGCCCCGTTTGACGGTACAACATCATATCGGCCAGGAACCAGGTTTGCAAGCAAGACTATGCGTGCGGAATCATACGGCGTTGAAACTTATAGCCCATATCTTGATGCTGATTTGGAAGATATCCCGGTATTTGACGGCGGAGATTTAGAACTTCCGATAGGCGACGCTAATATGGTGCTTGACCAGATAGAAGAATATGAAGCTAAGTTATTAAATGATAATAAGCTTCCGGTTATGATTGGCGGAGAACATCTTGTAACATTAGGAACTATGAGAGCGGTTGTTAAGAAATATCCGGATGTTCATATTATTCATTTTGATGCACATGCTGATTTAAGAGATGATTATTTAGGCGTAAAATTATCTCATGCAACGGTAATGCATAGAGTATGGGAATTGACAGGGGATAATAAAATATATCAGTTTGGTATCCGTTCAGGCGACAGGCAGGAATTTTTATGGGGGAAAAAACATGTAATAACTCAAAAATTTAATTTTGACGGGTTAGAAGATACTATAAAAAAATTAAAAGATAAACCTGTATATTTTACTTTGGATCTTGATGTATTAGACCCGTCAATATTTCCAGGAACAGGTACGCCTGAAGCTGGAGGAGTAAGCTTTAATGAGTTGTTAAACGCAGTAAAAACTGTTATATCTAATCTTAATATAGTTGCTTGTGATATAAATGAATTATCGCCGCCATTAGATCAAAGCGGAGTATCAACTGCGGTTGCATGTAAAATATTGCGTGAAATGCTGATATTATTAGGAACAAAAAAATAGAATTAAGCTTATAGGGGGAAAGTAAAAAATGGGAAAAGCTTTGATTATAGGATGCGGCGGCGTAGCCAGCGTAGCTATTCATAAATGCTGTCAAAATCCAGATGTATTTGAAGAAATATGTATTGCAAGCCGTACATTATCAAAATGCGAGGCATTAAAAGAAAAATTAAAAGATAGTAAAACTAAAATATCCACAGCTCAGGTTAACGCCGATAATATTGATGAACTTGTAGAGCTTATTAATAAATTTAAACCGGATGTTGTTATGCATCTTGCATTGCCATATCAGGATCTGACTATAATGGAAGCATGTCTTAAAACAAAGACAAATTATCTTGATACTGCTAATTATGAACCTCTTGATACAGCTAAATTTGAATATAAATGGCAATGGGCTTATAAAGAAAAATTTGAACAGGCTGGGATAACAGCTTTGCTTGGAAGCGGTTTTGATCCCGGTGTTACAGGAGTATTTTCTGCATATGCATTAAAGCATCATTTTGATGAAATTAATCAAATTGATATTTTGGATGCAAATGCCGGCGACCATGGTTATCCTTTTGCCACAAATTTTAATCCGGAAATTAATATACGTGAAGTAACAGCTAACGGGAGCTATTTTGAAAATGGTAAATTTATTGAAACTGAACCGATGAGTATAAAACGTGTTTATAATTTCCCACAAATAGGTGAAAAGGATATATATCTTCTTCATCATGAGGAATTGGAATCGTTGGCAATTAATATCCCAGGTATTAAAAAAATGCGTTTTTGGATGACATTCTCACAGAATTATTTAAATCATCTTAAAGTGCTTGAAAATGTTGGTATGACTTCAATTGAACCTATTGAATTTGAAGGAAAACAAATAGTACCATTGCAATTTCTTAAAGCAGTATTGCCTGATCCTGCTTCATTAGGCCCCCGTACAAAAGGCAAGACTAATATAGGTTGTATTTTCCAAGGCATAAAGGATGGAAAAAAGAAAAATTATTATTTATATAATGTTTGCGTGCATGAAGAGTGCTATGCTGAGGTACAATCTCAGGCAATTTCTTATACAACCGGCGTACCTGCAATGATAGGTGCTATGATGCTTATCACAGGTAAATGGAATAAACCGGGAGTGCATAATATTGAAGAATTTGATCCGGATCCATTTATGGATGAACTCAATAGATGCGGTTTGCCTTGGCATGAAAGTTTTGATCCGGAATTGGTCGATTAAGGATAGGTATATTTAATGGATAAATTTAGATTTGATATAAGTAAATTACCAACGCCATGTTATCTTGTGGATGAAAGCCTTATTGAAAAAAATATGCAGATAATGGCGAATATTCAGGATAGAACCGGGTGCCGTATATTATTAGCCCAAAAGGGATTTAGTATGTTTTATTTTTATCCTCTTATAAGTAAATATCTTTATGGAGTTACTTCTAGTTCACTATTTGAGGCTAAACTCGGATATGAAGAGATGGGAAAAGAAGTGCATATTTATGCTCCGGCTTATAAAGAATCAGAATTTGATGAAATAATAAAATACTGTGGACATATTGTGTTCAATTCCTTTTCACAATGGGAAAAATTCCGTCCGGTTATACAAAAAAGTGGTAAAAATATAGAATGCGGTATACGTATTAACCCGGAATATTCAGAAATTGAAACAGATATATATAACCCATGCTTTAAAAATTCCCGTTTAGGAACAACTTTAGCTAATTTTAATCCGGATAAACTTGACGGTATAGACGGGCTGCATTTTCATACAATGTGCGAACAAAATTCTGATACTTTATGGCGTACAATACAGGTTGTTGATGAAAAGTTCGGACAATATTTAAAACATATGAAATGGGTTAACTTTGGCGGCGGACATCATATTACAAGGCCGGATTATGATATTGAACTTCTAATAAAATCAATTGAATTTATTAGGGATAAATACAATGTGACTGTATATCTTGAACCGGGTGAAGCTGCGGCTTTAAATACTGGATATTTAGTAGCCCAGGTATTAGACATAGTATCAAATGGTATGAGTATAGCAATTTTAGATACGTCAGCCGCATGTCATATGCCGGATGTTTTAGAAATGCCATACCGTCCAGAGATTATAGGAGCAGGTAAGCCAAATGAAAAACAATATACATATCGTTTAGGCGGGCCTACATGTCTGGCGGGAGATATTATAGGAGATTATTCATTTGATAAGCCTTTAAACCCTGGTGACAAACTGATTTTTTGCGATATGGCTCATTACTCTATGGTTAAAAATAATACATTTAACGGTATAAATTTGCCGTGTATAGCAGTTGGAAAAAAATCAGGAGATATTGAAATAATACGGACATTTAAATATGATGATTTTAAAGGACGATTATCATAAATTAAAATAAAACCTTAATTAGAAAGCTATTTAAGCAATATGATTATATATAATAATGCCTATAGGATGTTAAAAAACCTATAGGCATTTATTATATATACACTAAATTAAATAACTTTATTATGATATGTATAATACATGTTACTACGATACCTTTTAATATATAAACTTATAATAATTGACCTATTTTAATAAAGATGATAAAATAAACTTGATAAGTTAGCTGTAGCTAACTATAGATTAATTGATAAAACTAAATGATTTTATTATTATAATAATCCATATTGAATAAAGAACTATACATTTAGGAGGTAAGGCAATGGCACTTGGACAAAAGAATAATCTATTTCCTGGAGAGGCTATATTATCAAAACGTTCGGACCATACTTCCATATATCATATGGATTTTGCTGAGGGGTTCGGCAATATGACAGTATATAAAGTAATGTCTGGCGTGACGTTAATATTTAATGATTTTCACACTCCATATGGCTTTCAAGAAGAAGCTCGATGTCCAGGTTATGTAGAAATTAATCACTGTAAGGCAGGACGTTTTGAATGCACAATGCGAGATGGGAGAATAGTCTCACTTGGACCACAGGATTTTGCGATTAGCGATATGAGTAGACCTCCTACAAAGTGTCACTTCCCACAGGGGATATATCAAGGGATCAGTTTAATAATAGAACCAAAGAAAGTCGAACATGAGATTATTAGAATGCTTGGTGACGGGTCTCCAAAACTTCAAGAATTATTTGATAGTCTTCTTGACGAACAATCGTTTTTATTACTGAGATCTGAACAAAAGATTGATCATATTTTTTCGGAATTATATGATGCTCCAGAAGAAGGACGTCTGGCATATTACCGGTTAAAAACAGCAGAACTTATGTTCTTTCTGTATGAACGACAGGTGCAACGCAGATCTGGAACTTATTATCACATAAAAGATATGTCAAACAGAGTGCGGGAAATAGAAGCACGCCTTACAGAAAATTTACAGGTAAGGGTAACTATTTCTGATTTAGCTAAAGAGTATCAAATAGGAATTTCTACAATAAAAAAATATTTTCGACAGATGTATGGACAAACACCTTATTCATATTTAAAACGAAGGCGTATGGAAGAAGCAGCTTTTTTATTAACTACTACAAAACAAAGTATAGCACAGATTGCTGAGATAGTAGGATATCAAAATACCAGCAAATTTTCTGCAGCATTTAGGGATATATATGCTTTATCACCTACAGAATATAAAAAGATTAATCATTTGCATCATATCTAAAATAATTATATATTTAAACTTGGTATGCAAAGATAATTTTAATTATATAATAAAAAATGTATAAAAACTGATTGAGGAAGGACTCAAAGGTAACGTTAAAAATGGGGCGCCTGCGTAGCGCATCTTTTAGATGCGCTTAGGATGCAAAATAATAACCAAATGAACAAAATGCCTTTAAATAAAAAAGGTATATCTTCTTATGAGCAGTTGATTGTTATGGAAAATTATTTTGCATAAAGCAACCATATTATAATATGGTTGCGCGCAGGCGCCCCACTATTTTTAGGTAGCGTAGATGTAAATATTTTTTATAATGTGTATGTTTATTGTTAACCATTTGTAATTTAGAATAATATAGTTTAATCGCGTAATATATAAAAAATATAGTTGGTTTTATTGTAAATATTATCACATAGAAAAAATCAAAACGGTTTGGAGTAAAACAACTTTTTGGAGTTGCATGATATTTGGTAAAGAAGTATAATATTATATCATAGTTAGCATAAGCTAACCTAAGACTGCAAAAGGAGGAATATACATTGAAAAAAACAAAACAGAGCAGTCTTTCACGCATTTTAAAATATGCGCGAGGGCATAAGGCTTTGACAATTCTTGGCTGTATACTATCTGGAATAGCGTCTATTTTAGGATTGGTTCCTTATGTATGTGTATGGCTAGTAGCCAGAGAAGTTTTGGCTGTTTTCCCTAATATTTCTTCTGCATCCGGATTGGAAAAATGGGGATGGCTTGCTGTAGCATTTGCAGTAGCAAATATTGTAGTATATTTTGCAGGGTTAATGTGTACTCATATTGCTGCTTTCCGCACAGCACGCAATATTCGACGAGCAGGAATGGTTCATATATTAGAGTTGCCATTAGGTTTCTTTACTGGAAACCAATCTGGACGATTACGTAAGCTAATTGATGATAATGCTGGATTAACTGAAGATCTATTAGCGCATAAACTACCTGATTTGACAGCTACTTTTATTACACCGATTGCAGCCATCGTAATGTTGTTTGTATTTGATTGGCGAATGGGTCTTTTATGTCTTTTTACCATGGTATTGGCTTTAATTTGTATGGTGTCAATGATGGGCGGCAAAAACGCAGGTTTTTTTCATCGATACCAGCAAGAGATAGAAAAAATGAGTGGTGAAGCAGTAGAATATGTTCGTGGTATTCCTGTAGTAAAGATGTTTCAACAAACGGTATACTCATTTAAGGCATTTTATAATGCTATCCGTTCTTATAGTGACCTTGCCAGTCAGTATGCCATGAGCTGCCGTAACGGACAGACAGGCTTTCTCACCTGTATTAACGGTACGTTTGTTTTACTAATACCTGCTGCATTACTATTAGCCTCTGGCGGTAATATAGGGCAAGTAATAGTAAATTTTATATTTTATATACTTTTTGCACCTGCATGTGGGGCCATGATCAACCGTGTTATGTATATGAGCGAAGCTGTTATGGAAGCTGATGAAGCTATGGGCCGTTTGGATGAGATTATGACAGAAAAACCGCTTGAAGAAACAAAAATAAAGAAACAAGCTCAAAATGCACAAGTAGCTTTTGAACATGTATCCTTTACCTATCCAGGTGCTAGCTGTCCCGCTTTAGATGATGTTAGTTTTACTGTACAGCCGGGCAGTGTTGTAGCGTTAGTAGGACCTTCCGGTGGCGGTAAAACTACTGCGGCAAGCCTTATACCGCGGTTTTGGGATGTCGATTCCGGCAAAGTAACTGTAGGCGGCGTGGATGTACGAGAACTGGACAGTCATACATTGATGGATAAAGTGGCTTTTGTATTCCAGGATACTCGCCTATTTAAACAGAGTTTGTTGGAAAATATCAGGGCAGCTAAACCTGATGCGACACGTGAACAGGTTCTTAAAGCTGCTAAAGCTGCACAGTGCGGCGATATTCTTGCTAAATTGCCACAAGGATTGGATACAGTGGTGGGAACGAATGGTATTTATCTATCTGGAGGCGAGAGTCAACGTATTAATTTAGCGCGTGCAATTTTAAAGGATGCTCCAATCGTAGTATTGGATGAAGCTACTGCTTTTGCTGACCCGGAAAATGAACACCAAATACAAAAAGCCTTTGAAACGCTTATTCAAGGGAAAACAGTACTGATGATTGCACATAGATTGTCTACAATACAAAATGCTAATTGTATTTTAGTCCTGAAAGATGGAAAGATTGTTGAGCAGGGATCTCACCAACAGCTTTTAGATTCTCATGGTATTTATGCCGAAATGTGGGCAGATTATCTACGAAGTGCTAAATGGAAGGTTGGAAAGGAGTTATTAGCATGATTCGCAAATTACAGCATATCTTTGCTCTAAGTGAACAAGGTGCAAAAGATTTGATTAAAGCAGTTATATGGTGTTTTGTATGTAATATTAGTTTAATGCTTCCAATAGGCGTGGTTATGTGGGTAATGATGCATTTGTTAGATGTAATGGGAAATGGCGGCGATCCTATGTCACATTTCTGGATTTATACAATAGGCGGATTGATTGTACTTGCATTACTGTTTATCCTCCACTATTTCCAGTATGCTTCCCTTTATCTTGCTACATATAAAGAAAGTGCCAGCCGTAGAATAAGTTTAGCTGAAACTTTACGAAAGTTACCGCTTTCTTTCTTTGGAAACAGGGATTTAAGTGATCTGACTTCTACTATGATTGCAGATTGCTCTGCTTTAGACCAGATGTTTTCTCATTATATCCCACAATTGATCGCATCTATCTTCTCTACTATAGTTATAGGTGTATTTATGTTTATATCAGATTGGAGAATGGCTTTAGCAGTGCTGTGGGTATTACCGGTAGCAGTATTATTTACAGCAGGATCTAAAAAATTACAAGATGCATTTGGTACTAAGAATATATTAACCAAGAGGGCAGTATCCGAACATATACAGGAAGGATTGGAGACAATACGTGATATTAAAGCATGTAATCTTCAAGAGACATATATGAAAGATTTGGATGAAAAGTTAAGTACAATGGAGCGTAGTTCTATCCATTCAGAACTGGCTACAGGTGTATTTGTTTGTTCTGCTCAGGCTTTTCTACGAATAGGGCTTGCTACTACTGTTTTAACAGGTGCGGCCTTAATACTGTCTGGAGAACTTAGCTTTCTGTTTTTCCTTGGATTTTTATTTGCTGCAGCCCGTTTATATGATCCATTAGATATGGTGCTCCAAAATATTGCTGCAACATTTAGCGCAAAATTGAAAATTGAACGTATGAGAGCTATACAGGAGCAACCGGTACAGGAGGGAATAGAACAATTCAATCCTAAAAATTATGATATCACATTTGATCATGTACAATTTTCCTATCATGATGGAGAAGACGTATTAGATGATGTAAGCTTTATAGCCAAACAAGGAGAGGTAACAGCTTTAATTGGTCCGTCTGGCGGCGGTAAGTCTACAGCATGCAAATTAGCGGCTAGATTTTGGGATGTAACAGGAGGCAAAATTACACTGGGCGGAGTTGATATATCGACCATAGATCCGGAAACTTTATTAAAGCATTATGCAATGGTATTTCAGGATGTAGTATTATTCCATGATACAGTAATGGAAAATATACGCCTTGGCCGCCGTAATGCTACAGATGAAGAAGTATTGGCTGTAGCTAAAGCTGCACAATGCGACGGATTTATACGCCGTTTACCTCAAGGGTACCAGACAATTATTGGAGAAAACGGTTCAACTCTTTCTGGAGGAGAACGCCAGCGTATATCTATTGCCAGGGCTTTATTAAAAGATGCACCGGTAATATTGCTGGATGAAGCTACCGCTAGTTTGGATGTTGAAAATGAAAGCGCTGTTCAATCTGCATTGTCACAATTAGTAAAGAATAAGACGGTACTGATTATTGCTCATAGGATGCGTACAGTAGCAGGCGCCGATCGTATAATTGTCCTTGATGGCGGTAAAGTTGCACAGCAGGGCAGCCCTGATAAGTTGATGAAACAGGGTGGACTGTATCGTCATATGGTAGAATTACAACAGGAAAGTTCTGTATGGACACTTGGATAATAATATCAGATAGCAAAAATATAATATAAATAAAAACATATATTTTAATTGTCAGCATAGAAGAAGTTATTATGATAATAATAAATTATCTAAATGATATCATATTAAAGTTATTATAGTCATATGACATGATTTGTTTATTATCTAAAAATCTTCTATGCTGTCATTTTATATAATTATTGAGATTATAGCGATATAGAAAGCTATATTTCCTAAATCATGAAATATATAAAAAATAAAAGTAGAAATATGTAATATAATATTAAAGAAAACATTTAAGGTTACGTTACCGTAAAAAGGGGGGCGCCTGCGTGCAACCATATGAAATATGGTTGCCAGATGCAAAATAATTTGTTAAATAAAAGAAACTGAGTATTTATAATAATACTAGTTTCTCTTTTTAACTCAGCTTGAAATATTTAAGAAATTATTTTGCGTAAAGCGCATCAAAGATGCGCTGCGCAGGCGCCCCCATAAACGGTACTTTTTACATTATCTTTTGCTTTTATACTAGATTTATTATTTATTCTTTTGTTTTTAGTGATTTGAATTATCTTAGAGAATATAACTTCCAGCTAAAAGGATAAAATATAAATTATTATAATAAATATAACATCTGCCATAATATAAATGGAGGTGTTTTTGTGAAATTTACATCTGTTTATTATGAACCTAATATTTTAAATTATCATCTTGGGCAAAAATTATATAATGATTATTCCGATTTGCCATGGTATAAGATAGACAATCATAACCGTATTGAAGAAATGACTAATAAATCCAATAAAGAATTTGCTAATATGAAACGATATCTTATAATAGGTACACGTAAAACACATAAGTATGTTATAAATCATAAAATATCTGATTATCTTGTACCGTTTACATCTTCAGGTTGTACTGCTATGTGTTTATATTGTTATTTAGTATGTAATTATAATAAATGCTCTTATCTAAGATTATTTGTAAATCGTGAATACATGCTTGATAAACTGATTAATACATCATATAAATATGAACGGCAGCTTACATTTGAAATTGGATCGAATAGTGATTTAATATTAGAAAATACTATAACACAAAATTTATTATATGTTATTCCGGAATTTGCGAATAATGGCAATGGGTTTATAACATTTCCAACTAAATTTGATATGGTAGAGCCTTTATTAACACTTGACCATAAAGGAAAGACTATATTTAGAATGAGTGTTAACCCTAAAAATATCATCAGAAAGATTGAATTAGGTACTTCATCACTTGAAAAACGTATAGTTGCAGCAAACAATATGTGTGAAGCAGGATATCCTGTGGGAATATTAATCGCTCCAGTTATTTTATTAGATAATTGGCAAAAACAATATGAAGAATTATTTGATTTTTTAGCTGATAGTCTTACAGATAAAGTTAAAAAACAGCTATCTATTGAGGTTATTTTTATGACTTACAGTTATATACACCGAGCTATTAATAATGATGCTTTTCCTAATGCTTTAGAGCTTTATAATCCTGAGATGATGACAGGCAGAGGACGAGGTAAATATTGCTATAGAGAAAATATAAGAATCCCAGCAGAAAGCTTTATAAGAAATCAAATTAAACAAAAATTACCTCAGGCTAAAATTATTTATATAAGCTAAAAAAGACGGTATAGATAAACTTATCTATACCGTCATATTTTTTATTCTTTTTTATCATTAACTGTTATTTTTATTTCAAGCACACGTTTATAATCAGTTTTTGTAACAGTTACTAAAAGATTATCATATTCAAAATTATCGCCAACATCAGGTATACGGCCAAACTGTTGTATAACCCAACCGCTGACTGTAGAAATATCACATTTATTATTAATACCTAGCATTTCAAACATATCATCAAGATCAGCGCTGCATAATACCTTATATTCATTATCAGATATTTTAGTAAATTCTTGTATTATTTCATCATGTTCATCCCATATATCGCCGACAAGTTCTTCTAAAATATCTTCCATGGTAACAATACCGACAGTACCGCCAAATTCATCTATAATAACTGCAATATGTGATTTTGTCTGTTGCAGCATAGTAAGCAGTTCAGAAATTTTCATTGATTGTACGATAAATACTATAGGCTTGATGATACTTTCAATGGTTCTATCTGTATTAAAAGCATAATTATAGAAATCTTTTTGATTTATTACGCCGACTATATTATCGATACTATCTATATATACAGGCAAACGGGAAAAACCACTGTCAGCAAATATTTTTGCAACATTAGCCTTAGATTCGGATTTTTCTACAGCTATGATATCGACACGTGGAGTATAAATATCTTTTACTTCAAGGTCATTAAACTCGATAGCGCTTTTTATTAAATCGCTTTCTTCTTCGTTTATACCGCCATCATTATGCGCTTCATCAACAATAGTAAGAAGTTCTTCTTCTGTAATACCTCTTTTTGATTTAAATTTAAATATTTTTGATAAAAGTTTTTTCCATTGCACAAATAAAAAATTTAACGGTGTTAATATAATTATTAAAAAGTTTAATATAGGTGCTGAAAACATAGCAAAAGTTTCAGGTGATTCAGTTGCTAAACTTTTTGGTGATATTTCACTAAATATCAATACAAGCACCGTCATAACAACAGTTGATAAAGTAACGCCAATATCACCAAAATATCTTGTGAAAATAATTGTAGCAAGAGATGCCGAAGTAATATTTACTATATTATTACCTATTAGAATAGTTGATAATAATCTATCATAATTTCCAGAAACCTTTAAAGCTAAAGCGGCTTTTTTATTTCCATTATTTGCAAGGTTTTTCATTCTTACTTTATTCATTGAAGTAAAAGCGGTTTCACTTGCTGAAAAATATGCGGACATTAAAATTAAAACAGCTAAAACTAATATAAGAATTAAACTGCCACCATCCATAAAAAATAATTCCTCCTGATTTATTAACAGATAAATTTATAATATTTTAACATGACTAATAAATACTGGTCAGCATCTGATAATAAACCAGGGCATGTTAATATGTATTGTTTTAATTATATAATCAAAATTAAAAACATATGACATATTAGGTAAAGGAGGGTCGTCCAAGTTTATTCCTTCCTTTCAATATAATATTGTTTTATATAATAACATATATATATCACAATTGTCACTATTAATTATAATATTTTATAAAATATTATAATTTTTAATATAGTAAAAGCTATATTATCCTAAATCAAACAATATGTAAAAACAAAAGCAAAAATACGCAGGATATTTATAATAAAACCATTCCTGGTACCGATCCCTTAATGGGGGCGCCTGCGCGCAGCCATATGAAATATGGCTGCTTTACGCAAAATAATACGCTGTATAAATATTCTTTATATTTTAGGCATACTTGTTTTCTTTTTTTGACCCGGACATGCATATTCTTATATTATTTTGCGTCCCAGCGCATCCAA
>CALWVB010000109.1 GCA_944384895.1 uncultured Clostridia bacterium | reverse complement strand
CTGAAAGGGAAAAGCACCCTGATGATGTTTGATAAACATGCAAACTTAAAGTACAGGTACGGGAAGCGCCATTTCTGGGCAGAGGGGGTACTATGTATCCACGGTAAGGCTCAACGAGGCCACGATCCGAAAATACATTCAGGACCAGGAGAAGCATGACATAGCGCTGGACAAGATGAGCGTAAGAGAGCACGAAGACCATTTTAAGGGTAGCAGGTAATACGAACACCCCTTAAAAGGGGCGGCAAAAGAGGCAAAGGCATAGGCTTGAACCTTTGCAAAAAAAGGATACCGACCAGCGTCTTCAGACGCTGGCCGGTACCCTTAGCCTTTTAGCCTTTGTTCATACCACCCGTCAAACGGGTGATTGTGATTTTAGCATAAAATTATTTAATTGATAATACTTTATAATCTTGATCTTCAACAGTTTTTTTCAGAATATCATCAGAAACCTGTGAATTTAATGTTACAACAGCAGTACCAGCTTCATGGCTTACAACAGCTTCAGATACTTCTGTTAAAGCTTCTAATGCCTTTTTTACTCTAGCTTCACAATGGCCGCACATCATACCCTCAATTTTCATAGTTTTTTGCATAACTTTAGTCTCCTTTTTCTTTATTTTAATCTTTTTATCTTTACTTGCGTTACGTATATTGAAAAAATTTAAACGTAATGCATTGGATACAACACAGAAACTTGATAAGCTCATAGCAGCAGCGCCAAACATAGGATTTAATTCCCATCCAAAGATAGGAATCCATACGCCTGCGGCTAATGGAATACCGATAACATTATAAATGAATGCCCAGAATAAATTTTGATGAATATTTCTAAGTGTAGCGCGGCTTAAACGTATAGCAGCAGGAACATCGCTTAAACGGCTCTTCATTAAAACAATATCAGCTGCATCTATAGCTATATCTGTACCAGCGCCAATAGCAATACCTATATCAGCACGTGTTAAAGCTGGAGCATCATTGATACCATCACCAACCATAGCAACTTTACCTTTAAGTTTTAAAGACCGGATAACACTCTCTTTTCCTTCTGGAAGCACGCCTGCAATTACTTCATTAACACCAGCTTGTTTACCTATAGCTTTAGCTGTTCTCTCATTATCACCAGTAAGCATAACTACATGTATACCCATATTTTGCAGTTCTTTGACAGCTTGTGGGCTATCTTCTTTTATAACATCAGCAACAGCAATAATACCAGTTAAAATACCGTCTTTGGAGAATAATAAAGGAGTTTTTCCCTGCTCTGATAAATGTTCTGCTTTATTTTTCATATCTTCAGGAACATTAGTCTGGCTGCTGATGAATTTTAAACTGCCACCTACTAGATTGATCCCATCCTGCTTAGCAGAAAGCCCATTGCCAGGTAAAGCAGTAAAATCAGTTACTTCTGAAAGAATAAGTTGTTTTTCCTGAGCTTTTTCAAGTATTGCTCTTGCTAACGGATGTTCACTTTTACTTTCCAATGCATATGCCATTTGAAGCAAATCATCTTCTGTTAATCCATTAGCAGGGATAATATCGGTTACTTTTGGCTGACCGCTTGTAATAGTTCCTGTTTTATCAAGTACAACAATCTGAACTTTTCCTGTTTCTTCTAAAGATTCAGCAGTTTTAAACAAAATACCATGTTTTGCACCCATACCATTGCCAACCATTATAGCAACTGGAGTTGCTAAACCTAATGCACAAGGACAACTGATAACTAAAACAGAAATGCCACGGGCTAAAGCATATCCAAAGGTTTGGCCTACTAAAAGCCATATAATAATTGCAACTATAGCAATTGATATTACAATAGGAACAAAGATGCCGGATACTTTATCAGCTACTTTAGCAATAGGTGCTTTTGTAGCGGCAGCATCGCTGACCATTTGTATTATTTGTGAAAATGTAGTATCTTCACCAACACGCGTAGCTTCACACTTAATAAATCCAGATTGATTAAGCGTAGCCGCTGAAACAGTATCACCTACAGCTTTATCAACAGGGATACTTTCACCTGTCAATGCAGATTCATTAATTGCACTGTTTCCTTCAAGTATAATACCGTCAACAGGGATATTTTCACCTGGACGTACAACAAATATATCACCTTTTTGTACCTGTTCAATAGATACTGTAGTTTCTTCACCATTTCTTATAACATTAGCGGTTTTAGGCGCTAACTTCATAAGATTTTTTAAAGCATTTGTAGTTTTGCCTTTTGAATGAGCTTCCAACATTTTACCTACAGTAATAAGCGTTAGAATCATAGCGGCAGATTCAAAATAAAACTCATGCATATAACCCATTGCAGCATGCATATCTCCGTTTGCCTGAGCTGCAGTCATTGCAAATAATGCATAGGTACTATATACAAAAGAAGCACCTGAACCTAATGCAACTAAAGTATCCATATTAGGCGCTTTATGCAATAAACTTTTAAAGCCGCTTATAAAAAATTTTTGATTAATAACCATTACAATTGCTGTTAATATAAGCTGTAATAATCCTAAAGCTACAGGATTTGAATCAAAAAATTTTGGTACAGGCCAATTCCACATCATATGGCCCATAGAAAAATACATTAGAACAATAAGAAATCCTAAAGAAGCAAATAAACGGCGCTTTAATATAGGAGTTTCTCTGTCTTTTAATAAATCATCATTGGAAGAAACAGATGAAGCCGATTGTGTATTTGATTTTGCACCTTTTAATGATGCACCGTATCCAGCCTCTTCAACTGCATGAATAATTTCCTGAGAGGAGGCAGTACCTTCAACGCCCATAGAATTTGTAAGAAGGCTAACTGAACAAGAGGTTACGCCCGGTACTTTTGACACAGCTTTTTCTACTCGTGAACTGCATGCGGCACAACTCATACCTGTTACTGTATATTGTTCCAAAATTTATCCCTCCTAAAATAATAATGTTTACTTATTGCAATATATTTTATACATTAATTTATTTCATTAATTTTTTTAACATAGAGATTAATTCATCAATAGTTTCATCATTTCCAGAACGGATATCATTTGCTACACAAGTTTTAATATGATTTGCCAGCAATTCCCTATTAAAGGCGTTGATTGCTGCGGATACTGCTGAAGATTGAATTAATATATCCACACAATATGCACTGTTTTCAACCATACCTTTTATACCGCGAATTTGTCCTTCAATACGGTTTAATCGATGAATTAATTTTTTATATTCTTCATCGGATCTTTCTTTCTTTTTCATAGGATGTAATACTTCCATTACAGACACCACGCTTTCTAGATATAAGAATATACCAATACGGGGTATATGTCAAGTGTAAATTGATAGAAAATTTTTGCTTTTTATTTATATTATCTTGGGGTTTTATTATAAATAATTATTATATATTAAAATAATCATAATACAATTAAATATTTTTACGCAAAAATCATTTTAAATATACCCTATATAGGTATTTCGATATTACAAATTTACCTATGTGGGGTATATTTTTATAAGTCAAATAGAAAATTTCTTCATTTGAAAAGATATGAAAATTTTTCCAATATGCATCTTAATATCTTCTTAACTTATGGATAGATTTTATTATTACCATCTTAATACACATGGTGATATTATGAAGCCATAAGGAGGAAGATATTATGACGTATATTATGCAATCTTTATATGGTATAAAAACTAAAATAAATAAGAATTCAGATAATTTTTTAAGGCGTCATCCTTATCTTTCTTATTTATTGGCGTTTATATTAATGCCTATAATAACATTATCTTTAGTTTTAATATTAACAGCTATCATTATGCTTCCGATTTCATTTGCTTGCGGATGGCTGTAATATAAAAACAAATATATTGAAAGGAAACTATATAATGAAACCAATTATATTTAAAGGTTCAGCAGTTGCATTAGTTACTCCAATGAATGATGATTTATCAGTAAATTATGAAGAACTTGAACGGTTAATTGAATTTCATCTGAAAAATCAAACTGATGCAATTGTTGCTGCAGGAACAACAGGAGAATCGGCGACTCTTTCTGATGAAGAACATTTAAATGTCATCGATTTTTGCGTTAAAAAAGTAAACGGAAAAATTCCTGTTATTGCAGGAGCAGGTAGTAATAATACAGCACATGCTGTATTTCTGTCTAAACAAGCAAAAGCCTGCGGAGCAGATGCATTATTACATGTAACACCTTATTATAATAAAGCATCTCAAAAAGGCCTTTATTTTCATTTTAAAGCCTGTGCTGAGGCAACTGACCTCCCAGTAATTTTATATAATGTTCCCACTAGAACAGGAGTTAATATACTTCCGGAAACATATCTTAAATTATCAAAAATTTCTAATATTGTCGCTGTTAAAGAAGCCAGCGGTAATTTTTCTCAAATGGCTAAAATTGCATCTTTATGCAGTGATAATTTAACTATATATTCAGGCAATGACGATCAGATTACGTCTGCTCTTGCTATAGGAGCAAAAGGGGTTATTTCTGTATTAGCGAATATAGTTCCAAGACAAACACATGATATTTGTTGGAGTTATTTTAATGGAGATTCATCACGCAGCGATACTCTTCAATTGCAATATCTTGAATTAATAGAAAATCTTTTTATTGATGTTAATCCTATTCCTGTTAAACAGGCAATGAATTTTATGGGATTTAATGTAGGTAAATGTAGATTACCACTTTGCGATATGGATTCATCCTTAGCAGAACGTCTTTTAGGATGCCTAAAAAAATATGATTTGCTGCCCAAAAATACTCGTGTTGGTACAGTTACGGTAAAACGTCCACAAGGTACATTACTTTGGCGAAAAAATCATTGATTTTTTATATTAATATGTACAAAAGTGATTTAATTAAGCACAAAATAAATTAATTATTAAAAAAAGCAATTTTCAATAAAATAGAATACAAAAATGTAGCGATGATGAAGAAGCGCCTGCGCAGCGCATCTATAAAGATGCGCTAAAAGCAAAATAATTTAATATTAAATAGGTTTAGATAAAAACAAGAATAGGATTATTGTTATAATGCTGAAAATCCTAATATTACAAATTATTTTGCATAAAGCAGCCATATAAATATGGCTGCACGCAGGCGCTTTACTTTTTTAGGAAATGTTTGCGAAAATATTTAAATGATAAAAAATGTTATTTTACTTATATCATTTGTTATTATCTGTTGTTTTATATGGATCAAAAATAGAATATTTAAATCAATATGATTTTAATACAATCTTAATACTATAATCATTTTTACTAACACCGTTTTAACAAAAACGGTGTTAGAATTTTTTTGCTAAGGAGGATATGAATATGAATATTATAATAGGTATCATTGGAATATGCGCAATATTACTTCTTATCTACTATTTTTATATTCTCATGAAGGAGGATAAGCAGAAATGAGTTCAGTTATCCAATACATATTGTATCTCGCTGTTCTTGTGATATTGGCTATTCCACTGGGAGCTTATATCAAAAAGGTAATGAGTGGAGAGAAAACATTTCTTTCCAGGATTTTAACCCCTTGTGAAAATGCTGTATACAAAGTTATGCGAATCAAAAAAGATGAGCAGATGAACTGGAAAAAATATTTGATAAGCGTACTTATATTTTCTGGTATTGGCCTTGTCTTTTTATTTTTATTACAAATGTTACAAGGGGTTTTGCCATTTAACCCACAAGGTCTTGCCGGAGTAAAATGGGATTTATCATTTAATACAGCATCAAGCTTTGTTACTAATACTAACTGGCAGGCATATACCGGCGAATCTACACTGAGTTATCTTACGCAGGCTTTAGGTCTTACAGTACAGAATTTCGTATCAGCTGCAACAGGTATCGCTGTATTATTTGCCTTAATTCGTGGATTTACTAAAGTAAAAACAGACGGATTAGGCAGTTTCTGGGTAGATATGACAAGAATAATGATTCATGTTTTAATCCCATTAAACTTAGTTATTGCAATTGCTTTAGCCGGCGGCGGTGTTATTCAAAATTTAAAACCAGCTGAAACCGTATCGTTAGTAGAACCGATCGCGGTAAGCGCTGATGGAGAAATAATAGAAAATGCAGATATTGATGTTGATGCCAATACAGTTACTGTAGACGGACAAATTATTGATGGAGCACAAATTGTAACTGAACAATTTGTACCAATGGGTCCAGCTGCCAGCCAGGTAGCAATTAAACAGACTGGTACAAACGGCGGCGGATATATGGGCGTTAATTCTGCACATCCATTAGAAAATCCAAATCCATTTACTAATATCCTGGAAATGATTTCATTATTGCTTATACCAGTAGCTTTATGTTTTACATTTGGTATGAGCATAAAGAATAAGAAACAAGGCGTAGCAATATTTATGGCAATGTTTATTATGCTTGCGATTGCATTAAGTATTATTGCGGTAAATGAACAGGCAGCTACACCACAGCTTGCACAAAACGGCGCTGTAGATCTTTCTATGGTAGACCAGGCAGGCGGTAATATGGAAGGTAAAGAAACACGTTTTGGTATTGCTACTTCTTCCACATGGGCAGCATATACTACAGCGGCGTCAAATGGTTCAGTTAACTCCATGCATGATAGTTATACGCCTCTTGGCGGTATGATTACAATGCTGCAAATGCAGTTAGGTGAAGTTATATTCGGCGGCGTAGGCTGCGGTTTATATGGTATGCTTGCCTTTGCAATCTTAACGGTATTTATAGCTGGATTGATGGTTGGTAGAACACCAGAATTCTTAGGTAAAAAGATAGAACCATATGAAATGAAATGGGCTGTACTGGTTTGTTTAGCAACTCCAATTGCGATACTCGTGGGAACAGGTATTGCTGCTATAGTACCAAGTGTTCCGGATAGCCTGACTAATACTGGAGCGCATGGTTTCTCAGAAATACTTTATGCATACTCATCTTGCGGTGGTAATAATGGTTCTGCATTCGCAGGACTTAATGCAAATACAGTATTCTTTAACGTATCATTAGGCCTTGTAATGTTGTTTGTACGATTTTTACCTATTATTGGTACGCTTGCTATCGCAGGTAGCCTTGCAGGTAAGAAAAGAATTGCTACAACAGCAGGTACGCTTTCCACTACAAATGCTCTATTCGTATTCTTATTAATATTTATTGTTCTGTTGGTCGGTGCACTCAGCTTCTTCCCAGCATTATCTCTTGGACCGATTGCAGAATTCTTTGGTAGTATTGCGTAAGGAGGTTTTGATATGGCTACAAAAGCAAAAAATACTTTTGCAGACAAAAAAATGTTTGCAAGAGCAATTAAAGATTCATTTGTTAAGCTGAATCCAAAAATACAAGCAAAAAATCCAGTTATGTTGCTGGTTTATATCTCTGCAATAATGACAACTATTTTGTGGGTAATAGCTTTATTTGGAATTAAGGATGCTCCTACCGGATATACGTTAGCTATTGCTATAATACTTTGGTTTACTGTATTATTTGCAAATTTTGCAGAAGCTATAGCAGAAGGACGCGGTAAAGCTCAAGCTGATGCTCTTCGTGCATCAAGAAAAGATGTAGATGCTAATAAAATACCTTCTGTTGATAAAAAAGATCAAATAACAGTTGTACCATCTGCATTACTAAAAAAAGGCGATATTGTTATAGTAAAAGCAGGGGAACAAATTCCGGCAGATGGTGAAGTAATCGAAGGCGCAGCATCTGTAGATGAAAGCGCGATTACTGGTGAATCTGCACCTGTTATCAGAGAAAGCGGCGGCGACCGTAGCGCTGTAACAGGCGGTACAACCGTATTATCCGACTGGATTATAATTCAGGTTACAAGTGAAGCGGGAGAAAGCTTCCTAGATAAAATGATTGCAATGGTTGAAGGCGCAGCAAGGAAAAAGACTCCTAATGAAATTGCTTTACAAATATTCCTTGTAGCTATTTCTATTATATTTATTCTTGTTACATTATCACTTTATACATTTTCAGTATTTTCAGCAGATCAGGCCGGTATAGAAAATCCGACATCAGTTACAACGCTTGTAGCATTGCTTGTATGTCTTGCTCCGACTACTATAGGCGCATTACTTTCCGCTATAGGTATTGCAGGTATGAGCAGATTAAATCAAGCAAATGTACTTGCAATGAGCGGTCGTGCTATTGAAGCTGCTGGCGATGTTGACATCTTAATGCTTGATAAAACTGGTACTATTACTTTAGGTAACCGTCAGGCATATGAATTTATACCTGTAGCAGGAGTAACTGACAAAGAACTTGCTGATGCAGCTCAACTTTCATCCCTTGCTGATGAAACGCCGGAAGGACGTAGTGTTGTTATATTAGCAAAAGAAAAGTTCGGTATTAGAGAACGTCAGCTATCAGAAAGCAATATGAAATTTATACCGTTTACTGCTAAAACACGTATGAGCGGTGTAGATTATGACGGCAATGAAATCAGAAAAGGTGCTGCACAGGCTATTAAGGAATATATAGAAAATGCAGGCGGAGAATTTACAGAAGAATGTGATTATATAGTAAAAACAATTGCATCACAAGGTGGTACGCCGCTTGTAGTAGCAAAAAATCATAAAGTTCTCGGTGTAATACATTTAAAAGATATAATAAAACAAGGTGTTAAAGAAAAATTTGCTGATTTACGTAAAATGGGTATTAAAACCATTATGATAACAGGTGATAATCCAATGACTGCTGCGGCTATTGCAGCAGAAGCCGGAGTTGATGATTTCCTTGCAGAAGCAACACCGGAAGGTAAACTTAATATGATCCGTGATTTCCAAACAAAGGGTCATCTTGTCGCAATGACAGGCGATGGTACAAACGATGCTCCTGCACTTGCGCAGGCTGATGTTGCTGTTGCTATGAACAGTGGTACACAGGCTGCAAAAGAAGCGGGAAATATGGTTGATTTGGATTCTTCCCCAACAAAATTAATTGATATTGTTCGTATTGGCAAACAATTATTAATGACACGCGGAAGTTTAACAACATTTTCTATTGCAAATGACGTTGCTAAATACTTTGCAATTATCCCTGCTTTATTTATGGGATTGTATCCAGGACTTTCTGCTTTAAATATCATGGGATTACATTCACCATTAAGTGCAATTTTGTCAGCGATTATTTATAATGCACTTATAATTATTGCATTAATTCCGTTAGCTCTTAAAGGTGTAAAATATCGTGAATTACCGGCAGGTAAATTACTTTCACGGAATCTTCTTGTTTATGGCGTTGGCGGTATTATAGCGCCGTTTATTTTCATCAAATTGATTGATATGATGCTAGTTTTGTTTGGTTTAGCATAAGGAGGCTTTATCTATGAAAACATTAAAATCTGTACTGCCGAGAGCAGCGGTAATTTTCCTGATTTTTGCCATATTAACTGGTATTGTTTATACAGGAGTTGTTACAGGAATTGCACAGTTAATCTTCCCAAATCAAGCGAATGGAAGCATCATTGAAATCGATGGTAAAAAGTATGGCTGCGAATTACTTGGCCAGCAATATACCGATGAAGGACATATGTGGGGACGTATTATGAATATAGATGTTTCTACATATAAAGATGAAAATGGTAAAATGCTTATGTATGCCGTACCATCTAATTTAAGTCCAGCTAGTGAAGAATATGAAACACTTGTAGCTGAACGTGTTGAAAAACTTCGTGCAGCTAATCCAGATATGGACGATACAGCTATTCCGGTTGATCTTGTTACATGTTCAGGCAGTGGCCTCGATCCTCATATTTCACCTGCCGCTGCAGAATATCAAGTAGCAAGAATAGCTAAGGCAAGAGATATATCTGAGCAAGACGTTCGTGATATAATTGAAAAATGCACTACTGGAAAATTTCTTGGAGTTTTTGGTGAAGAAGCAGTAAATGTTTTGAAAGTCAATTTGATGTTGGATGGAATTTTACAGTAATTTTAAAGGGAGTTTCAAATGAAACTCCCTTTTATTTTGACAATTTTTATTATAAAATCTTTATATAATCTTAATGCGAATTAATATTTACTTATACAATATTTAAATAAAAGCTGATAAACTAAATTATATTTGAGACAGAGGTGATACTTTGGAGGAAATCAGAAGTAGCCCTGAAGAGCTTTTAAAACAAATAAAAAGAGAAGAACAACAAAAAAACCGTGGACATTTAAAAATATTTTTTGGATATGCAGCTGGAGTAGGAAAAACTTATGCCATGCTTAAAGCAGCACATACAGCTCAACGCAAGGGGATAGATGTTGTTGTAGGATATGTTGAACCACATATGCGTCCACAGACATCGCAATTATTAAATGGATTAGAGATATTATCATCTCAAGAAATAAAACATGGAGATATAATTTTAAAAGAATTCGATTTAGATACTGCTATAGATAGAAAGCCTAAATTAATATTAGTAGATGAACTTGCCCATACAAATGCTAATGGTTGCCGTCACTTAAAACGGTATCAGGATATAAATGAATTATTAGATAATGGCATTGATGTTTATACAACTGTTAATGTACAGCATATTGAAAGTTTAAATGATCTTGTAGCTTCAATTACTGGTATTACAGTAAAAGAACGTATACCAGATTCTGTATTTGATAATGCAGATCAAGTAAAATTAGTAGATATAGAACCTAAAGAATTAATAGAACGTCTAAATGAAGGCAAAATATATCAAAAGATGCAAGCTCAAAAAGCTTTGGGAAACTTTTTTACTGAAAAAAATCTTGTTGCATTACGCGAAATTGCATTAAGGCGTTGTGCCGACAGGGTTAATAAAATGTCTAGTCAAGCAGGAGGTAAAGCAAACAGTCGATTTACAGACGAACATATACTTGTGTGTTTATCTTCATCTCCGACAAATGCAAAAATTATTCGTACTGCATCAAGAATGGCAAGTGCATTTAAAGGTAATTTTACGGCTCTATTTGTAGAAACGCCTGATTTCCCTGAAATGAGTGAAGAAAATAAAAACCGATTGCGGAAAAATATACATCTTGCTCAGCAGTTAGGAGCCACTATAGAAACTGTTTATGGCGAAGATATAGCTTTCCAAATCTCTGAATTTGCGCGTTTATCAGGAGTATCAAAAATTGTTTTAGGAAGAAGTAGTGCTCGCAGGGGAATGTTATTCGCAAGGCCATCTCTTACTGAGAAGATTACACAATATTCAACTAATCTTGATATTTATATTATCCCAGAAAAAAATACACCTCCATATAAATTAAAAAGGAATAAAAGTCAAAAAACAAAATTTATTGCTACTGATTTGTTAAAAAGTTTAATTTGTCTTGTAGCTTCTACAATTATTGGATTTGTATTTTCTGAGTTTAATTTTAGTGAAGCTAATATAATAACTATATATATTTTAGGTGTTTTAGTAACAGCAGTTATAACATCACAACGTATATATAGCCTTGTCAGTTCAGTAATTAGCGTTTTATTATTTAATTTTCTTTTTACCGAGCCTAGATTTACTTTCAATGCTTATGACGCCGGATATCCTGCAACATTTTTAATAATGTTTATTGCTGCATTTTTAACAAGTTCTCTTGCAGTACGTATAAAACGCCAAGCAAGACAATCAGCAGCAACAGCATACAGGACAAAAATTTTATTTGATACAAATCAATTGATTAGTAATGAAATAGATTCTGCTGGTATTATTTCTGTTACATGCAATCAACTTACAAAATTATTAAATAAAGATATTATATTTTATCAAATACAAAATAAAGAATTAGCCAGTCCATTATTATTTCCAGTGCATACAGGACAGGATATTTCTGAATATATTTCTCAAAATGAACGTGCGGTTGCAACATGGGTATTAAATAATAATAAACATGCAGGCGCGACTACAGATACGTTAGGCGATTCAAAATGTTTATATCTTTCAGTGAGAGTAGGGCATGAAGTATATGGAGTCATTGGAATAGCTATTGATGATTCGCCGTTAGGTTCCTTTGAAAATAGTATTATGCTTTCTATTTTAGGAGAATGCGCCCTTGCTTTGAAAAATGATAAAACATCAAAAGAAAGGGAAGAAGCTGCATTACTTGCAAAAAATGAACAATTGCGTGCAAATTTACTTCGGTCTATATCACATGATTTGCGTACGCCGTTAACATCTATTTCAGGTAATGCCGGTATATTATTATCCAGTGAAGAGAATATTGATAAATATAAAAGAAAACAGCTTTATGCTGATATTTATGATGATTCTCTCTGGTTAATTAATTTGGTAGAAAATTTATTGTCAGTTACACGTATTGAAGATGGTACTATGAAATTAAAATTGACTACTGAATTACTTGATGAGGTTATTACTGAAGCATTACAGCATACAGATAGAAAACGAAGTGAACATAATATAATAATTGAATCTTCGGAATCATTTATACTTGTAAAAATTGATGCAAGATTAATTATGCAAGTTATAATTAATTTAGTGGATAATGCTATTAAGTATACTCCAAAAGGTTCAGATATTATTATAGGAACAAGATCAGAAGGAAACAGAGCAATTGTAACAGTTGCTGATAATGGCAGGGGTATTTCAGAAGATGCTAAAAAACATATTTTTGATATGTTTTATACTGCGGGGACAAAAATTGTAGATAGCCGTCGCAGCCTTGGATTAGGTCTAGCATTATGTAAATCAATTATTACAGCGCATGACGGAACTATTTCAGTAACAGATAATAAACCTCACGGTGCAGTTTTTACTTTTACTTTACCTACAGAGGAGGTAACATTACATGAATAAACCATTAATTTTAGTAGTAGAAGATGATTCAGCTGTTAGAAATTTAATTACTACTACGCTGGAAACACAAAATTATCGTTGCCAGATTGCACCTACAGGAGAAGCTGCAATTTTAGAAGCAGCTTCTTATAATCCAGATGTTATTTTATTGGATTTGGGATTACCGGATATAGATGGTATTGAAATAATTCATAAAATACGTTCATGGTCAAAAACACCTATTATTGTAATAAGTGCACGAAGTGAAGATACAGATAAAATTGATGCTCTGGATGCTGGAGCAGATGATTATCTAACAAAACCATTTTCTGTTGAAGAATTGCTTGCACGTTTACGTGTAACTTTTCGCAGAATTAATGATTTGACTAATGATAATATCCAAAACTCAATTTTTATAAATGGTGATTTGAAAATAGATTATGCAGCTGGATGTGTATTTATAAAAGATAAGGAATTACATTTAACTCCAATTGAATATAAATTATTATGTTTACTTGCAAAAAATGTTGGAAAAGTATTGACACATACATATATTACTAAAGAAATCTGGGGTAGCGCTTGGGATAACGATGTAGCGTCATTACGTGTTTTTATGGCAACATTACGTAAAAAAATTGAAAAAGATCCATCTGTACCACAATATATTCAGACACATATCGGAGTAGGTTACCGTATGTTGAAAGTATAATTATCTTAAAAGAATTAATAAATAAAAATATAATAAAAAGGAAACGGTATAAACCATAATACCGTTTCCTTTTTTGCTTTTTTTATTTAATATAAATTAAATCATGCTATTTTCCCAACAATCCGGAGCTTTAATGCCTAATAATGTTGCAACTGTAGGAGCTACATTTGCAAGGCCGTATGAACCGTCTTTTATTTTTATAGAATCATCGCCATAAATAATAAATGGTACACGGTTAAGTGAATGAGCAGTACGAAGCTGCATTTTACCGCTCTTTGTCATTTCATACATTTCATCGGCATTACCATGGTCGGCTGTGACGATAAGTATAGCGCCTGCTTCATCAACAGCTTTAATAACTCTTGCAAGACATAAATCAACAGCTTCAACAGCAATTATAGTTGCTTCAAGGCTGCCTGTATGTCCTACCATATCGCCGTTAGGATAATTACAGCGGATAAAACCATATTTACCTGATTTAATAGCTTCAATTACTTTATCAGTAACTTCAGCGGCTTTCATCCAAGGACGTTCATCAAAAGAGACTCTATCAGATTCGATTTCACAGTATTCTTCTAATTCTTCGCTTACTTTACCGCTTCTATTACCATTCCAGAAATATGTGACATGGCCATATTTTTGTGTTTCTGAAACAGCATATTCATTAACGCCATGTTCGACAAGTAATTCTGTAAGAGTATTCTTTATTTCTGGAGGATTAACCAAATATCTTTTTGGAAGATGAAGATCGCCGTCATATTCAAGCATACCAGCGAATAATACTTTCGGCCTGCGTACACGGTCAAATTTATCAAAATCATCATAGTCAAACGCCATGCTAAGTTCTATAGCACGGTCACCGCGGAAATTAAATAAAATAACGCTGTCGTTATCTTCAATTGTACCGACAGGCTTACCATCTTCAGCGATTACAAATGCTGGTAAATCCTGATCTATTACATCATATTCTTTCCTATAAGTATTTATAGCATCTGTTGCATTTGCAAACTGTTGGCCTTTACCTAATACGTGTGTAGCCCAACCCTCTGCAACCATAGGCCAGTTTGCCTGATATCTATCCATAGTAATTTTCATACGTCCGCCGCCGGAAGCTATTTTTGCATCAAATGTATTATCATTTAAAGATGCAAATAATTTTTCAATATCATCAATATATTCCAAAGCAGATGTAGAAGGAACGTCACGGCCGTCTAAAAGAGCATGCACTCTTACTTTAGCGACTCCAAGTTCTTTAGCTTTTGTAATCATATTTTTAAGATGGGAAATATTTGAATGTACATTACCATCAGATAAAAGACCAATAAAATGAAGGGTAGAATTATGAGCTTTTACATTTGCAATAAGCTCATTCCATGTTTCTGATGAATACATTTTGCCGCTTTCAATATTTTCATTTACTAATTTTGCACCTTGACTGTATACCTGGCCGCAGCCTAAAGCATTATGTCCAACTTCACTATTACCCATATCATCATCTGTAGGAAGACCTACAGCAGTACCATGAGCTTTTAAAGTTGTATTAGGACATGTTTCTAATAATTTATCCAGCACAGGAGTATTTGCAAGATTTACAGCATCGCCAGCGTCGTGGTTACCAATACCTCCGCCATCCATTACAACTAAAACAACAGGTTTACTCATTTTTACCTCCTATAAATTCTTTTAGTTTTTTAATTTAAGCTTATTAAATATATAATTTTACAGGATTATTTCCCATAATTCTATCTGATACATATTATATTCCATACATTGTTAATAATCAATCAATACCATATAATTATATGCAAATTTTAAGGTAATAGACAAATTAAATTAAATTTTTCCGAAAGTATTATTTATTATTTATATTACGTATAAAATTATATATATTTACCAAATCTAAAAATATTATGATATAATATCTATAATTAATCAGCGGAGGGTTAATAATGCCTAGATTTTTTATAGATAATATAGATAATGATAATAAAAAAGCATATATTCTAGGAGAAGACGCTAAACATATATCAAAATCATTAAGAATGCATACAGGTGAAAAGGTAACATTATGCGATTGTAAAGGATATGATTATATTTGTACAATTATATCAATAAACGATCAATATGTTGAAGTAAATATAAATGATATTGTTATAAGCAAATCAGAACCTAATATAAAGGTAATCTTATATCAAGGATTACCTAAAGGCGACAAAATGGATACAATAATACAAAAAGCTGTTGAACTTGGAATATCAGAAATTGTACCTGTATTGACTAATAGATGTGTTTCACGTCCGGATGAAAAATCAGCAAATAAAAAATGCCAACGGTGGCAAAAGATATCTTTAGAGGCTGCAAAACAGAGCGGTAGAGGAATTATACCTCATATAAATAATATTATCACTTTTAAAGAAATGATAAAAAGAATTAATTGTAATTATCAAACTATAATATTCTATGAACAAGGAGGGCAATCGCTTTCAAATATTTTAAACAGTTCTAGAAATAATATAAATATTATTATAGGGCCAGAAGGCGGGTTCGAAAAATATGAGGTAGAACAATTATCTGAAATAGGAGCTAATATAGCTACATTAGGTCCGCGTATATTAAGAACTGAGACGGCTGGTATAGCGGCAATATCAGCAATAATGTATGCAACTGGAAATATGGCGTAAAGTTTGTGTAAAGATGAAATGTATAATAGTATTGACAGGGCGGGTATGCTGGTGCTAAAATATTCACGTAAATGCGGGAGTAGTTCAATGGTAGAGCGTCAGCTTCCCAAGCTGAATGTTGCGGGTTCGAATCCCGTTTTCCGCTTATATTTTTTTATCATTTTTGGGGATTTTTTTATTGCCAAAGGAAACGGAGCTAGTTATGTCAATGTCGTTTGATATGGTAATGACATGTATTACCGTAATAGTACTTATACTGCTCATGTTTATTATTTTTTTAAGAAGAAAACAAAAACCATATGCTTTTAGTACGCTGCCATTAGTTATAGTTCCTCTTTTTTATTTAATAGGCGGATATGTAGCGCAAAAAATGGCAAATCATGTTAGCGCAGAGCAATTTAATATACATGCAGGTTTTATTGCTACTGCTTTAATAATCGCCTGTGTTTTGATAGGCGTTGCTTCACGTGGAATAGCATCTGTGTCAAGAAGAATTATATTTTTAGTTATGTCTATGTTGTTTGCTATAGTATTTACTTGGATACTTATGCTTAATTTACCATACTCACCTATATAAATCGCATAATAATATTATATAGTAAAAAAGATGCTTAAAGTTTTAAGCATCTTTTTTTGTTTTTCTTATACATAGGTACTTGACAAAGGTAAAATAGAGTAGTATTATAACAATAGAACATATGAATAAATGTTCATATGATAAATTGATTTGGAGGTTGTAATATATGGATAAATATAATGATACAAC
>CALWVB010000108.1 GCA_944384895.1 uncultured Clostridia bacterium | reverse complement strand
CTATGTGTTAAAATATATTCCGTCGCTAAGCAGGTGTATATTCTGCATATGCGGGTGTAGTTCAATGGTAGAACCCCAGCCTTCCAAGCTGGTCGCGTGGGTTCGATTCCCATCACCCGCTCTTTTCTTTATATTTAATATTTTTTATCTGCGCTTGTAGCTCAGGTGGATAGAGCAACTGCCTTCTAAGCAGTGGGCCAGGGGTTCGAGTCCCTTCAAGCGCGCTTTTCCCTTTTTTATTAGGGTTTATAGCATTTATTCCACTTATGGTGGATGTAGCTCAGTTGGTTAGAGCGCCAGATTGTGGCTCTGGAGGCCGTCGGTTCGACTCCGATCATCCACCCTTTCCTTTAAATTTTAAATATTGGGGTATCGCCAAGCGGTAAGGCAACGGACTTTGACTCCGTCATTCGTAGGTTCAAATCCTGCTACCCCAGCTGCGTCGTCGCGGACTATATATCGTTCGCGACGACTTTTTTTATAAAAAGTCATCGTCTCACTCATGCCGTCGCTCCTCCTTTTCCGCAAAAAGCCACGCTCGGCTCGCCTGCTCGGTTGTAAACGCCCTCACAACGGCTCGCTGTCGCTACCATCTTTTTGCGGGTGCGCCTGCGGCGCTAAAATCCCTTATACACAAGTCGAATTTCTAGCTTTTCTTTTTCTGTAAATTTTGTGCTCGCGTCGTCAAGTACCTCAAAACGTAAACCACTCTCTAAATTTGGTTTTTATTTCTATATTTGTTCCCGTGTTTGTCGAGAGCCTCGACTCGCAAGCCGCGCCTTAGGCACTGCCTTTATGTTTATTTATGCTCCCACATTTGCAGCGGGTATATTTTCATGTTTTCTTATGCAAGGCTTGGAGTAAATATTTGCTCCAGGCCTGATTTTTTATTCTCCTATATCGTTTTCATCTATTTTGTATTTGTTTAATAATTCTTTTCTTTTTTTATAAAGTATTTCTTCTTCAATATTTACCTGGATTGCATCCATATATATACCCGAAGCATTTAATTTATATATTGACATAAGCATTTATTTTCTTCCCAATAGATACAAAAATCATTTTCACAAATAATTTTCTCCATATAATCGCCTCCTAAATAAATTTTAGATAAATTGTATCTAAAATTAATATAACACGCTAAGATTATGATATATTATTTTTCGGATAATAGATCCTAAAAAATAATATAAAGATTGCGTGCGGATAATATGTTAAAATTTAAAATACCTTCAATACCTCCAACAACAAGTAAAACTGTCCGTTTTCCAAATGATATAATAAATAAAATTGAACAGGCTATTAAAAATAAAAATTGTACTTTTTCAGCATTTGTTATTGAAGCTGTAAGAACTGCTTTAGAAAACCTTGATATTTTGTAAATACTGCGAATACATATTATCTTATTAATTTAAACCTTCTTATCTCAGAAAATATTAAATATAAAACATGGTATTATCATAAGAAACCTTTCCGGTAAGGTTAATCTAGGGGGCGCCCGCGAGCGCATCTTTGATGCGCTTAATGCAAAAGATATGGTATCTCTATTATATACAGTAAACAAATTATCTTATCTTTTGCTTTAGCCAACCATATTAAAATATGGTTGGCCGCGGGCGCCCCCTTTTTGCTGTACCGGTAATTATTCTGTTTTAAGCTATTTATTATTGCTTATTAATTATGTTTGTATTTCCTAAGATAATTTAAATCACTCAAGACAAAATAATAAATAATAAATCTAGTATAAAAAGCAACATATAATGTTAAAGTACTCGTTTATGGAGCGCCTGCGCAGCGCATCTTTTAAGATGCGCTTAATGCAAAATAATTTCTTAAATATTTAGGCTGAGTTAATAAGACAAACTAGTATTATCTTAAATACATATCATCTTTATTTAGCAAATTATTTTGCATTTGGCAACCATATGAAATATGGTTGCACGCAGGCGCCCCCTTTACGGTAACGTAACCTGAAATGTTTTCTTTAATATTTTAATGCATATTTTTATATATTGTTTGATTTAGGACAATATAGCTTTAAAAATAGCATTTTAAAGTAAAACAAATCAATTAATTCTATCAAATCAATAAAATCAAATTTTATATGAGCTTTTTTGATGGTGATGTGTGCGATTCATATCACTTTAACATTACTTAAAATACTTTTGCTAAAACCATATAACCATAAAAAAATAAGCATAATTATCCCCGCCATACCATATTAATAGGACAGGCGGGGTTTTTATAATATAAAAGGCGTATGATGGCGATATATTTTCCATCATACGCCAAAGAATCTATAATATAAAAATGGCAATTTTGCCCGTGCACATATTTTATATTAATAAATCCTTTTTATATGTCTTATATACTGCGAAATATGTATAAAGGATAATAAATTTTTTGTAAATTTTTGGACAAATTTATTTATTCATAATAATTTTAATTGCAATATTGGACAATCCGCGATATAATTAAGACATAGCGATAGATTCGCAATTAAAAATTTAGTTTATCTACATAAATTAGGAGGAGATTATCATGGTTAATGTTCCTGAAGTCAAGCTTGGTGTTGTAGCGGTTAGCCGCGACTGCTTCCCTATGGAATTATCTCATAAACGTAGAATTGCGTTAATGGAAGAAATAAAAAAGCTTGGCATTGATGCTTTTGAAGTCCAGACAATTGTTGAAAATGAAAATGAAAGCGATGCTCTTAAAGCTCTTGATGAAATCAAGGCTGCCGGCTGTAATGCCGTTGTTATATATTTAGGTAACTTTGGTCCAGAAGGCCCAGAAACTCTTATCACAAAGAATTTTGACGGCCCTACTATGTATGTTGCTGCTGCTGAAGAATCCGGCAAAGACATGTATAATGGACGTGGCGATGCATACTGCGGTATGCTTAACGCAAGCTATAACCTCAAATTAAGAGGATTAAAAGCTTATATTCCTGAATATCCTGTAGGAACAGCTTCAGAAGTTGCTCAAATGATTGCTGAATTTGTGCCTATCGCACGATGCATCATTGGTTTACGCAACCTCAAATTATTCGGTTTTGGTCCAAGACCATTTAACTTCTTTGCATGTAACGCTCCTATCAAACCTATGTATGATATGGGTATTACTGTACAGGAAAATTCCGAACTTGATCTTCTTGTTGCTTACAGAAAACATGATAACGACAAACGTATCCCAGCTTTAGTAGACGAAATGGCTGCTGAATTGGGCGCTGGCAATAAATATTCTGGTATTCTCCCACGTCTTGCACAGTATGAATTAACACTTTTAGACTGGATGGAAGAAAATCTTGGCGCTTCCAAATATGCTGCATTTGCTAATAAATGCTGGCCAGCATTCCAGACTGAATTTAAATTTGTACCTTGCTATGTTAACTCTCGTCTTGTATCCCGTGGTATTCCGGTATCCTGCGAAGTTGATATGTACGGCGCTATATCTGAATATATTATTACATGTGCATCTCTTATCCCTCCAACACTTCTCGATATAAATAACAGTGTTCCTGCTGATATTTATGAAGAAGATATCAAGGGTAAATATGATTATAAACTTAACGATACATTTATGGGCTTCCATTGCGGTAATACACCTGCATGCCATCTTACAACCCCTAATATGGGTTATCAGCTCATTATGAAACGTTCCCTTGAGCCAGACGGCGAACCAGATATCACCCGCGGTACTCTTGAAGGCGACCTTAAACCAGGTGAAATTACCTTCTTCCGCGTACAGGGCGGTTCTGACAGCGTTCTCCGTTCTTATATCGCTCATGGCGAAGTACTTCCTGTTGCTACCCGTTCATTCGGCGGCATCGGTGTATTTGCTATTCCTGAAATGGGCCGTTTCTATCGTCATGTTCTCATTGAAAGAGGTTATCCTCATCATGGCGCTGTTGCTTTTGCTAAGATCGGCAAAACTTTATATGAAGTTATGAAATTTATCGGTGTATCGGATATTGCATACAATCAGCCTAAGGGAGTGCTCTATCCAACAGAAAATCCATTCGCATAATTCATAAAAATTCGTAGTAGATAAACAATACCCGTAGTTATATTTATTGTTAAATATAACTACGGGTACTTTATTTATATATTTATTTTTTTATTACTCATAATGTATTATGTTACATTATAAGACTTTTATACTGTAATTTAATATAGAATTTTAAATAAATGCGCGTTAAAGACAAAAATCCCGTTCAAGGAAAGAGTGGGCGCCTGCGAGGCGTATCTATTAAGATACGCCAAGGATGCAAAATAATAGCTGATAAAGTAAAACATGATGAAAATATAAGCTTAGATATTGTTTTAATAACAGCATCTTAATGGATAAAATTATTTTGCATAAAACAACCATATATAATATGGTTGTACGCAGGCGCCCACTCTTAGATTCCTAGAATCGGTAGTTTTATTATAAACGTAAAAACGTTTTAACTATTTTTATTTTTAATCATATCAATAAAATATTCATGTACAGCAGTATTATCTGTTAATTCCGGATGAAAAGCTGTTACAAGCTGATTGTTATATTTTGCCGCAACTATTTTCCCATCAATTTGAGCTAAAGCTTCAGCATTATCATACACCGATTCAATATATGGCGCACGGATAAATACCATTGGTATCTCCCCAACTGAATCAAACTGTGCATTAGCATTAAAGCTTCCTAATTGTCTGCCGTATGCATTGCGGCGTGCTATAATGGGAATACTTGCAAAATATATTCTCTCATCATTACTAATCTTTTTTGCTAATAATAATAGGCCTGCACATGTACCGAATACCGGAAGTCCACTATTAATAAGATTGCTGATAGGTTCATATAAATCAAGATCATGCAACAGTTTACCCATAGTAGTACTTTCTCCGCCTGGTAATATAAGCCCATCCATTTCCCTATTTATATCCTGTTTTTGCCTTATCTCAAAGCTTTCTATACCTAATCTGTTCAGCATATTCTTATGTTCAATAAACGCTCCCTGTACCGCCAATATTCCTATCTTCATCTTTTCTCCTTCCCCTAAGGGGGATTTTGTAAAAATCCCCCTTAAGTATCACCAAAAACTTAACGTTAGGCCGTATGTTGGTATTATCTTTATTTCCCTTTCACCTCAACGGGCACCTTCCCGTCTTATTGTCCCGCCTTAGCAAAACTTTTCTATAAATCCACCCTAGGTATCCCCAAAAACTTAACGTTGGTCCGTATGTTGGTATTATCTTTATTTCCCTTTCACCTCAACGGACTCTTTCAATATCTTATTATCCCGCCTTAGTAAGGCTTTCTTAATAAATCCCCCTTAGTAATCCCCTAAAACTTAACGTTGGGCCGTATGTTGGTATTCTCTTTATTTCCCTTTCACCTCAACGGCCTCTTTCAATGTCTTATTGTTCCGCCTTAGCAAAACTTTTCTATAAATCCCCCTTAGTAATCCCCTAAAAATTAACGTTGGTCCGTATCCTGCTGATCTTTTATTACTCTATCCTTTCAATAGGAATTATACCGTCTTATTATTCCTAATCCAGTGAAGATTTATTTTAATATCAAACCTATAAATCTACATATTATATTATTTCTGTAGCTTATTTATTGTTTTAATATATTATCTCTTTGATAAAACATTATTTTTTATTACTCTTATGCTTATCTAAACAAAAGGATATAGATATCCCTGCTGAATTAGGGCGCCTGCGCAAGCGCATCAAAGATGCGCTTGGATGCAAAATAATAACTATTAATGTATATAATATAAAATTATATATCTAAGATCTATAATTAAAAGTAACATCTTCATAGGGCAAATTATTTTGCATATAACCGCCATATTAAATATGGCGGCTCGCAGGCGCCCTATTAACCTTGATATAATAGGTAGTTTTACTGTAAAAATTAAAATATAAACAATTTAATATAATATACTTACTAAGACGAATCTCAACTTTAAAGTAAAAATTCCAACTACTATATTTTTAAATTATTTACCTCTTTCAGCCATAAGCAATTCAATTTCCTGTTCGTTTATACCAACCATAGCTTCGCCTAAATCTTCCGAAACCTGAGCGATTATATCCGGGTCGTTATAATTAGTAACAGCCTTTACAATAGAAGCAGCTCGTTTTGCCGGATCACCTGATTTAAATATACCTGATCCTACAAATACACCTTCAGCACCCAACTGCATCATAAGCGCGGCATCTGCTGGAGTAGCAACCCCGCCTGCTGCAAAATTTACTACAGGCAATTTACCGTTATCATGGACATATTTAACTAAATCATATGGTACTGCTAATTGTTTAGCTGCTTCATATAATTCATCTTCTCTTAATGCCTTTACACGGCTTATCTCACTATTTATAAGACGCATATGTTTAACTGCCTGTACAACATCTCCTGTACCAGGTTCGCCTTTTGTACGTATCATAGAAGCGCCTTCGCTTATTCTTCTTAAAGCTTCTCCTAAATCTTTTGCACCGCATACAAAAGGTACATTAAATTTTGTTTTATCTATATGATATATATCATCTGCCGGAGATAATACTTCACTTTCATCTATATAATCAATTTCAATAGCCTGTAAAATTTGAGCTTCTACAAAATGTCCAATTCTTACCTTAGCCATTACTGGTATAGATACTGCTTGTTGTATCCCTTTTATCATCTTAGGATCGCTCATACGTGATACTCCGCCTGCTGCTCTGATATCAGCTGGAATACGTTCAAGCGCCATAACTGCACATGCTCCCGCAGCTTCTGCTATTTTTGCCTGTTCCGGTGTGGTTACATCCATAATAACTCCGCCCTTTAACATCTGGGCTAATTGTTTATTAAGTTCATATCTATCATTTGCCATAATATCTCCTCCTAATTTTTATCTTGACTTTATATTTTTATATTGTTATCATTATATCGCAAATTGATATTATGTAAATTATCAGTTTTTGTATTTTTGATAATACCAGTTTGTATTAATTATATTTTTTTGAATCAAATGATTAATAAAATTTAAATAGAATATATTTATTAAATTTAAATATAGTAACTGTATCTTAAAGTATTATAACGAAATATACTGCATCGTAACAAAGGTATCAATAAATTAGCCAAGGCATCGTATTAGTAGGGGGCGCCCGCGGGCAACTGTATAAAATTTATACAGTTGCTCCTGCAAAAGGATATGTTAAACAAAATATAAGTTTATAAGAAAATTTTTGTTTTCTATTTTTATTTGTGTTTATAAATAGTATCCTTTTGCAGCTAGCGCATCTAAACGATGCGCTGCGCGGGCGCCCCTGTTTTATTGAATCGCTACTTGTATTGGTAAACGTTTATTAATTAATATAAAAATACACTTTATTACACTAACTATGTAATTTATAATATGAACTTAACGATAAATTAGCCTTTATCTATAAATATTGGTTTAATATACTTTAGTTTATATTAATAACTTTTTATCATTATTATTCTATAGTTATCCTGTTTTTTTATGAATTATATTAATTTAGAAATTAATAATATGGTGATTTATTATGCTGACATATATATTAAATAGTAAAAGTAAAATTCCTCTTTATGAACAGCTTTACCGTTTTATCCGTCGGGATATTGAACAGGGTAAGCTTAAAGCTGATCAAAAACTGCCGTCTAAACGCCAATTATCTTCTCATTTAAAAATCAGTGTAATTACAGTGGGCGCTGCATATTCCCAGCTTATAGCTGAAGGTTATATAACTTCACGTCCTAAAAGCGGGTTTTATATTAATAAAATTGATCATAATTTTAATATTTATAATAATTATAATAAAAATAAAGAAAATTATAATACCAATAGTATTAATTATCACACAGAAAACTTACAGGAATATAAATATGATTTTAAAACAAATGTAGTAGATACTACGCAATTTCCTTTTGATACCTGGGCTCGGTTAACTAGGGAAGTTTTATCTGAACGAAGTGCACAATTGCTTAGTAAAACTGATCCATTAGGTATATATGGTTTAAGACAGCAAATAGCTGATTATTTATATAGTTTTCGCGGGATTAAAACAAAACCTGAACAAATAATAATTGGAGCTGGATCAGAATATTTAACAGGGTTAATTATACAGTTGTTAGGCCGTAAAAATATATATGGCGTAGAAAATCCTGGATATCATAAAACAGCTAAAATATTTGCTATGAATGATGTAAAAACAAATTATCATCCTATGGATAATTATGGTGTTGATATGAACTATTTAATTAATAGTGATACAAATATAATACATATAACTCCATCGCATCATTTTCCTTTAGGTATTGTTATGCCTATAACACGCAGGGCAGAATTATTAAACTGGGCTATGGAAAATGATAATAGATATATAATTGAAGATGATTATGATAGTGAATTTCGATTTTCTGGCCGTCCTATTCCTGCTCTGCAAAGCCTTGATAAATATAATAAGGTTATATATATGAATACTTTTGCAAAAAGCCTTGCTCCATCTTTTAGAATAAGTTATATGGTATTGCCTATAAAACTACTTGAATGTTATCTTAATAATTTATTATTTTATTCTTCCACAGTACCTGTAATTGAACAATTAACATTAGCAAAATTTATAGAAAAAGGTTATTTTGAGCGCCATATAAGCCGTATGCGCAATATTTATAAATTAAGGCGTGATTTTCTTATAAATGAAATCAATAATAGTAATTTAGGGAAAATATGTGAAATAAAAGGACAGGATTCCGGTTTACATCTGTTAATAAAAATAAATAATCATATGAATGAAAAAGCTTTAATTAAATCAGCTATAGAAAATAATGTTAGAGTTTATGGATTATCAGAATATTATTTTGGCAACATAAAAAAATACCCCCATAATACTGTGATTATGGGATATTCTGGTATGGATTTATCTGAAATTAAACAAGCTATTATATGTTTAAATAAAGCATGGTGTAAATAATAAATCAAATCTCAAATTAAGCAAAAAATAAATGATAAACATAAAAATAAGCATATTTATTATTTAAATATGCTTACATTCTATTATAAGAAAACTTTTGAATATATATTTTATACTGCTACCGTCACCGTAAAAGAGGGGGCGCCTGCGTGCAACCATATGAAATATGGTTGCCAAATGCAAAATAATTTTCCATATAAAGATGATGAGTATTTAAGATAATGCTTGTTTCTCTTATTAACTCAGGCTGAAATATTTAAGAAATTATTTTGCGTAAAGCGCATCAAAGATGCGCTACGCAGGCGCCCCCTATAAAAGCTATCTTTTCCTGCCTTATATTTTTTATCAAATTAATTTTAATATAACTTTTTTGTTATGTAGAACATAATTCTTAATATAAGTAATATTTTTTCTAATATTTGGTATTTATTAACTATTTATGCATGACTTTTTCCTTTGTATATATTATAATTCTTTTAATAAATTAATTTTATCAAGGGAGTAAAGAAATGAGAAAAACTTTATCAATAATTATAGCATTAGCTATGGTATTTATATTATTAACATTTGCATCCTGTTCAAAAAAAGAAGATAATACAAGTGAAATGAGTATTCAACCGGTTTCTATTGATAAAGATACCAGTACAGCTACTTTAACAGGCGATACAATTGAAGATATTTCTGAAATAGGCAATAATAAGGATATTACTTCATTAACATTAAATAATACAAATATAAAAGATATAACTGATATTAACCAATATAAAGAAATAACAGAGCTTACTATCGAATATAATAGCAATGAAATAGATTTATCTCCTATAAGCCATATGGAAAAGCTTACTAAACTTAGTTTAAGCGGACAAAATATTACTGATTTATCTATACTTAAAGATTGTTCTAATCTTACAGAGCTCAGTTTAGTAAATATAGCAGCAACTGATCTTACTTCGCTTAAAGGCCTTGTTAATCTGCAAAAATTAACTATACTTAATAATGAAAATATTACTGATATTTCTGCATTATCAAATCTTACCAATCTTTCTACCCTTTATATATACCGTACCGGAATTTCAGATCTTTCTCCTATATCAGATCTTACCAATCTAACCTCTTTATCATTAGGATTTAATTCAATTCAAGATATATCAGCAATAGGTAGTTTAGTTAATTTAGAATATCTTAATTTAGAATATAATGATATTTCAGATATAAGCCCTCTATATAATAATTCAAAAATAACTAACTGTAATATTTCAGGCAATCCAGTTTTATTAGATGATATTAATAAGCTTTATGATTGTTTTGCTTCAGGCGCTAAAATTATTTTTAATGAAAACTAAATTTTTACAAATAAATTATAGGTAAAGCTATATTATCCTAAATCAAACAATATATAAAAATATGCATTAAAATATTAAAGAAAACATTTAAGGTTACATTACCGTAAAAAGGGGGCGCCTGCGTGCAACCATATGAAATATGGTTGCCAAATGCAAAATAATTTGCTATATCAAGATGATGTGTACTTAAAACAATATTAGTTTTCCTTATTAACTCAGCCTGAATATTTAAAAAATTATTTTGCATAAAGCGCATCCTTTGGATGCGCTGCGCAGACGCCCCCATAAACGGTACTTTTACATTATCTGTTGCTTTTTTATACTAGCTTTATTGTATTTTCTGTTTTGAGCGATTTAAATTATCTTAGAAAAATACAAATTGCAATATATTAATTATGCCGTCTGATAGATTTTCAGACGGCATAATTATTTCTAAGCTAACCTAACTTTATGTTTTAAATGGCAATGCTTGCTGTTGACCCTCTCCCGGGCGGGTTAGATTATTTCTAAACTAAACTAACTTCTCGTTTTAAAGTTCGTTGATATATTCGATGATTGGCATTATATAAGATTTTTGAGTTAGGTCGATAAAACCCCCATAAGATTGAGAAATAATTTTATCAGTTTCATTTAATTGGTCTACAGGTTTTTTCTTAATATTTTTAGAAATCATTTTCATAACTTTTTTCTCAATATAGCTTAATTTACTATAATCAATACCGCCGCGCAGATGGAATATAGCGATACGGTCGGCAATATCACCGGTAAAGTTTTTATTATCAATATAATCTAAAGCCTCGGTATTATCTAAAGCTGTAAGGCCGGCTGCAAATACGATAATTTTTTTACCACTGAAATATTTAGCATTTTTATTTATAAAATTAGCTATAGGCATTTTACTACCATAAACACCGCTGCCAAATATTAATATATGGTATTTATCTATATCTGATTTAGTAAAATCTTTTAAATCATACAAATCACATTTTAAATAATCAGCTAACCATTTTGCATATTTTTGGCTAAACCCGCCTTTTGATTTATATATAACAGCTGTTTTTGACATCAGGTTACACCTCTTACTTATAGAAATTTTGATATTATATTTTGATAATTATTGTAACATATTAAAGTAAAAAGTAAAAGATATATACACTAAAATAAACACCTGATATATTTAAATATACCAGGTGTTTATTTTTTTATTTCATAATATTAAAATGCACATTCATCAGAATCCAAGCCAGAACCAATACGACCATCGAGATTATCAATATAAAGCATATCGGAATCTGATAATGTAAAATCAAATATATCAGCATTTTCAGCAATACGTGAAGGTGTAACTGATTTAGGCAATGGTAAAATACCTTTTTGTAAATGCCAACGCAAAGCTACCTGAGCTATAGTTTTCTTATATTTAGCTGCAATAGCCTGTAAAAGATCAAGTCCAAATAACATACCTTGAGAAAAAGGTCCCCATGCTTCTACTAATATATTATGCTGATTACAATAAGCTACTGTTTCATTTTGATTCATACCTGGATGAAGTTCTATCTGATTTACCATAGGCGCTATTTTTGCTGTTTGCATAAGTGAATCTATATGATGTGGTTTAAAATTACTTACTCCTATTGCACGTATTTTCCCTTGATCATATAATTTTTCAAATGCACGCCAAGTTTCCCTATTCATAATTTGCCAGTCATTTTCATGTCCTTTTGCTATAGGCCAATGTATTAAATATAAATCTAAATATTCAAGATTTAAATCTGACATAGTTTTATCAAATGCTTTTAATGTTGAATCATATCCTTGATCACTATTCCATAATTTACTGGTAATAAATAAATCTTTTCTATCAATTCCACATTCTTTTATAGCTTTACCTATACTTTTTTCATTTTCATAAGCTGCTGCAGTATCTATATGGCGATATCCTAAACATATAGCTTCTTTAACAGAATCAACAGCAGTTTTTCCATTAGGAGTTAGATATGTTCCATAACCAACACAAGGTATTTCTATTCCATTATATAATTTGAAACAATCTTTTAAGCTTTTCAACATAATATTAACAGCACCTCTTTTTAAGTTCAAATATAATATAGCTTTATCTTATATTAATTATAAAATATACTAAAAATATTTAAGGAATTATATCATATGATTAATAAAAATTCATGAACTATTATTTCCTAAATAATACCAAAATATACTTTCTATATTTACAGATATATATTTTAAAACAGTAAAACTGAAAGTATTATTTTATAACGGACAAATACTGCGATTAAGAAAAAAGGGGGGCGCCCGCGTGCAACCATATTTCATATGGTTGCTTTATGCAAAATAATTTGTTATATAAAAACGCTATTCTCAAAATAAAGCGCATGTTGATATTTTTTATCCCATTTGCTTTATTGGCTATTATTTTGCATTTAAGCGCATCTAAACGATGCGCTGCGCGGGCGCCCCCTCCCCCCTGTACTTACTTTTCCTGTAATATTTTTATATAATATCAAATTAGTAAATATAATTTAAATAATATAAAAATAAAATGCCTGTATTTTATAAAACCTATTGTAAATAAAAACCTAAATCATAATAAATACACAGGTATATTATAAAAATGCTATTCATTATTAATATAATAAAGCACTTTTTTATATACAACAGCATAAATCAGTAATATTTTTTATAATCATACAGGCTATACATAAAAAAATAGCTGCTAAGCAACTATTTTTTTATTATTCATCTTCTTTAACAACAGCATTGGGATAGGTTTCAAATATATATTCTTCAAGGCATAAATTTTTTTCCTTTATAACAGCTGCAGCTTCTTCACCAACATAACGGAAATGATATGGCTGCCATTCGCATCCGGTCTGCGTTACTTTATCTTTAGGATAACGTTCAATAAATCCATATTTATGCGCATTATTTTTAAGCCATGTATATTCCTGTGTATCACTGAAAGATAAAGACGCATCATTAAAATCAGCTGCAAGGCCTGTATTATGATCAGATGTTCCAGGCGGCGCTACTTCAGCTGCTGCCTGAATTTCTGCTTCTTGCTGGTCTATACCGCTGTCAATTAATTTTTGTACTTCCCGTTCATAATAGGTTGTTTGAGTAGCAACACTTAAATATGTAGAAGAAGGTTCAATATTACAATTAGACAGTTCTGTTCTCATAGCCTCCAACATATCGTTCATTTTATTTTTTGCCCTTTTATCAAACTTTTTCCCATTCTCAAGCATAGATAAAGTTAATTCTTCATCATAAGATATATCAATAGCATTATATTTATTAGCAAGCACTAAATTCCAAGGAAGTTTAGAATTTTTAACCTTCATTGATGGAGTAAAGCTTCCATTATCAGAATTATCCTGAGAAACTGCGGAAGAATTATTATCAGTACCGCTTGCGCTATCAGAAATACTGGAACCAGTATCTGATACAGTATCAGATGTATTTACTGTAAAATTACCATCATCCGGTACTGCCTCAGGTAAATTTTTACCATCTATATCGGAAAGCAATATTCTATATGGAGCATAATTAGCTTTAACATCTTCAAATAAAAGATAACCTTCAGCTATTTCTAGATTTCTTGCAGCCCTATCAAATACCATTGTTTCATCCAGGCCTTGTTTACTTACACGGAATATTTTACTATCTCTGTCATTATTAACATAATATATCCAATCATTGTCCAATAATATTTCTGAAGGACAAAACTCAGATAATTTAACAGGTTGTGCATCCGGGCTATTTTCATCTTTCTTATATAATTTTCCGCCGTCATCCTTATTAGAATAATATGTAATACCACTTTCATCTTCAACTGGCGATGCATATGTAATACTTTTTGCATTACATGATGATACGCCATACATAAATAAAAGGATAATAGCTACTAATAAAACAGCGATTATAATAAGTGCCGGAAGATTTGAATGCTGCTTTTTCTTTTTAGCTTTCTTTTTATTTTGGATAGCTGTTTTACTAACATTTACAGTACGTGTATTACCTGAACCATATCTATCAGCCTGAGATTGTAAAGATTGGTATACATCCATTTTATGATTATATGGATTTGTATTTTTTCTGGGGGTATTATACCCATTTTGATTTGAATTTATATGCATTCTTGATGCATCATGCCTTTGGCTTGTCCTATGTTTATCTGATGATCTTTTTACATTGTTTTTCCCTGAACTTTTTGAGCTATTTTTTAAAGCTTTATGTTCTTTAAGCATTTTATTTATGCTCATATTAACAGGATATCCACAATACGGGCATGAAAGCTCACGGTCAGATACTGGACGGCCACAATCGCCACAGGTTATCATTCCCATCTTTTTGGAAATCCCCCTTTCCAACAAAAAATGTATAAAAACTTATAATTATCCTATATAATAACATTTTTTTACTTTATTTTCAAGGTTATCATATAGCAATAATAACCAATAGATTCTATGTTTTTATATATTTTATGATTATTGAGCTAAAACACAAATTGTGATATTATTATGATATACATATATGGAATAAATATCCAAATGTAAAAATTTTATGGGAGGTGGAAAATATGTTAAAACAAAAAGAAAATACTGTAAACAGTACTAAAAATGAAAAAGCAAATAAAGAAAATCTTATGTTAAAAGAATATGAGTTTTTACGGTCAGAAATTATGTATGAAATGAATCTGCATAATACTTTAGTAACGTTTACTATTACTGTAACTGTAGCTGCATTAGGAGCTATATTTGGTTTTACATCAAAAAATCCCCTGCCATTTTTATATTTGTTTCCTTTTGGTATATTGCTTCCTATGTCCGCTAGAATAGAATATTACAGAAGATCCATGATGAAATTATCCGGATATATGATAGTATTCTTAGAACCTAACTTAGACGGCATTAACTGGGAAACACGACATTTTTCCGTCTTAAATCCAGATTTTTTAAAAGAAAATAAAAAAGGTTTTACATTAAAAATGGATAAAAAATTAAAAAATATCAGTAATGTTGATATTGAAGTAAACGGTAAAAAGAAAAAATGGAATGATTGTGTAAAATATTATGAATGTTTTATTTTAGGTTTATTATGTTATTGTTTATATATTTATTCTTATATAACTGTTAAACTAACCGATACAGATAAATTAATATTAAACGCATTGGATTATTTATGGCTCATTCTCCCTATAGTTTTACTTATATATATTTATTGGAATACATATAAAACCAACCGTGTTGATAGTTTTAGATATATATGGATAGATAAATGGAAAAAGATACAAAAATTAGAAAATGATTATCACCATAATTAAAACTTGTAATACAAAAATAAAAACAGTCCCGCTGAAATTATTCTGCAGGGCTGTTTCTTATAATTATAATTTTTTACTATATATACGCAAGGCTTGCTGATAACGCTAAACCAAAGGGGGCGCCTGCGTGCAGCCATATTTCATATGGCTGCTTTATGCAAAATAATATGTCATAATAAGATGCTGTTATTTAAGATAATACCTGTTTCTTAATATCAGTTTGGACTAAATCAAGGACATATTATTTTGCTTTTAGCGCATCTTAAAAAGATGCGCTGCGCAGGCGCCCCCCTTTCTTTATCCGGGACACTGTTCGCTTTTTATTATATTCATAAACTGTTCAGTATTGTTTAGATGAATCTTTATAAACATTCTCAGGTTTATAATTTTATTATGAATTATTATTTAAATAAACTTTTATTAATTCAGTTATCCATTTCATCATGCTTTACAGTTTTTAAAAATTTACGCTTATCCAAATCCAACGCAACTATATAACCAACCAGAGCAATACAAAGATAAAGCGCGCAATATAAAAAATCTTTTTGCAATAATACAGTATAATCAACTGATAAATCCGGTGCTTCCAAATCGCCGTATTTTTCCTGATGCCATTGTTCGCTCCAATTTACACCCATATTTTGCCGGTCTTTTTTAGCTAAGACCATATCAAACTGATGTTTTGTAGAAAAAGCAGCAACAATAAAAATTATAGTAAAAATAACGCCAATTGCCAATGCAACCATTCTGATAGCAAAAACGGTATTAGCGACCGGACGGCTATTAACCTTTTGTTGTGGTACAGGATATCCGCAGTTTGGGCATACTCTGCCTTTATCTGATATTTTAGCGCCGCATTCAGCGCATATAATCATAGCCATATGTAAAAAACACCTTCCTTAAACAAATAAACTGCTTATATAAAAGAAGATAATGTGCCATAAAATATCTCTTTTTATCAATTTTATAATATATTTACTCTTTTTGCAATCCTTTTTAATAGTATTTTTGTAAATAATTGCAGAAAATTACGGTAATATTATAATAAATATCTTTATTTTTATATATAATAAAATTAATAATTATTTAATTAACTTGCTGGAAAAATAATAATAAATATGGTTAATATAATAAAAATACAAAAAATATTTGTTATAATAACCTGTCAGACAAAATTTTTGATAAAAATTTACTATTTTTTTAGTTTAAGTTATGGAAATAAAGCCAATGCTTTGTTATAATAATAGTTGTATCATTGACGGATATTTACAATGCATGAAAAATTTACTAAACTCCGCGTATTTTATACGGCATGCATCCAGACATGAGGAGGGGGATTTTTAAAAAAATATTCCCCAAAAAGCATAAAGGTAGTTTATAAAAAAATAATAAACGCCTTTCTTAAACTTAGTTATCAATATTCAGGAGGTAGATATTAATTACGAGCCACAAATATGTTTACCTTTTCTCCGAAGGTAATGGTTCCATGCGTGAACTTCTCGGAGGTAAAGGCGCAAACCTTGCCGAGATGACCGTTCTCGGTATGCCTGTTCCACAAGGCTTTACTGTAACTACAGAAGCATGTACACGTTATTATGAAGATGGTAGAAAAATTGCCGATGATATCCAACAGGAAATCCTTGAATATATCGGCAAAATTGAAGAAATCAATGGTAAAGAATTTGGTAATGCTGAAAATCCATTGCTTGTTTCCGTACGTTCCGGCGCTCGCGCTTCTATGCCTGGTATGATGGATACAATCCTTAACCTTGGCCTTAATGATACAGTTGTAGAAGGCCTTGCAAAGAAATCCGGCAATGAACGTTTTGCTTATGACAGCTATCGTCGTTTTATTCAGATGTTCTCTGATGTTGTTATGGAACTTCCAAAATCCAATTTTGAAAAAATCATTGATGCTGTTAAAGAAGAAAAAGGCGTAAAATTTGATAATGAACTTGATGCCGACGATATGAAGAATTTAGTCGTGCTGTTCAAAAAATATTATAAAGAACAAAAGGGCGAAGATTTCCCAACAGAACCAAAACTTCAGCTTATGGAAGCTGTCCGCGCTGTATTCCGTTCATGGGATAACCCACGTGCTAACGTATATCGCCGTATGAATGATATCCCATATTCCTGGGGTACAGCTGTTAACGTACAGCCAATGGTATTCGGTAACATGGGTGAAAATTCCGGTACAGGCGTTGCCTTTACACGTGACCCAGCTACAGGCGAAAATAAATTATTCGGTGAATTCCTTATGAATGCACAGGGTGAAGACGTTGTTGCTGGTATCCGTACACCTCAGACAATCGATCAGCTTAATGATATTATGCCTGATGTTTATAAACAATTTGCTGAAACAGCTGATCGTCTTGAAAAACATTACCGTGATATGCAGGATATGGAATTTACTATTGAAAATGGTAAACTCTATATGCTCCAAACAAGAAATGGTAAACGTACAGCTGCAGCTGCTTTAAAAATCGCTGTTGATTTAGTTGATGAAGGTATGATCACAGAACAGGAAGCTGTTCTCCGTGTTGATCCAAAACAACTTGATGCTCTTCTCCATCCACAGTTTGATGCTGCTGCTCTTAAAGCTGCTAAAGCAATAGGAAAAGGCCTTGCTGCTTCTCCAGGCGCTGCAACAGGTAAAGTAGTATTTACAGCTGATGATGCTAAAGAATGGGCTCAGAGAGGCGAAAAAGTCGTTTTAGTAAGACTTGAAACATCTCCTGAAGATATCGAAGGTATGGCTGCATCTCAGGGTATCCTTACAGTACGCGGCGGTATGACATCTCATGCAGCTGTTGTTGCTCGTGGTATGGGTACATGCTGTGTATCCGGCTGTGGTGAAATAACAGTTTATGAAGAAGATAAATACTTTACTCTTGGCGGCCAAACCATCAAAGAAGGCGATTATATCTCAATTGACGGTTCTACAGGTAATATCTATGGCCAGGCTATCCCAACAGTTGACGCTGCTATTTCCGGTGATTTCGGCCGCTTTATGGCTTGGGCTGACGCTGCACGTACACTTCAGGTACGTACAAATGCTGATACTCCAAGAGATGCTGCACAAGCTGTCAACTTTGGCGCTGAAGGTATAGGCCTTTGCCGTACAGAGCATATGTTCTTTGAAGGCGATAGAATTAAAGCTGTTCGTGAAATGATCGTTGCTGAAGATGTTGAATCACGTAAGAAAGCTCTTGCTAAGATTCTTCCATATCAGCAGGGTGACTTTGAGGCTTTATATGAAGTTATGCAGGATCGTCCTGTAACTATCCGTTACTTAGATCCGCCTCTTCATGAATTCCTTCCAAGCAAAGAAGAAGATATCATTGAATTAGCTAATGATATGGGCATTTCTGTTGAAAGATTAAATCAAGTTGTTGCATCCCTCCATGAATTCAACCCAATGATGGGTCATCGTGGATGCCGTCTTGCTGTTTCTTATCCAGAAATTGCTGAAATGCAGACAACTGCTGTTATCTCTGCTGCTATCAATGTTACTAAGAAACATCCTGAATATAATATCGTTCCTGAAATCATGATCCCTCTCGTAGGCGAAGTTAAGGAACTTAAATATGTTAAAGATATCGTTGTACGCGTAGCTGATGAACTTATTAAGGAATCCGGCCTTGATATGCATTATAAAGTAGGTACAATGATCGAAATCCCACGTGCTGCTATTACAGCTGATGAAATTGCTAAAGAAGCTGAATTCTTCTCATTTGGTACAAATGACCTTACTCAGATGACATTCGGTTTCAGCCGTGACGATGCTGGATCATTCCTTGATTACTATTATGAAAAGAAAATCTTTGAATCTGATCCATTTGCTAAACTCGACCAGGATGGCGTTGGTAAATTAGTTAAATTAGCTGTTAAATTAGGCCGTGAAACAAGACCTGATATCAAACTTGGTATCTGCGGCGAACATGGCGGCGATCCTTCTACTGTTGAATTCTGCCATAACGCTGGCCTTAATTATGTATCCTGTTCACCATACCGTGTACCAATTGCACGTCTTGCTGCTGCACAGGCTGCTATTAAAGCTAAATAATTAAATACTAATTGTTGTTAATGGGCAAAGCCGATTATTAAATCAAAGGCAAAACCATAATATAAAAAAGACCTTGT
>CALWVB010000107.1 GCA_944384895.1 uncultured Clostridia bacterium | reverse complement strand
TACCAATTGCACGTCTTGCTGCTGCACAGGCTGCTATTAAAGCTAAATAATTAAATACTAATTGTTGTTAATGGGCAAAGCCGATTATTAAATCAAAGGCAAAACCATAATATAAAAAAGACCTTGTAGAGTAAAATCTGAAAGGTCTTTTTTTATGCCGAAATCCTTGCAAATCCCGCATTTTCGACGATAAAACTGGAGTTTTATTGACATTTCCGAAATGCAAAACTCAAATTTCAATGCCCTGAAAAACGGTATTGAGCCTTGCCCGGAAACAAATTTTGTGTCAAAGTTCAACGCAAAATAGCAAAAAAACTTGCCCTAAAATATGAAATACAGACCTTGTACTGTGGGAAACCATAGTATGAGGTCTTATTTTTTTATCCGCAATGAGAGCGAAAAACCTTGAAAATAAAACATTTTCATTAATGAAATTCCCATTTTATTGATAAATCCGTGTTTGGAAAGACTGAATTATTGGGGATTTGATTGAGGATTTGGAGGGTAAGAATTTTTGGCTAAAGGAGATTGTCCGGCGACAAATAGATTTGATTTAGTGCAAAGCCCATTAGCAAAACCAAATATAAAATTAGACCTTGTAGAAGAAATTCTGCAAGGTCTTTTTTTATGCTGAAAACCTTGTAAATACGGAATTTGTCGGTAAAATAGGCGATTTCCAGATATTCCTATGATGATTGAAAACTGAAATTTCTTTGCCCCAAAAAGTTAAAATAGATCTTGACCTGGAATAAGATTCTATTGCAAAGGCATTATCATGCCGCTGCAAAAATCAGTATCCAATAAAGAAATAAAAAAATCAGGCCTTTGGCTTCACCGCCAAGGGTCTTTTTTTACCGCATAGCACCTGAAAAGCCTTGAAAATCAAGGAAAACTGTGTATAAAACTGTCATTTGATAAATGCTTAAAAAGCAAATCTAAAAACGGTCATGAGAATAGCATTTTTCGCAGATTAACGCTAAAAGCCTTCGCATCGTCACAAATTTTGTTAATAGTCAATTCCATTTATCAGCAGTATTGCAAAATTAAATATCAACATTAGACCTTGCAGAAAAAATCCTGCAAGGTCTGTTGTTCCCCTGAAATCATAGAAAAAGCCTTGTAAAATCAAGCGTTTGTGTCAATAAACAGGAATTTTATTTTCACTGTTCGCGGAGGTGCTGCTAATAACAGTTTTTACATTGTGGTTAATAAATAGCTTGGCATAATAACAGAATGAAATAATTAATATAAAATAAAAGCCCCACAGAATGGATTAAATCCATTCTCTAGGGTTTTTTATTATATAAAATCCTGTTTTTTAATTTAACTATTATTATTACTATAATCTAAAATCACACATCAAGGCAAAAATAGTAATAAACATAAATGGAAACATATTTATGATAAGCTGCCGGCTGCCTTAATAGGGGCGCCCGCGTGCAGCCATATAAAATATGGCTGCCAAACGCAAAATAATTATAGCTAAAAATAAACTGGCTATTAAGACGATACCAGAGTTTATATTTTTACTTTACCTAAATATTCTGCCATTATTTTGCATAAAGCGCATCTTAAAAGATGCGCTGCGCGGGCGCCCCTCATTTCCTGCTGTACGTTCACTTTTTTATCGCTTTATTTATGCTGAATATTTATATTTTGAGTTATTATAATCACTTTTGCCAAAACTGTTATTATAAAACAAAAAGGCAAGAATTAATAATATTCCCGCCTTTTAATTATTTATAATTAATATCATAAAATAAATTTATATATTATTCTTCATAATCCTTTTTACATTTATACGTATATGCTAAAACAACTAAGAGCACTAAGCTGCCTGCAAACATAATAAAATATGTATAAGGCAACTGATCGCCGGTTTGAGGCGGGTTCTCTGGTTCTGGTCCTGGTTTTGTTGGATCATCATAAATATTTTTAAATAATGCATCAGTTTTATAACCTGCCTGGTCAAAGAAAATTACCTGAGTTTCCAATGTGTTATCTTTTTCATTCCATAATACATATAATGATACTTTATATTTTGCATTATCATATGTCCAGTTAGCAGTATTACCGCTTTTTTGATAAAGGGTATAATTATACTGGCCTACTTCATCACATGGTATAATAAAACTTCCTGTACCAGAGCCTTTAATCATTATTTCTGTATTTTCCGGCATTGGTGATGATTCATCTTCAGCTTCAAGTACATATACAAATGATTCATCAGTTTCATTAATACCGGTAATTTGATTAGTAAGCTTAATTTCAGCTTGAGTTGGTTCAGGAGATTCAGCTGATACTATAGCTGTTGGTATTACTAATAATATACATAAGATTAATCCAATTAATATTGGATATTTTTTTATTTTCATATTCGTTCATCCTCACTTTCTACTTCTGCTAATTTTCCCCCGTTACACGGCATATCAGCAGCAATCTTGCATTTGTATAATCGGAGGAGCAAGTTGAAAGTGCAATAAATTGATCCTCCATATGCATCGGCGTACCTCTTGTATGCAATGCATATTTCTCAATTTCCGAGATCAGAGCAAGTTTTTCGTCCTCTGTACGTTCAGATACATCATATATAATTCTATCATATGCATCTGCCATTATAATTGCTGTAGTCTCTAATGTTAGGGTTCTATCCGGCAAATATAATTTACCTGTTGTATGATTTTCAAAGAACGTTTCATCCATAAACTTATCCAGATCTCCAAACATAACGCCTCCCTGCATATGATGGCCCATCAGGATAGAATAAAAATCTGTGAAATTCCGGTTATTACCGCAGTCGAGGAAAATACTCCCGGCTGCGGTATAATCACCATAAACATCAGTAGACAAATAATCAAAATTTGTCTCACCTTGTACTACCGGATAATCTATTCCGGTATCATCAATAGTAATCCATGCACATATATCTGGATTAATACCTAATAATTCTTGAAAGCTAGCGCTTTGAGCTTGTGGATCACCAGAATCGGACGGCTTATATTTCATAAGTTGTCTTTGTACATCATTTGGTTTATTAAGTATACTCCATGTATCCCATAAAGCAAAGCAGGCATAAAGTCCGCCAATTATCAGCAATATGGCAATAATGCTGTTTACTATTTTATCAAACCCTTTTGTTACTCGATATTCAGCCGTCCGTTCCATTGATTAATCCTCTTTAATTCAACCGTTTATTTGTTATTTTAAAAAGCTCAGTTTATTAATTAAAACTGTTCTTCTTCACGGCGGCGGCGGATAACAACAAATGCACCTGCACCGATTGCTACAACTGCTAACATAACTACATATGGAAGTACATCCATGAATACACCAGTTGGTGTTACAGTTGTTTTAGTATTAACATAGTTAAGTGTAGCGCCATCTTTACCGATTGTACCATTAGCTGTATTTGTATCCTGATCGTTTACGCTTTCTGTATAATCAGTATCTTCTTCAGTTACTGTATATGTAGCAGTTTCCGGAAGATTTTTAACTTCAAAGCTTTCGCCATGTTTTAAATAAATATCAAATGTTGCCGCGCCTTCTACAGCTGTGATAGAAGTTGGATTTGTTTCGCCTTCTTGATATGTATTGCCTGTGTATGCGATATCATATGTACCGGAAATACCGGAAAGAGCTACTGTAAATTTAAAGTAATCATTTACGTTAGCAGCGTTACCTTCAACAGCTTTTGTAACTTTAAGGCTTGCGTTATCAACTGCTGTATTAGGGAATACTACTTCGTCAATATCTAATTTTTCGCCTGTTGGATCTGTGCTGAGAGATGTTTCAACAACGCCGAGAATAGCAAGCTCATCTTTTGGCTGGCCTGTTAATTCATCTGTTGCCCATGCTACTGTAACTTTTAATTTATAGCTTGCTTCTGAATAATCAATATTTGGGTTAGTACCTGCGATTTCAGTTAATGTAAATTCATAAACGCCTGGTGCTGAGAATGTTATGCCATCAAATAAATCAACATAACTTATTTCATTTGTTGCAGAAGTTGACTGAGCTTGAGTTGCCTGATCAAGCCAGTTGCCTGTAATAGAAACTTGTTTAGTTGCAAAGTCAGCGCTATTGTACTGAGGTACAGCTGTTTGATTTGTACCAACTGCTGTAGCTCCTACATAAGCTAATTGGAAATTAAATGCCTCAGTATTATTCATCTGAGAAAGGGAAGCTGCTGTCCATGTTTTTTGAACTTTTTGTGCCGCAATGCCTGGATTAGCGCCTTCAGTGATTCCGATTGCCTGTGCGGCAAATGCTGTTAATGCCATGCAGCATATTAAAGCTATTGCCAACATTGCTGATAAAATCTTCTTTGTTGTTTTCATTTTGTTTTTACCTCCTGTAAAAGTTGTATAAAATAAGTAAAAATATCTATATCATAAACTGGCAATAGCCAATTATATGATCATATGTTTCGACGGCGTAAAAATGTTATAACTTTTCCGGTGATTTTATCCTTGCTGATAGCTCCAAAATACCGGCTGTCATTTCCTGTATCACGTGCATCAGCAAGGATAAAATACTCTCCTTTGCCTAGGGTTACCGGATATGTGCACCCATTTTCTATTGGATATGTTAGTACTCCATTTTCTTCAATTTGTGTATAACCATTTATTATTAACTGTCCATTTTCCGTAATAAGAACCTGTTCGCCAGGAACTGCCGCAATTCGTCCTATATATTGCCGTCCTTCATGCGTGTATACTACTACATTATCTGATTCATAATTGCCATTGAGCCGGTAATAAAGTATTAAATCTCCTTCATTAATAGCCGGATGCATAGAATTATCTATAGGGATTGTTATTCCAAATATTAAAGTGAATAACCCCCATAATAAAGCTGCAACTATAACCAGTTTTATTAATGTGCCATAACGCATTCTTCGCAGCCCAAGCTGAGTTATTTTTCTATCAATTACTGCCTGCGTAGGCGTTTTTTTTATGGACCATTCATTCATATTTATGTATCCTCAGAGGATATATTTTCTTCTGTAGGAGTTATAGAAGGTTTATAATCCGGAAGCTGCCGTTTAAGTGCTGCTCTAAAGTTTTCCAATAACCTATCTTTATCATCTATCAATGCTTTATATTTTATTTCCTGCATTTGATATAATTCTTGATACATAGCATCTAAACGGCGGATTTTTTTCCATACATCCTGTTCATTTACGCCAAAAAGAGATTTTTTAAATCTTAAACGTTTTAATGCATCAGCTATGCTTTGTAAACTTATATCTTCCTCTTTTTGATCATATCCGGGTGTATAAGTCCTTTTAGATTTTATGTTTTTCCTCATTAATTTACCTTCTATTCATCCCATATATCCTTATTATGAGGTCCTTTTCTCTTAAAGTGTACGATTACTAATGTAATAACTCCGGCTAATACTACTGCTGCCAATACGATATACGGCAGTATATCCATAACAATACCTGTTGGAACCGGAGCCGCTATACTGTTTTCAAACGCAACATTATTTTGTCCTTGTATATGAACTTCTGCTTGTTTACCTTGTCTTTGCTGCGCTCCGTTTACCGATACCTTTGCAGTGTAATTATTTGCATTATTCTGTTCGGATTCTGTAACAGTAATTGTTATATCACTTGGTATATCTTGAATATAAGCTGTTTCACCATGCTTTAATGTGATAGAAGCTTGTCCTCTATAATCAAATTTAATGGTTGACGCATGATTTGTATCACAGCCCTCTGTACCTGTATATGTAACGTTATATGTATTATTTTTAAGCGCGCTGCAAGAGAGCGTAAAATTAAAATGCTCGTTTACATTTGCTGCATTGCCTGTTACAGTTTTGGAAATTGATAATGAAGAATATACTTCAGTTTCAATCTGCATACGGCTTATGTAATAGACATTTGCTGTAACCTGTCTGTAAGCAAATTTATTTTGCCAAGTCCCAGGATATACATGATATTGGCTGCCATAACCATCGCCCTCAAACGGGGTTACCGTCGTTACGCATCGCACTCCGTTTTTTGTATATTCAACTTGGATAAAGTCTGTTTCTTTTGCAATATATGTATAATCAGTGCCGCCTAAATATTCTTCCAAACGGTCTTCAAAATCGCTGTAGCTTACGCCTGGACGTTGTTCATTATTGCTTGAAAGAGTAAATACACATCGTTCTCCCTGGTCAATATCATAAAGCTCAACTACATATATTGGAGGATCTTCAGCTAAAATACCGTCAATATGCCATCCAACATTTTCTTTTTTCAAAACATATCCTATAAAATTACCATGGCCGCCAAAGATTTCATCCAAAGCCTGCCTATCGTTTTCCTCAATCGCAGGATAAATAACCTGTTCCCAGAACCTGGTTACTTTTTCTTTTCTTGTTAAGTTTCCCTGATTCCAATCTCTATCACTGTCAATTGAATAATAAATCCAATTTCCTGTCCTATAAGCCTCTGTAAGCTCATCTACCTTATCAAGGTCAACCGTTACTGTTATATACGTACTGTCGTCTCCGCCCGGTCCGAATTCACTGGCGCCAAAGTCGTTATTAATATCTTGTGGAATTGCGTTCGAGTAACGAAGATAAACCTTTGCTTCGATAAAGTTTCCCTGAGGAGCGGTTATATTTACAGTAAATGTCTCAGATCCAGTCCATCCTAACCCATAACTATATGTATGGGTAATAGTTACCGTACCGGCAGAAACACCGCTAATGGTTGCGGTCGAACCATCCCATGAATCAACTGAGATGTCTACTTTACCTCCATCATTGGATGAATATGACCAATTATGATTCCATACCCAATCGCTTGTACCGTTTAAAGTTATACTGTCTCCCACTTCAACGGTATTAGGGCCTGAAATATCCCTTGCCTGAATATCATTTGCAGCAGCGCCCGGCGTTTGAGAATAAGCAGGGTGGCTTTCCTGTATAGCTTGATTATTTTCAACCGGCTCGCTTTCCTGTTCGGGTAAGCTTGTCTGTTCAGGCAGGCTTGATTGTTCAATCTGATTTGATTGTACAATTTGGCTTGTATTTTGAGGTGCTTGTCCAAATGCAGTAATCGGCCCGCAGCACAATATTAAAAGAAAGCTAAGCAATAAAGCTATAGACCTTCCTATATACTGCTTTTTCATTGCATCTCCTCCTTTATCTTTGCATGGTTTTTTACTGAAAAAAACTCATAATTTTTTTATTTAATCTGTTCAAACCACATAATTACAATTATGTTGTTTAACTAAATACTACATAAGAATAAACTAATCCCTTTTTAAAATCAATTTATTATTGTGTGCATATTATAACTCAAAATTTCTTTAAAATCAATGTTAATTTTATATGAAAATATAAAAACGTTTATATCGTAAAGATTATTAATACAGTATTACTCAGAAGCGCAATTATAGTAAGGTTTCTGAGTATTTTTCTATGCCATTTTTTAAAAATATCTTTAATGCATATAATAAAAATACATTATAAGCGTTAAAATTTTTGTCGAAACAACATAATTGTAATTATGTTGTATTTTTTATGCTAATTTATAATAATAAAGCATATGATAGCTTTTCTATTTTTTCCTGATGTTCTCTTCCGCTCGATGCTGTATAAATACGTGTGGTATTAATACTGCTATGGCCTAAAATATCAGCAAGTTTTACAATATCCTGTTCAATAGCATAAAACATACGAGCAAATAAATGCCGTAAATTATGCGGAAATACTTTTTCCGGCGCTACTTTAGCATATTCGCATAATTTTTTCATATCTCTCCAGATATTGCTTCTATCTAATTCATTTCCATTTTTTGTTATAAATACTGAACCTGTTTTAATATTTTTACTTACAGAATATTGTTTTAATTTCTTACATAATTCTTTTGGTAAAAATATAACCCTCAATTTACCTTTACAGTTAATCTCCGCTCTTCCGTTATTTATTGCTTCTTTAGTAATATATTTTAATTCGCTTATACGGATACCTGTTGAACATATAGTTTGTAATATAAGATTTAACCGCTTATTTGATTGTAGTTGCGCAGCTTTTATTAATCGGTAATATTCTTGTTTTGTTAATTCTTTTTGTTCATTTATAAACATATTTCTTTGTATTTTAAGCCGTTTTACCTTTAATTCAGAAGCTCCAATAAAATCTAAAAATTTATTGACTGCTGCTAACATCGAATTTACAGATATTGCCGCATAATTTTCACAAATTACTTTTTTATATGCTAATACAGTTTCTTTAGTTAATTTTTGATTAATAATAGTTTTATAAAAGGCTATAACATCTCTTAAATATTTATCTATTGTTGCTTTACTTTTTTCATTAATTTTTAAATATTCTTTAAATTCATTAATTATTTCCATATTAATAATATATTCCATAAATATTTCTCCTTATTTATTATTTTAAATTTTATTGTTCAAAAGTATTTTTAACCAATTTTACTAATTTATAATTTAATAAATATAATAAAAACTATATTTTCACTTAATTTGAATTAATTCTTCAAATAAAAAATCAATTTTACATTGATTTTATCTTGCTTTAATAAAAGAAATAGCCTCTCAGTTTTTGAGAGGCTATTTCTCTATATAATAATTATTTTTTAAAAAAATATTGCTCAAATTATTTGTATATAATCTGAACTTGCATATCCAAGAATGCCATTAAAATTTACTACATACCAATTATCATATTGTCCATTTACTAATATTCTATCGCCATTATAAGCCCTAGCTATAATAGCTGCATTTAAACTTGGACGGTTTCTTATATTTAATGCTCCTCCATTAGTTCGTACAACACCAGCTCTTTGAGGTTGAGCTGGAATAAAAGGTACGCCAAAATATTCAGCAACAGATTTAGAAAGATTTTCTGCAATAAGCGCAGTATTATTTCTAATCCATTCAGCATCTTCAGGATTATCATGATATGCTACTTCAATAAGTACTGCCGGTGCTCTTGTACGAACTACTTCACCTAAAGTTGTAGTTGGGCGGGTTGTTACTAATGCAGGATCAGGATATATTTCTTTAAAATTTCTTGCTATAATATCTGCTGCACGTTTACCGCTAATACTGCCTGGAAAATAAAATACAATAGCTCCGCGTACCTTTCCTGCTAATGATCCAGCTGCAGCATTGGAATGTATTGCAAGATGAAGATCAACATTTTTAGAATTAGAATCTCTTATAGAAGATGCCGCTGTCATATCAGGAGTATTGCGGTAATATGCTATTCCACTTGATCTCAGATAAGGTATCATCTCATCTGTGATAAGATTCATATAATATTCTTCATTACCTCCTCCTGCATAAAGATTGAATTCCTGTGTGGATGGACTTAAGTATACTGTAGGCATGATCTGTTCACCTCAATAAATATTATTTTTTGTCAATATACTGTTTTCTTTTATAATTTTATTATTCTGAGCCAATATATTTTTTCTGTCATAATAAAATATGCAGTATTATATTAATTTGTTACTCTTTAAATGTATTACATATGTAATTACAAATAAAATACTATATATAAATGTATATAGTATTTTTAAATATTATAATAATCCAAACTAAATATTTGCTGTTATTAAAATATAATAATCATAGAATATACTATTTACATATAAGACAATAACTAGAGGTAAAAGCGAAAATATTTATTAATTATAAGTATTTCGGATTGCGTTACCGTACAATAGGGGGCGCCTGCGCGCAGCCATATAAAATATGGCTGCTTTACGCAAAATAATTTTTTTCAAAACTATGCTGAGAGCATTAAAAAATGCCTATTTTAAAATACATCTCAATCTGCTTTAATACTAAATTATTTTGCTTTTAGCGCATCGTAGATGCGCTGCGCAGGCGCCCCACCTTAGGCGGTACTTTTTTGTATCACATTTTATTACCATTAGGTTTTACATATTTTTTTGTTTTGTGCTATTCTCATTTCCTTTGTATATCAAACTTTGCGTTTTAATATTTCTTTTTATATATCTAATAACCAGTATTTTGAGGAATATGTCTTATACAATAAAACCTATATTAATTTTTTATGTCAATTACTCATATATCAAATATATAATAAAGCAATAAAAGCATATATTTATATTTTTCATTTATACATTTATAATGTATATAACTCCTGTAATGTACCTAAAAAGGGGGCGCCCGCTTGCAGCCATATGAAATATGGCTGCTTTACGCAAAATAATATTTCATAAAAACAATACAGTACATAAAAAATACGCGCTCATTTTATTTATACTTTGTACTTAAATCGCATTAATATTATTTTGCATCCATCGCATCATAAGATGCGATTAGCGGGCGCCCCCCCCTATTGTAACAGGTACTTTTTAAGCTTTTAGTATCCTTATTTCGATTAAATTATTATATAGGATACTGTTATAATTAAAATAAATATATTGCAAATCATTTTTGCTTTTCTATTATTTTAAATGTTATTATAAAAAATATTTTTTCCTAATTGTATTCATTAAATATAATATGTTTATACATATTGGATGATAAAAGCTTATTATGTAAAATGTGAAAAAAATTAAATTATTGTCATATTTTATTAATTTTATTTTAATTAATGCTTAACCGAAATTGTATAAGTTTGAAATATTAATAGAATATCATATAGACAGTAAAGAAAAGATATACATAAAAGGTTAAAGTAAAAAACAGCTTTAAAACCTGACATATGTATATATTTTAATTTCAGGAAAGAAAATATTAAGACTTTTAATATTATAATTTAAAGGGAGTAATTGATTTATGTATAATAATTATGATGATGAAAAAATGAATGCTAATTCAGAAAACTTAAACAGCATAGATAATACAGATAATAATGAAAATATTAATAATACACAAAGCGTAGTATTTGAAGCAAATTCAGATGATATTAAACCAGTACTTCATGGTGAAGCTGATATTCAAGCTGATATTCAGCATATTAATACTGATGAACAAAATAATTTTAGTTCAGAAAATATTGATACTATTTCAGCTAAAGACAATGACAGTAATAATTATTCATCTATAGAATCGGAGGAGAATCATATGGATATGCAAAATAATTATACTTCATCTGAAAATCAATATAATACTGAAAAATCCAGCTCAACTGAATATTCTGGCAGCAATAATACTGATTATAATAGTTCCAGTTCATGTAATTCATATAATCCAATATATCCATCTGGAACATGGCGTCCGGAAAGCAGTTATCATTATTCTTATCAAACAAATAATAATATTCCAAATAATAAAAAGCCTAAAAAAGTAAAAACAAAAAAAGCTAAAAAACGCAATTATTCTTTAGGTTCACTTGTAGCAGTTGGTTTATGCTCCGCTCTTTTATGTTCGATATTAACAGCAGGCGGCGGTTATGCTTTACTTAAAGCAAATCAAGATAATACCCAGCCAAATTCATCTACAACTTCTGTTACAACACCTATAACACAGATAAATGCAACAGATGAAACAGAAGAACTCGTTCCTGCTATTGCTGAAAAATGCGGTCCATCGGTAGTTGGTATCAGAGTAGTTACCAGATCAAGCAATCCAATGTTCGGCAGCAATGATTCAGCAAGTGAAGGTTCTGGTGTTATATATACTCAAGACGGATATATTATCACCAATTACCATGTAATAAGTACAGCTGTTGAAGGTACAACAAGCGGCAATAGCTATGGATATGGTTACTTTGGATTTGGCTATGGAGGCCAATCACAACAGCAGTCAAGCTCTATTGAAGTATATCTTCCAAGCGATCCTGATACAGCAATAGATGCAGCTATAGTAGGTTATGATGTAAGTGCTGACCTTGCTGTATTAAAAATAAATAAAACAGGTTTACCTGTAATGGAAATAGCTGATTCTGATGAAATAAAAGTCGGTGATCTTACAGTTGCTATTGGTAATCCAGGCGGACTTGATTTTATGGGTTCAGTAAGTAAAGGTATAGTAAGCGGTCTTAATAGAACTCTTACAACTGAAGATGGTATTGAAATGAATCTTATTCAAACAGATGCTGCTATTAATCCAGGTAATTCTGGTGGTGCACTTGTAAACTCTGAAGGTAAACTTATTGGTATAAACAACTCAAAAATAGCCGGCGATGGTTATGAAGGTATGGGTTTTGCTATTCCATCCAATACTGTTAGTGAAATTGTACAGCGCCTTATCCGCCAGGAAAATGAACCTACAGCTTATTTAGGCCTTACAATTGATACAAATTATGATTCCACTACATTACAGCGTATGGGTTTTCCTGCCGGCGTAGTAGTATTTTCAGTAAATGAAGGATCTCCAGCTGATGAAGCCGGAATTCAGCAATATGATATTATTACAGCTATTAATGGTACATCTATAACAAGTTATGAAATGCTTAATAGTGAAAAAAACAAATATGAACCAGGTGAAACTATAACAGTAACTGTATATAGAAATGGCCAAACAGGCAATTTACAAGTAACGTTAGGTTCATCTCAAGCTGGCAGTACTGCAAACGGTGCTGAATAATCTTATGTAATCCTAATATTAGCTAACGCGTACAATTTTTCAATATATTTTCTTTCTTTTACAACTCCTATTATCAACAGCCTCCGCTATTAATATAACGGGGGCTGTTGATAAAAGCAGTTAAAAATGCATAACCAGCCGAGACCGGCTAACGTTCCGCCGATCGATCAGCCAACCAGGGCTCCCATCCATTCGGTTAACCATATAAGACCGAGCAATATCCATTCGGCAAACTATACGAGACCGAGCGATATCCTCCCGGCAAACCATACAAGGCCGATCGGTATCCTACCAGCAAACCAGCCGGGGCCGGCTAACATCCCGCCGATCGATCAGCCAACCGGGGCTCCCATCCATCCGGTTAACCATATGAGACCGAACGATATCCTCCCGGCAAACCAGTCGGGTAGGGTTCCTATCTCTTCAGTAAACCAGCCGGGACCGGCTAACGTTCCGCTGATCAACCAGCCGCAGCAGGCCTCCTGTCCATTCGGTTAACCATATAAGACCGAGCGATATCCTCCCGGCAAACCATACAAGGCCGATCGGTATCCTACCAGCAAACCAGCCGGGGCCGACTAGCATCCCGCCGATTAATCAACCAAGCGGAGCTCCCATCTATCCGGTTAACCATATGAGACCGAGCGATATCCTCCCGGCAAACCATACAAGGCCGATCGGTATCCTACCAGCAAACCAGCCGGAGCCGGTTAACGTTCCGCCGATCGATCAGCCAAGCGGGGCTCCCATCCATTCGGTTAACCATATAAGACCGATCGGTATCCTCCCGGCAAACCGACCGGGTAGGATTCCTATCTCTTCAGTAAACCAACCGGGACCGGCTAACGTTCCGCCGATCGATCAGCCAACCAGGGCTCCCATCCATTCGGTTAACCATATAAGACCGAGCAATATCCATTCGGCAAACTATACGAGACCGAGCGATATCCTCCCGGCAAACCGACCGGGTAGGGTTCCTATCTCTTCAGTAAATCAACCGTGACCGGCTAACATCCCGCCGATCGATCAGCCAACCGAGGCTCCCATCTATCCGGTTAACCATATGAGACAAAACGGCCTGATCGCCTGATATTATTAACCGAATGTTTATAATTTCATATTTGAAATGTTTATTTATTGCGGTATAATGTTATTAATATATACAATGTATTATAAATCTGAACATATATTTTCTTGAGGAGATGACTTTTTGTATGAATGATAAATATGAAGACATCTATTCTGATTCCAGTGCAGATAAGCCTAAAGAAGAGGTTATAAATAATACAGCTGAAGCTGAAGAAATTACATTCCCTGCAAATTCAGGAACAAACAATATAAATAATACAGATGATAAATTTCCGCACAAGATGGATGATAATATGGATAAACCAGTTTCATCAATGGAACATCCTGAACCAGTTCCAGGGTCAGTTTCACCTATAAATCATCCGGATGAAAAACAGGTTTCTCCGGATAACCAATCTGAATCTGTTCCGGTCCCGCCGATTAACCAGCCGGGCGGGGCTCCTACTCCGGTAAATCAACCAGGACCGGCTAACATCCCGCTGATCAATCAACCGGGCGGAGCTCCTACCCCTACGGCTAACCAACACGGGCCGGTTAACGTTCCCCCGATCAATCAACCAGGTCAGGCTCCTACTACGGTAAACCAAGCCGGACCGGCTAACGTTCCGCCGATCAATCAACCAGGCGGTGCACCTATCCCTCCGGCAAATCAACCAGGACCGGCTAACGTTCCGCCGATCAATCAACCAGGCGGTGCACCTATCCCTCCGGCAAACCAACCAGGGCCGGCTAGTGTTCCGCCGATCAATCAACCAGGCTGTGGTCCTAGACCCGCGGCAGGCCAGGCGGG
>CALWVB010000106.1 GCA_944384895.1 uncultured Clostridia bacterium | reverse complement strand
AGATAATGAAGAGGCAGCAAAAAAAGTTGCATCACAATGCGGTATTGAAGAATACCATGCTAATTTAATGCCTGAGGATAAATTAAGGATACTTGATGAAATAAGAAAGGAAAGCGGAAAGGTAATATTTGTCGGAGACGGTATAAACGACGCGCCGGTATTAGCTGCAGCAGATGCAGGCGCTGCTATGGGCCTTGGTACAGATGCGGCTATTGAAGCTGCTGATATGGTAATTTCTTCTGATAGACTTACAGGGCTACCAAAAGCAATATCACTTTTCAGAAAAGTATTAAATAAAGCGAAATTTAATATAGTATTTGCACTAGCTATAAAAGCAGCAGTTTTAATAACAGCAGTATTTGGTATTGCACCGATGTGGTTAGCTGTATTTGCTGATGTTGGAGTTACAATTATAGCTGTAATAAATTCTTATATGATTAAAGATTAATTGATATCTGCTATTATAAATTTGCAAAAGGGATCTAAATAGCATAGAACAAAAAATGCAGAGTTAATGAAGCTTAATGTTATAAGAATAGATAATGTAAAAGTTACAAGAATAAGTGGGGCGCCTGCGCAGCGCATCTTTTAAGATGCGCTTTGATGCAAAATAATGTAGTCTTATACGGCATAAACTGAAAATAGAGAATCAGATATTTTCTTATGAATAGTGTCTTTATAATAACATATTATTTTGCATCCCCGCCGCTATATTTATAATATAGCGGCACGCAGGCGCCCCACTTTAAGGTAACGGAACCTGATATATTTTAATTATAAAATTATGTTTACTTTTTATCTTTATGGCTTATTTATTTTATAGGTTAATATAGTATCATCAATTGGATAATTAAGAGCATAAAATTTTCTGATTGGTGATTTAACATGCCAAACACAAGAAAGGCCTTCAGGAAAATAAACTAAATCTCCGCATTTGAATGATACAGTTTGATCGTTGTATGAAACATCAGCATGTCCTTCTAATATATAGCATATTTCAGATTGTTCATAACTCCAGTCAAATGTATCAACTCCGCATCCCCATTTGCTCCATGTACTAATATTAAATTTATCTTGGGCTTCATTTTTTGACATAGGAATTACAATAATTTTATTCATAAAATTATAACTCCTTTCTAAGTGTATTATATAATTTAAATATAAAATTAATTATTATTTTTGTCAATAGTAATACAAAATAAACATAAATTTTATATTATTATTATATTAGTTTATTGATTAATCATATAGTTTATGGTAAAATAATTTTAAAACAATGTAAAGGAAGCTTCATTTGAGAAATTTATATAAATTATATGATTCATTAAAAAATAATAAAAACAATAATAATGCATATTATATACCTGAAAAATGGAATATTTATAATTCTAAGTATACTACAGATATATCACGTCCTGGTGAAATAATAGTTGACCCTTATAAATTTTATAGTTTAGCATTAGATAAAATAATAAATTCGCCTCAAAATGATATATCTCAACCAATATCCGGTAGTATAATTTTTTCTATGCTGCCAAGAGCTTTTACAGCTTGGACTCATAATAAAATAGGCAATATAAACGGCGGTACTTTTTTAAAATGTACCGCCCTTTTGCCTTATATAAAAAATATGGGCGTTGATATAATATATTTATTACCAATATTTCAAACAAGCAATGAATATAAAAAAGGCGAATTATCCAGTCCATATTCAATAAAAGATATTATGCAGATTGATAATAATCTACATGACGACTTATTAAACGGTATTGATATAAAAACCGAATTTTGCGCATTTATTGAAGCATGTCATCATCTGGGTATGAAGGTAATAGTAGATTTTGTATTTAGGACATGCGCAAGAGATAATAATTTAGTAAAAAATCATCCGGATTGGTTTTATTGGATAGATGATAAATATGCTGAAAATTTAAAGGCGCCTGAAATAGAGGGTATAGGACATACGGTAGTTAATAAAAGCAATGTTAAAGAGCTTTATAAATCAGAAGATATGCAAAGATTTGCAGAAAGTTTTGTATATCCGCCTGATAAAGAAATATGGAAAGAAATTTGCGAAGAAGCTGAATATACTAATAAAAAGCTAATGCAGTTATGCAGAGAAAAATTAGGAATATGTACAATGACAGGCTTTGCGGATACAATAAACGATCCTCAGCCGCCATGGACAGATATTACATATTTAAAATTTTATGAGGATACAACTAAGGAAGCTGAAAAATATGCAAAAGGTAAAAATATACCGCCGTTTATAGCACAGGATGGTGTAAAATGCAGTGTATTTCCTGGGAAAAAACCGAATATAAAACTTTGGGAATATATAAAGAAAGTAATACCATATTATATAGAGATGGGAATAGATGGCGCACGTATTGATATGGGCCATGCTCTGCCTGTAAAATTAAATGAAGATATAATAAAAAATGTAAAAATATTAAAACCGGATTTTATATTCTGGTCTGAAGAATTTAGTCCTAAAGGCGCAAGTAAAGCTAAAAAAGAAGGCTGTGATTTTATTACAGGCGATTTATGGACTCTTTGGAAGGATAAAAAACCGCAATATAGAAATAATGCTTTATTAAAATCTATTACATCTGATTTACCGGTAACAGCAGCAGTAGAAATGGCCGATACTCCTAGGGCTGCTATTAATCTTGAAAATCGTGAGCTTGCAATAGCTGCTGTATTTACAACCGCTTTGCTTCCGAATTCTGTTATGATGATTAATAACGGACAGGAGCTATTAGAAAAGCAGCCCATGAATTTAGGACTACAAAATGATGAAAACGGCCGATTTGTATTGGAAAAAGATAATCCGATGTATGGTAAGCTTGCATTTTTTGATAATGTTTATTTTGATTGGAATAATAAACAAAATATTTATGATTATATATGTAATGCAGCAAGTATAAAGAAAATTTATAGTAGTATTATTAAAATGGAATATTTAAATAAAGAATTATTTAAACGCAGAGGTTCATGGCAGGTAATACAATATAAAAATGGGAATAATGAACTATGCGCTATAATCAATACTGGTAAAAAAGTAAGAAAACCGGATAGCTTTATAAATGAAATATTGCATCAATATAAAGAAAACAATATTATATATTCTTATGGAATAGATAATGCTGTATTTAATAAAGGTGCAATTTTAATATTTGCAAAAGGGGAGATAATAAATGAATAATAAAGAAAATAAGCCATTGACAGCATATTTTTGTATGGAATACGGCCTTGATGAATCATTTAAAATATATTCTGGCGGATTAGGCATCTTAGCTGGAGATATCTTAAAAGCAGCGCATGATCTTGATATGCCTATGGTTGGAATAGGCATATTATGGCGACAAGGATATGACAGACAGGTTATAGCGGAAAATGGCAAACCTATGGATTGTTTCCCTGAATACAGTTATGATTTTCTAAAAGATACAGGCGTTATGGTTGAAGTTAATATAAGAAACCGTCCAGTAAAAATAAAAGTATGGATGTGCGATCAATTTGGAAATGTCCCGCTTTATTTATTAGATACTAATGTTGACGGTAATGCCGACCGCCTTATAACTGGACAATTATACGGCTGGTTTAATGAAGAGCGTATTGCACAGGAAATGATTCTTGGTATAGGCGGCGTACGTGCTTTGCGTGCTTTAGGAATAAATCCTCAGGTATATCATTTTAATGATAGCCATCCTATGTTTGCTGGTTTTGAATTAATACGCGAACAGATGAAATACGGCCTTTCTTTTGAAAAAGCAAAAGCAAAAATAAGAAAACATATCACATTTACTACGCATACTCCTGTTGAAGCTGGAAATGAAAAGCATGACCATGTATTATTAAGATATATGGGAGCATACAATTCTCTTAATTACCGCCAGGTTATGTCTATAGGCGGCAGTCCATTTAATATGACGGTAGCTGGTTTAAGGTTATCCTATATGGCAAACGGTGTAGCGCAATTGCATGGAGAGACGGCAAAAAAAATGTGGTCATATGTTGAAGATGCCGCTCCTATAATTGCTATAACAAATGGCGTGCATAATGGTACATGGCAGGATAAGAACGTTTATGCGGCATATAAAGCTGGAGAAGGTTTATTATCAGCGCATATGGATGCAAAAAGAAATATGATAGATGAAATAGAAAAACGTAATGGTATAAAATTGGATGAAAATACATTAACAATTGGATTTGCGCGCCGTGCCGCTTCATATAAACGAGGAGATTTAATATTTGGTAATATGGATTTAATCGAACCATTATTAAATCAGAATAAGCTACAGATCATATTCTCAGGAAAAGCTCATCCAAATGATCTTGAAGGTAAAGCTATAGTTGCAAAAATGTATGAAATGTCCTGTAAATATCCAAATGCAATAGTATTTTTACAGGATTATGATATGCATATCGGCGCTATGTTAACACGTGGATGCGATGTATGGCTTAATAATCCCAGAAGGCCGATGGAAGCATCGGGTACGTCTGGTATGAAAGCCGCTATGAACGGAGTACTCAATTTCAGCGTATTAGATGGATGGTGGCCGGAAGGCTGTGAACATGGGGTTAATGGCTGGCAGATCGGTTCGGGATATGAAGGACCTAACCAAGATGAACATGATAGAGAAAGCCTTTATAATGTTTTATTTAATGAAGTAATACCAATTTATTATGATAATAAAGATAAATGGGAAGATATGATGAAAAATAGCATAGCAATGTCTACTGAAAAGTTTTCCGCTGCAAGAATGGTAAATGAATATTATGATTTAATGTATAGTAAATGCGGCGAATAACAGATAAAATATATAAATAAAAAAACAGGCGGGTCTATCCCTCCTGTTTTTTTATTTTAAATATTTAAATATAAAAATGATTATTTATAATTTATTCAGTTTTCATGACAAAATTTAAAGCATATCCTTCAACAGAGATAATTAATTTATCTTCTTGACTTCCATCAGCATAAGTAGTAATGCCGCAGACAGCATGTCCGGTTTTACCGCCGCTGAAAACAAGACCATAAATGGTGGATTTGATATGATCATCATTAATTAAGCTATAAGTACCGGTCCAGGTTTCGACCTTGGTATTATTTGTTAAAGAAAATTCAGATTCAGTAAAACGGCAGATCATATCAATTAAATCAGCGCTGGGATAACTCTCTTGTTCTTCTGAAGAACCGGCGATAATAATGGAACCGTCATCTCCTGATTGGATTGAAGTCATTTTCCAATTTGTATTTGCAATTGAAGGGGTATTATCAATACATCCTGAAAATGAAAAACATAATATAAATAACAATAGGAGTAATAAAACCTTTTTCATTCTTATATTCCTTGTATATAAAATATTACTTAATATATTCAGCAACAAAATTTGCTATATCTTCCTGATCGGTAAATGATGGCATACGTTCAACAGGTTTTATCGTCCATTTTTCCCTATGGGTTGCGCATTCGCCTGTATTAACTTTAGTCATAAGGCCAACACATTCCATTTCCATTATATACGGATCGGTATATGTTTCATAATTGCAGCCAAAATCAGGGTATTGTCCGCCTTCGGTATAATCAAACTCTTTGATGATAGCTGTACCTTGATTTACATAACATGACCATTTGCAGGCATTATTAAAACCAATTTTAAGACGAGAAAGGGTTGGATGAGTTTTTATTGTTATAAAATCTTTTCCATAATGTATACGTTCATCATCCATATTGACATATGACCAATATGAAATAATTCTATTGGCAGTAAGACTTTCAAATTTTTCAACCTGCGGTACTATTTCAATACCGCCTGGATTAAACTGAGTAATACCCCATGAAGCATAAGTTTGCGGTTCATTACGTAGATTTTTTATACTATGGAAAATTTCCAAAGATTGTCCGTCAGATAGTTTAATTTCCATACTATGCTGTACATCGTTAACAGGCTGAGGTTTAGCGGTAAATATAGCTCCAAATTCAGTTTGTTGCCATTCAACCGGATCACCGTCGGGATAATATGAATAAACAGGATCTTCAGGGCTAGCCCATAACCTATGTCCGCCATAAAACGCATATTCAGCGCCATCACCAAAAGCTTTTGTTATGCCTTCAGATGCCTTATTGCTGATACGGTTTATATCATTATAAAGTAAATTATCTTTACCTACAAAGGCTAATCTAAGTATACGCGGGCCTACATCTACTGATACATATACCTCAATTACCCCATTTGTTATGCATACACATTTGCCGTAATTTTCATAATCTAGTGTAGATACTTTTACTGACATTTAAATCACCTCATATATTTATTTAAATATTTATAACCTTCCTTGTTTGTTCCATACCGCACGGCAGGATTTTATTTGTTGCAAGACCATATAAATCGCTTGCCATACATTCTTTGTTATACACGTCTTGTGAAAACTTGTCAAGAGATATAATTTCAGAATAACGGCCTATAATCGGAAGAGTATGTTTTTTTCCTGCAATAGCTAATATTTCGCGGCCTATATTATTTGTTCCTAATATTCTTATATAAGGCGGAAGATTTTTTGACATAGCTGCATTTATTTGAAGAAAAGCAGACATACATATTCTTCTTATACGCGAATGAGTATAACGCTTACTTTTTATATTATCATATAATTCATTGATAGTCTGAGAATGTTTAAGTGCTGAAATTATTCTATTTTCTAATCCTTCAGACACATCTGGAATACGGGCAATCTGTTTTGCTGTCATTTTTCTTAATGATGCCATAATAGCCCGTTCAATTAAGTTTATGTCTGATATTTCACCAGTTTTAATGCATTCAGATAATATTTGAAAGGCTTTATTAGGCATAAATGATTGAATCTTTAAAGGATCATTTTTTATAAGGCTTCGTATATATGAAGCTGAAGCAAATATACCGTCAGGATTTTGTGAGTCATGCCCGGAACCTTTTCTAATAATACATTGTGGTGAAATACTGGATGAAAATCTGTTTAATGCTCTTATATATTCTACAGCAAGGATATCATTTGGATTGATTATACATGAAGAAATATCGTTGCCGCAAAGAGTATTTAAAGCTTCATATCTGGCTTTAGGGAAAGACATACCTTTTATAAGATTTAATTTAAGCTGTGTTATGAATTCATCGCTGTCTATCATTTTAGCAATAGTTTTTAGTATAGAGATGTCTCCATTTTCACTTCCAAAAACAAGAGTATCAATACATCCTAAATTTGATAATATCCATACAGAGCCTTTTGCAAAATTTTCAGCTGAAGACATTGCCCATATGGTAGGCAATTCTAATACTAAATCAGCTCCGCATTCGAGAGCTGCTAATACACGGCGATGTTTTGGTATTATAGCAGGTTCGCCGCGCTGAGTAAAATTACCGCTCATAATACAGACAATATGAGTTGCACCTAATTCACGGACTTTTTTTATTTGATATAAATGTCCGTTATGAAAAGGATTATATTCAGCAATAATTGAGGTTATAACCAAAATTTTTCTCCAATCTTGCTATTTTAGCTTGTAATATGTTATAATTTATAATATAATAATTGGGCAATTTATTTAATATAAATGCATAAGGAAATAATTGTATTATTATTTCTGTTATTATTTTACAACATTTATATTTTATATACAATCCCTAAATATATATAATTAAAATATCTTGAGGAGGACAAAAAATGAAAATTCTTGTAATCAACGCAGGCAGTTCTTCGTTAAAATATCAGCTTATGGATATGGATGACGAATCAGTTATCGCAAAAGGTGTATGTGAACGTATAGGTATAGGCGGATGTATTAGCCATAGCACAGCTGATGGACGTTCATATAAAGCCGATGTTGAATTCAAGAATCATACAGAAGCTTTTCATGAAGTACAGAGAGTATTAACAACAGGCGATGCTGCTGTTATTAATGATTTAAGCGAAATATCTGCTGTTGGCCATAGAATAGTTCAAGGCGGCGCTATATTTAAAAAATCTGAACTTGTGGATGAAAGTGTTATTGAAGGCATAAGAAGCCTTATAGATTTAGCTCCTTTACATAATCATGCTCACCTGCAAGGTATCCTTGCATGCCGCGAAGTATTTGGTACAGACGTACCGGAAGTTGTTGTATTTGATACGTCATTCCATTCAACTATGCCGCCAGAAGCTTATATGTTTGCAGTACCATATGAATATTATGAAAAATATAAAATCCGCCGTTATGGTTTCCATGGTACTTCACACCGTTATGTAAGCGCTAAATGTGCTGAAATTATGGGTAAACCAATTGAAGATTTAAAAATTATTACCTGTCATTTAGGTAACGGATCTTCTCTTGCAGCTATAAAAGACGGTAAAGTTATTGATACAACTATGGGCCTTACTCCTCTTGACGGTTTCATGATGGGTACACGCACAGGTACTCTTGATCCATCTGTTGTAACTTATATAGCAGAAAAAGAAAATCTTGGTCCAAAAGAACTATCTGATCTATTTAATAAAAAATCCGGTGTATTAGGTATTTCTGGTTTATCAAGTGATAATCGTGATATTGAAGATGCTGCTTCTAAAGGTCATGAAAGAGCTATTTTAGCATTAAAAATGCAAAGATATCAGATAAGGAAATTTATCGGCAGCTTTATCGCTGCATTAGACGGTGTTGACGCTATTGTATTTACAGGCGGTTTAGGTGAAAATTCTCCTGAACTTCGTGCAGATGTTTGCGGTAACCTTTCATATATGGGTATAGAAATAGATAAAGAACTCAATAAGATATTCAGAAAAGGTAAAGGCGGCGAGCTTTCAACTGAACAATCTAATGTTAAGGTTTATGTTATCCCAACTAATGAAGAAATAGTTATTGCAAGGGATACTAAAGCTATTGTTGAAGCAATGAATAAATAATGTTTAAAATTTATAAGGCCATATAGGATTTTATCCTATATGGTCTTTTTATTAGTGTCTTTAGAGAGTTGAGCGCGCAACGTACGAGACAAAAAACCACCCGCTATACGAGTGGGCGGCAAAAGAGGCAAAGGCAATAGGCTTGAACAAAGTGAAAGCCAGCGTCTTTAGGCGATGGCCGGAAACTTCCCTTATAGGGGAGGGCAAACTACCAGTTTGACGAGTGGTTATGATTTACCAATTATATTTTCGTAAGTTACCAAACGCCTGAAGTTCAGGAAAATTCCATTGCCTAAGTACTTCATATGTACCGATAGCTACTGCGTTTGATAAATTTAGGCTTCTTGCATCAGATATCATAGGAAGCCGTACTGTTGTATCAGGATTTTGATATAATAAATCTTCAGGTAATCCGGCGGTTTCTTTCCCAAATACAAGGTATGCGTTATCAGGATAACTTATTTCGCTATATATATGTTTAGCTTTAGTTGAGAAATAATAATATGGCCCTGTATTTTTACTGAAAAAATCATCAAGATTTTTATAATAACTTATATCTAGCAAATGCCAATAATCAAGGCCTGCTCTTTTTAATTTTTTATCATCAATTTTAAATCCCATCGGCTCAACAAGATGAAGCCGTGCACCTGTCGCTGCACATGTACGACTGATATTCCCTGTATTTTGTGGAATTTCCGGTTCAACTAATACTATATTTAATGTTGGCATAAAAATTATTCATCTCCAATAAAACAATTAAAAAATTTTTCCAGCATGTTTTTTGTGAATTTATTCCTTGAATTAGGCAAACAATATTTTTACAAAAAGGGAGGTGCATATAATGTCAAAAAAATTAATGTGCATAGCAAAAGGTATGATAATAGGTGCTTCAATTGGTACTGCATGCGGTATGGCTTGCTGTTGCAGAGCCGTTAAAAAAAGTAAAATAAATAAAAATGTCAGCAGAGCAATACATGCTATCGCCGGTGTTATAGATAATATCCAATATATTATAAGATAATTATATAAAAAATCAAGATAAAGGCGTTTGATATAAACTTAGAATCAAACGCCTTTATCTTTTAATGTTTTGAGATGATTTTTCCTGAATATTTATTTTTTAAATTAATAATGACTTTAAGAATTCTATTTCTAAATATAATAAGCAATAATAAACAAATAAAGAAAATAGCAAATAGGAATATAGCAAAAGCAAATTCTCTTTCCATTATTTGATTGCCTATAGCGCAAAATATTAATATACTAGGTATACTTCCAAAAAATACAGCGATAGAAAAGCTTTTTAAATTTATTTTTGTATTTGTAGCTATATAAGGAATACATCCGTTTGGAATAAGCGGAAACATACAAAGAATGAATACCATATACGCGGGATGCCTATAATTTAAGATATCCCTGAATTTCCCTAATTTTTTTTCGGATGGAGATAAATTAGGTGCTAACACTTTTATTTTTTTGCCTAATTTTTTTGCAACAAAAAATACGGAAATATTTGCGGCAACATAACTCAGATGGCATATCACAAATCCTTTTATTGTACCATAAACAATACCTGCTGTTACCTGAATTGGAGGACCGGGAAAAATTATACTTACAACTTGTAAAACCTGCAAAAGACATGCTAAAAATATACCATTTGCACCAGCTGAACGTATATAAGATTCTATTTCATGCTGGTCACCATGTTCAAGCAATGGCAATAAATCAGGTATGGTTTTTATTAATATAAAAGCTAATATAGCAAAAATTACTGCAAATATTCCTATATAAATTAAAGCTTTAATTAAAGCTGTTTTTATTCTTTGTTTCAAATATTACACCATCCAGATATTGTATTTATATAATCTTTATTCATTATATCATCAACATAAGTAGAATAAAAGAAAATTATCATGATATTTAAACTATATAAAGATTTTTTTAAGTTTGGATAATATATTTGTTATGGTAAAAATTATATCATTACTGTATAATTATTATACTATATATTTAATAAAGAGGTTTATATGCGTATAATAGGAAATATAATATGGTTTATATTTGGAGGAATTATTTTAGGATTAAGTTGGGCGCTTTTCGGAGTCGTCTGGTGTATCACTATAGTAGGTATACCAGTTGGACTGCAATGTTTTAAATTTGCTTCGCTTGCATTCTTTCCATTTGGTAAAGAGGTTATCTATGGCGGGGGAATAGGATCTTTGTTATTAAATATAATATGGCTTATAGCAAGTGGAATTGCTCTAGCAATAGAATCTTTCGTTATAGGTCTTGTATTTTGTATAACAATTATAGGCATACCATTTGGGTTACAGTGTTTTAAATTAGCTAAATTATCACTAATGCCATTCGGTGCTTCAATATTATAAATATTTTATATTATAAAAAGAGCCATCTAAGCTGACACAAATTCATCAGCTTAGATGGTTTATTTTATTTATAATAATTAAATTATCTTGTAGATTTATAATCATAATATTTTATCAAATGAATATATTTAATATGTAAAGGGGGTTAAGTTATGAAATCACATGTTATAAGAATAAAAAACGTTGGATTTATAGCGGCTATAGTTTTGATTTGTGCAGCAGTCGCAGTAACATTTGTATATAAAGGTTTACCAGCTGTTATATCAGCATCGGCAAGTGAAAGAAAAATACCAATATATTGCGTAGACTATGAGGATAAAAAAGCGAGTTTATCTTTTGATGCTGCATGGGGTAATGAAGATACTCAGATGTTAATTGATATTTTAGGTAAATATAATGTAAAAGCTACGTTTTTTGTTGTAGGAGATTGGGTTGATAAGTATCCTGAATCAGTAAAAGCATTATCAGATGCAGGACATGAAATAATGAACCATTCCGATACGCATCCGCATATGTCGCAATTAGGACGGGATGGTATTTTAAAGGAAATTAATTCATGTAATGAAAAAATTGCATCTATAACAGGCGTTACACCTATATTACATAGAGCTCCATACGGAGAATATAACAATACTCTTATAGAAACATTGGATAGTATAAATATGAAATGTATTCAATGGGATGTTGACAGCCTTGATTGGAAGGATTTATCTGCAACTGAAATAAATAATAGGGTTACAAAAAATGTTAAACCCGGATCTATTATATTATTTCATAATGCAGCAAAACATACTCCAGAAGCATTGCCATCGATTATAGAGACATTACAGGCTGATGGATATGAATTAGTACCAATATCAGAACTTATTATGTATGATAATTATGAAATAGACCATACGGGAAAACAAAAAAGTACGCAATCGACATCTGAACAAGGAGATACAACAGAAAATTGTTCTTCATCAACTATTAGCTCTGCATCGACAAATTAAATATTCCATATTTAAATAAAAAATATGCAATTATACATTGTAAAACAATAATGATAGGAATCCCAAGCATAAATTTTAATTTGCGCGTTTTATGACGTATTATCAGCATTGTTATAAGCATACATGGAGAACCGCCTAAAGCAGAAACAAGCAATAAAGTGTTTTCAGGTATTCTCCATTTATTATGTATAGCTTTTAATTTATCAGTAATTGTTATAGTAATAGCCATTACATTTATAGCTATAAAATAATAAAACATAAAATTTAATCTCCTAAAGATTATTATGTGTACTAATGATATAAAAATTTTAATATTATGTCAATGATAAATAAATATGTTAAAATTAAAGGAGGTAAATACAAAAAATGAAAAAAGTTATAACGGTAATTTTAATTTTAATGATATTTTTGACAGGATGTTCTACAGATATGAATAATAATAGCGGCGCACCTTCTGATTATATTCCTCAGGGCGAGTATCCAGGAATATTCAGCAAAACTTATTTAGATAATAGTAATACCAATACCAATAACAATAACAATAATAGCGCAGACAGTAGGTGTAATTATGATTATGTAAAAGGTATATGGGTATCATATATAAATCTGGGGATAAGCGGCATGTCGGCAGAAGAATATACAGAATATATAACCACTATGATGACCAATATTGCGGACTTTGGATTTAATACAGTATTTTTCCATGTAAGGCCATATGGAGATGCATTATATAAATCTTCTATATTCCCATGGTCCCATATTTTATCAGGACAACAAGGCAAGGATCCTGGTTATGATCCGCTTGCAATAGCTGTAGATATAGCTCATCAAAAGAATTTATCAATACATGCATGGGTAAATCCATTCAGAATACAGACATCTAATGAAATAAGCCGTGTACCTGTTACATTATCAGAAAATAACCCAGCGATAAAATGGCAGAATGATGGAAATGCGGATAACAACAATTATATTATAAAAATAGGGGATTCATGGTATTATAATCCAGGTGTTCCAGAAGTAAGAAATTTATTAATAGATGGGGTTAAAGAAATAGTGTCTAATTATAAAGTTGATGGGGTACAATTTGATGATTATTTTTATCCATCAACAGATGAAACAATTGATAAAATATCATATGATAATTATATAAATAATGGAGGAACATTGAATTTAGGGGATTGGCGAAGGGATAATATTAATACATTTGTTGCGGATACTTATAAAGCAATAAAAGAAATAAATCCAAATGTTAGATTTGGTATAAGTCCGAGCGCGGATATAATAAAAAACCGCGATCAATTATATGCAGATGTATCTCTATGGGTAAAAGGCGAAGGGTATGTGGATTATATTTGTCCGCAGATATATTTTGGTTTTGAAAATCAGACCAAACCATTTGAATCAACATTAAGAGAGTGGATAAACTTAACAAATGGAACAAAAACATTGCTTTATATTGGTTTAGCAGGATATAAAACAGGAGAAAGCGATCAATTTGCAGGAAGCGGTAAAGATGAATGGTTAAATAACAGCGATATTTTAGCCCGTCAAATAAATATGATCAATGGAGAAACGGCGGTAGATGGATTTGCTATTTATGATTATGCATCTATATTCTCAACAGACGCCAGTGAAATAAGGCAAAAAGAACGGGATAACATTAAGGGTTTATTAAAACCGGCTGTATAAATGATGAACTTTACAATATGTTCACAAAATTAAATCATGAATATTGTAAAATGATTTAGTAACTATTATAACTTATACTAAATAGGAATATTTTACATTATTTTATAGATTTTTAAATCAGAATGGGTGTTGCTTCTTTGTTTGGATATATAAGGCCGTTTAAACCGGATTTGCGTTTTTGTGAATATGACACTTATAAATCTGTTTATTGCGGCCTTTGCAAAACCCTTAGGAAAAAATATGGATTAATAGCACAGCTTTTTTTAAATTATGATTTTACATTTTTAGCAATGGTCAGCATTGCATTGAGCAATGATAAACCACAATATCAAAAAGGCAGATGTGCATTTAATCCATTAAAAAAATGTATGTATTATATTGATACAGAACAATGCCTTGAAAGGGCAGCCGCTGCTGTAGCGCTTATGTTATATTATAAAGCTTGTGATAATATATCTGATTCAAAAGGTATAAAGCATATTGCGGCAATAATTATACGTAAGACTATGAAATCTATGAAAAGAAAAGCAGCTGAGTCTTATAATGATTTGGACAAGCTTATATCAAATGCAATGAATATGCAGTATAAAATAGAAAAAGATAATTGTGAATCAATAGATATGGCAGCGCAACCAACTGGATATATGCTGTCTGCTATTGCAAATACGGTTTGTCAAACCGATAATTTAGAAAGATTTGCTTATCTTTTAGGTAGATGGATTTATTTAATAGATGCTGCCGATGATTTACTGGATGATATAAAACATAATAATTATAATGTTTATATAAAAAAATTTCATTTAAATTCTTTAGATGAAATACAATTAAAAAATATATATAAATATATAAATGAAATATTATTACGTACGCAAGCTGAGTTGTGTTATGAATATGACAAAATAAAATTTAATAGATTTAATGATATAATCGGCAATATTATATTTGAAGGTATTCCATCGATTGAACGAAAAATAATTTCTGAAAAATTTAATAATATTAATAATAAATTTAAAGAAAATTCTAAATCATATAA
>CALWVB010000105.1 GCA_944384895.1 uncultured Clostridia bacterium | reverse complement strand
CCCCCTTTTTAATGTAACGCAACCTGAGTCTTTTATAATATATAAAGTAAAATAAAGAACACCTGGCGGTAAAATGCTGTCAGGTGTTCTTTGTTATTTATATTTATTTTGCTATATAAATCGGTTCTCCTTCCTTTATTGTACATAATACTTTTATTTTGCCTATTTCATCATGCGGTACTTTTAACGGATCATTATCCAATATTATCATATTTGCAAGTTTACCAGGTTTTAAAGAACCTTTTATATTTTCTTCAAAATATTGATATGCCGCATTAATTGTAACTCCTTTTAAAGCGTTAAGTGGCGATATTCTCTCTTCCTGACCTAATAAAACTCCATTCTGTGTAGTTCGGCATACGGCACATTGTACAGATTCAAGCATATTTGGCGGTAATACAGGCGTATCCTGATGAAAAGTATACATAACTCCTTTTTTTATAGCGCTACCGGCTGGACTTATACAAGAGGCTCTATTTTTGCCAAAATTCACTAAGTGTATATCACCCCAATAATATGTATGCGCTATAAAAAATGATGCTATTATATTTAACTTTTTCAGGCTTTCCAGCTGGTCGCGTCTTATTAGCTGCGCATGTATCATTACGGGTCTGATATTATCTTTATGATTATGGCAGTCTTTATTTAAATTTGATAATGTCAAATCATAAGTATCTATCATTTGTTGTGCAGCAGCATCACCATTGCAATGTACTAATATTTGTTTATTTTCATTTACTGCTGTATTAATAAAATCTAATACTTTTTCGTTTTCATATGATGGATATGCATAATAACCTTCTTCGCCATGTTCATACGGCATAGTTACCCATGCAGTTCTGCCTTGAGGCGATCCGTCTAATATTGTTTTATATCCTCCTATTTTTAATCTGTTTATATATCTATCCTGATATTCTGGATTATTATCCATTATATATTTATATCCGTCTATATCAATATAACAAACAGTATCCATATTTAATAAATTATGTTCAGACATATAAAGAAGTTTTTCCCATTCATTTTGTCTTGTAAGTCCATCCTGTGCTGTTGTAATACCATAACTAAAATAATCCTTTTCAGCTATATTAATTTGTTTTGCCATCATTTTCATATCTGGTTTTGGCAATTTTGTTGCTAAAGCTGTAAAAGCTGTTTCTTCTAAATATCCGCTTGGTTCATTGGATACGTCTATTCGTCCAATTTTACCTCCATCAGGATCTTTTGTTTCATAATTTATACCTGTTTCTATTAAGCCTAATGAATTCATAACTCCCATATGCCCGCTTTTATGCGCTACTAATATCGGATTATATTCGCTTATACTGTCTAATACAATTTTATTAGGATGATTTTTTTCATCTAAAATATTATTATCATAACCAAATCCCATAATCCATTCGCCTTTTTTAGGCTTTACTTTATTTATATGTTCTTTTATTCTTTCTTGTATTTCCTCAAAGTTTTTAGTCCCTTCTAAATTTACCATACCTAAAGTATCTGCATATGCGGTTATATGGCTATGAGAGTCAATAAAAGACGGCATCATAATATATCCTTTGAGATCTATTAATTCAATTTCTTTAGTATGTACGCCTGCTTTTGATAAGACATAGCTTTTATCGCCTACTGCGGTTATTATACCATCTTCAACCAATACAGCATCGCAATACAATGGTTCAGTCATTGTTATTATTTTTCCGTTATAATAAACTTTTTTCATATTTATCCTGCTTCCAGTTCATATTATATATATTGACAGTGGTTTTATTATAGCATATAATTTATTGCAAATATTGTCTGTATTTAATATAAAAAATTATACCTTTAATATATAATTTAAGGAGTAAATAAAAAATATGTCTACATGGGGAAAAAATTTAAAAATAAGCATATTTGGGGAAAGCCATGGTCCTGCTATAGGCGTGGTTATTGATAATCTTCCTCATGGATATAAAATTGATATAAATGAAGTTGTCCTGCAAATGGGCCGTCGTGCACCTGGCAAAGATATTACTTCAACTCCTAGATTTGAAGCTGATACCCCTGTAATCCAGTCTGGTTTATTAAATAATATTACTACCGGCGCTCCATTATGCGCTTTAATATATAATAAAAATACCCGTTCAACTGATTATAATAATCTTGTACGTACTCCCCGCCCATCTCATGCCGATTATCCTGCTTATTTAAGATACGGCGGATTTAATGATATTGCAGGCTCAGGACATTTTTCCGGCCGTCTTACTGCTCCGTTAGTATTTGCCGGAGCTATATGCCGCCAGATACTTAGCACTAAAAATATTGTAATAGGCGCTCATGCTTATGAAATTGCCGGGATTAAAGATACGCCATTTGATATGGCCGACATAACATATGAGAAATTAGACGAATTATCTCATCGTACAGCTCCGATTATTAATCCGGATGCAGAAAAATTAATGCGCGAAAGCATTGAAAAAGCCCGTATGGATTGTGATTCTGTGGGCGGAATAGTGGAATGCGCTGCTGTAAATATGCCGGCTGGTATAGGTTCACCTATGTTTGACGGTGTGGAAAATCGTATTGCTTCTATTATATTTGGTATTCCGGCTGTCAGAGGAATTGAATTTGGCGCAGGCTTTGCAGCATCCAAAATGCGAGCAAGTGAGCATAACGATCCTTATTATTATGATTCAGATAATATCCGTACCCGTACTAATAATCACGGCGGCGCTATAGGCGGTATTACTTCCGGTATGCCTATATTATTCAGAGTAGCTTTTAAACCTACCGCTTCCATAGCAAAACAACAGGATACTATTGATTTAATCAGTAAAAATAATACAAAGCTTATAATAAAAGGAAGACATGACCCTTGTATTGTTTTACGCGCAATCCCAGTTGTTGAATCAGCATGCGCTATAGCTTTACTTGATTTATTAATGGATTGCAATGGTAAAATATAAGCTTATTATATATTCATAAATTAATTTTTATTAAAATACGAAGAACACATATTTAAATATATTTTCTATTGTCTTATTCCTATGTGGATCATTGACCTTATCTAATACAGAGAATATGAGTTAAAATCTGACATCTATATAATTATAACAGTGTATATAGCTGTCGTCCTCTATACCAAGGATGTAAGCTGAAATATCACCTTTTCTAATTAAAATCCATTTTTTATAACCGTCTTTCATGCATAAACATGAATAAAAATAATAGATGTTTTCTATGGCTTTTACTTTCAGCTAATCGTCCTCCATACAGGAACGTGGATTGAAAGGATGAACCTTTTTTAAATATAATGTCGTCATCCATTTTTGTGGGCGTGGATCGAGATTTGGAAAGCTACAGGTATAGCCCAAATTGATATAAGTCGTCCCTCCATGCTATGGACATAGATTAAAATCCGGTTAATCCGCGGTAATAGCTGTCTTCGGGGTAGTAATCCTCCATGCTATGGATATGGGGTGAAATAGAAAGAGCCTAAGCTATTTTTTATTTTTTTATGCGTCGGAGGATGTGGATTGAAATAGCCCGGGCACGGAACAAAGCGTTATGACGCCGAAGTCGTGCTCCATTTTTGTGAACGTGGATTAAAATTTCAAAAGCGGCAAAACGGTAGATGAGTCACATGGTCGTCCTGCATGCATACTCCATGCGATTGGCTCTGACGGTCGCACTTGTTGTACTATATGGGTAAAAGCCCCAGTATAATATTGCGAGCGTTATTTTGTCCCTGATAAGTGTAATTTCATTATTCTCTATGCTGAGAAATATGAATTAAAATCTAACATTTTTACCACAACTGCTTTAGCTTTAATGTTATCCTTTATGCAGGAGAGATGTAATTTGAAATACTACACAGTACAGCGTCAGCGGATAATATTTTAGCCGTCTTTCACATGGTAGATATGGATTTAAATACATTATATGTGATTTCTCCAAGAATAAAAAAGCATAAGTTTTATGTTGTGTTGTAAACAAGTAATCAAAGTAAAAATTATCTATATCTATAAATTAAAACAATTTCAGGTTGCGTTATCTTAAAAGGGGCGCCTGCGTGCAGCCATATTTCATATGGCTGCCAAATGCAAAATAATTATTCTTATAAACATACTGCTTATTAAGACAATACCTATTTCTTATTTTCAGATATGCCTAATTAGGATATATTATTTTGCAAATCAAGCGCATCTTTTTAGATGCGCTGCGCAGGCGCCCCCCCTCATCAGCGGTTCTTTTTATATACAGTTGTATATGTAGAGCATGGATTAAAATAAGCATACATTTTTAAGGATAAATCTTTATATATCTCTCCATATACTTAGTATAATTTAGTTTTCTTATTTATAATGATTTTATAATATTTATGTTTGTTATTTTTGATTTATATAAGTTAAATTCATATTATTTTAATTTAATATACTTTTAGCCTTTATAAAAAAGGAGTTATATAAATGGATGAATTATTATCACTACGCCAGCAAATTGATGAAGTAAATATACAGCTTCTTTCTTTATTAAAAAAACGTATGCTACTATCAGATGGTGTTGCGCAATATAAGATGGAACATAATATGCCAGTTTATAATGAAGAGCGTGAAAAAGCTATATTAGAGGAAGTGTCATCAATGGCAGGCCAATTTGACGGCGCTGCTAAAGTTGTATTTCAAACGCTTATGGATGTATCGCGCGCCAGGCAATACAGCCTTATGAAAGGCGGCGATAAATTACGCAAAACTATAAAAAATTCTATGCGTACATCTTTATCTGATTATAAAGGGATTATTGCATGTCCTGGTGTTGAAGGCGCTTATTCTAATTTTGCAGTGAAAAAATTATTTCCAAAAAATGATATTAAATTTTATAAACGTTTTGAAGATGTTTTTAAAGCTGTATATGCTGATGAAATTTCATTTGGCGTAGTACCTGTAGAAAATTCCCTTGCAGGATCTGTTTCAGAGATATATGATTATTTATCTAAATATAATTTATATATTGTTTGTGAAACAACTCTTGAAATTAATCATTGTCTTGCTGCAAAAAAAGGACTTAGTTTTAATAATATCAAAAATGTATGTTCACATCCGCAGGCTCTTAGCCAATGTTCTGATATTATCAGCCATAATGATTGGCATGCTATACCTTATACTAATACTGCTGCTGCAGCTAAAGCTGCTTCACAATCTGAAGATGATAATTTAGCGGTAATATGTTCGTCTCAGGCAGCTAAACAATATGGACTTAATATTCTTAAAGAAAGTATTCAGAATTTATCATATAATCAAACTCGGTTTATTGCCATATCAAAAAATCTTATTATTTCTCCTGATGCTAATAAAATAAGCCTTTCTTTTTGTCTTCCTCATATCCCTGGTTCTTTATACAGGGCTCTTATGAATTTCTCTGTTTATGGACTTAATCTTACAAAAATTGAATCTCGCCCAATTCAGGGCAAAGGATTTGAATATTCCTTTTATGTAGATTTTACCGGTTCAGTATTTGATGAAGATACTATTAATTTATTATGTTCTATGTCTGAAGATTTCCCTGCATTTTCTTTTTTAGGTAATTATCCATGTGTTTAAAATTTGAAAATATATTATAAAATAAACCGCTAGCATAGTTTAGCGGTTTTGTTCTTTGTTATTATACATAAAAAGGGGGCGCCTGTGTGCAGTCATATTTTATATGACTGCTTTATGCAAAATAATTTTTTTCATATAAAGTTACTGTTCATATAAAAAGACTTGTTTTTCTTTTTAGTTCATCTTAAGTCTATATTAATTATTTTGCATCTTAGCGCATCTTTTGATGCGCTGCACAGGCGCCCCCCTCTTTACGGACATTCTATATCTGTTTGTTTTTATAAATATAATTTAATTTTTATTTTTTAGTTTTTATAATATAGTCTGATTATAGATACGCTTTATATTTCCTTTGTAAATATGATCTATTCTTTTAATTCCAAATAATAATATACTAAATCATTTTTAATATTAAACTACACTTACAATGTCTTTTTTATGAAACAAAATATTATTATTTTTAATCAAATCAAAAAATGTTTTTCTTTATTATGACTTAAACCCTTTTGTATCCAAATATAACCGAAATTTTTTATATCTAAAAGGCCATATAGTTAATATTAACTATATGGCCTTTTATTTTTTTATATTATTACAAATCAATTGTCAATTGTGATATATTATATGGAATATCATCTGAAATTTGCTGTGAAGCATTATTTATTGATTTATTATTTATTTGTAAAGTTGCTGGGCTATCATCGCTGCCAAGCCATATACCAAGCCATATTGCAGCAGCAGTTAACAATAATATTAACACTGTTAATATACCTATAAGCCAAGCTCCTTTTTTGCTTCCCATAAAAGATGACATTGGATCTTTTTCAGTTTTTATAACAATTGCAGATATATTTTCACGGCTGCCATTATCAATTGCCATTTGTATAAGATTATTAACAATAACTTCCGGCTGTGCTGAATCGGATAATAAAGCTATAAGCCTTTTTTGATTTAATGCTGAATCTATTCCGCTATTGCACACTAAAAATGTATCTCCGCGCCGCATTTCTATTTTAGGCGCACAAAATACTTCTTTTTGTGCATTTTCAAATGTTCCTGTAGCCTGTATTTCGTCAGCCGGCCCTAATCCGGTTATCATAGGCTCATTTACATTATACGGCCGTGTAAGACGGGTCAATTTCCCATTTCTAAGCATATATACTGAGCATTTTCCTATATTATATGCCCTTATATATCTTCCATCAAAGCCTACTGCTGAAAATGATACTCCATAATCTTTTCGCATTTCAATAGCTTCATCTAAAAGCGCTTCATTTAATGACCGCACATAGCTATCCATTATTCCATCCCAATATGGAAATGTTTCACAATAAAGCTTATCATGCGCTTTTTCCAATTGAGATACAGCTATATATGCAGCATGATCTCCACCGCTTGGAACTCCTATGCCATCACATATTGCATATAAATTTAAATCTCTTGGCGATATTGATCTTACTAATGATGGATAATCCTTTTGGTCAGGTTTTAAATAAAACCCATCAAAATATATATTACTTTCATTTTTATTTTTTAATGTTCCTATATTATTGCCGCCGGCGCCGTTTATTCTGAATTTTATCATATTAAAATTACCTGCCGCTCCTGTTTTTTATAGTAGGTATTCTTATTATCTTTAATACTAAAATATCTCTAGATTTATTATAATACAAACCTGTAAGTTCGCAATAGTAAACCAAAAAATTCTCAAAAGTTTAATCTTTTTTCACGGAAAATTATAATTTATACCCGCAACAATCTGAGACGATAAATCACTTTTATTTTATATTTTTATAACAAACAAATATGTACAAAATATATCGTTAAGAACTAATTTTTATATAAAATAGTTAATTTTTTCTATGTGCTCGTTATTCACAAAGATGTTTTTTGTTACTATTTGTAAAAATTTTATACGAAAAATAATTGGTCGCTTTAGTTATTTGTATCGTTCTAATACAAATGGTATAATTATTATAGGAACTGTATTATAGCCCATTTTATATGGAGGAATATATGAAATCAAGAAAAAGCATTACAAATATAGATGATACTGGAGGAATTGTATTGGATTACAGGCCCTTTTCAAAGCAAAAATTATATGAATATAATGGCCTTAAATGCGCTGTAAAGAATATTAGTGAACGCATTCAGGAATTAAAATTAATGCAAACAGCGTTATCAAAAGGTATTATAAGGGAACGGGTACAAGGTGGTAAAGCATCAAGCGGTGAAGACCAGAAATTATCAATTATTTGTGAACTGGATCGTTTACAGACTATATTAAAAATTCGTTCCAGTGATTTACGGCGTATAGACCGCGCATTAAACTCTCTTACTAAAGAACAGCAGACTATTTTACGTTATTTTTATATAGACGCTTATGATAATCATATAGAACTCCTTATGCAGGATTTATGTATGGAACGGCGTACAGTATATTATAAACATGATGCGGCTTTGCGCGATTTTACTATTGCAATGTACGGCGTATGTGATTTTTAAATTTTATACATAGAATGTTTATTTGCACAAATTATGCACAAA
>CALWVB010000104.1 GCA_944384895.1 uncultured Clostridia bacterium | reverse complement strand
TTCCGTACAATAAGGATAATATCATTTTAAATAATATTATCAATATTATCTTTCACGATGATTTTTAATAAATAAATTTAAATTAAGAAAAAAACAAAAAACCTTCTGGTAATTACCAGAAGGTTTTTATAAGTGACGCGTACGAGAGTCGAACTCGTGTTACAGCCGTGAAAGGGCCGTGTCTTAACCACTTGACCAACGCGCCATATAATATAATTTAAGCTGCGCTAAAAAAATGGAAATAGCGGCAGTCGGATTTGAACCAACGACACTTCGGGTATGAACCGAATGCTCTAGCCAACTGAGCTATACCGCCATTTTTAAGTGCCGTATTTTTCAAGGCGAAGCCTATTATATTATATCATAAGCAAAATGTCAACATATTTTTTAAAAATATATTATAATATTTCAAATTTTTTCTCTTATATGCGTCTGAAACCAAAAATATAGTACTAATATTTATGATTTTACCGCTTTTTTCATATTTTTAATATATTCAATAACCGGATCAATACATTCGAAACCATATTCGTCAATAATTTTCACTACAGCGCTTCCTACTATAACTCCATCACCAACCGATGCAATCTCGCTTGCCTGCTGTGGAGTTGATATACCGAAACCAACCGCGCATGGTATATCGCTTACTTCTTTGACCATATTAATCATACCTGCAATATCAGTATCAATATGTTCTCTAACGCCTGTTACACCCATAGACGATACACAGTATATAAAACCTTGCGCATCTTTAGCTATCATTTGGATACGCTCCTTTGATGTTGGAGCTATAAGTGATATAAGATCAATTCCGTATTTACTGCTATACGGATAAATTTCATCCTTTTCTTCATATGGAAGGTCAGGTATAATAACTCCATCTATTCCATATTGTGCGCAGTTACTAAAAAATTTATCCGGGCCATATACATAAACCGGATTAACATATGTCATAAAAGCAAGCGGTATATCAGTCTGTTCGCGTATTTTTTTAACAGCATCAAAAATTTTATCAGTAGTAGTACCGGCTGCTAAAGCGCGTTCATCAGCTTTTTGTATTACTATGCCTTCTGCTACAGGATCGGAAAAAGGTATTCCTAGTTCAATTATATCCGCTCCAGCTTCAGCCATTTTGGGTACTAATTTTACCGTTATATCAAGATTAGGGTCGCCTGCTGTAATAAACGGGATAAAAGCTTTACCCTTTTTAAATACATCTGTAATTTTACTCATATAATTTCACTCCCCTATATCTTGCTATAGCAGCGACATCTTTATCTCCTCTTCCGGAAACATTAACTACCATTATTTTATCTTTACTAAGCTGTGGAGCTAATTTTTTTGCATATGCAATAGCATGCGCGCTTTCTATTGCCGGAATAATACCTTCTACTTTAGATAAATATTCAAAAGCTTCTACTGCTTGAATATCAGTTACCGGCACATATTTCGCCCTGTTTATATCATGCAGGTGCGCATGCTCCGGACCTATTCCAGGATAATCAAGCCCTGCTGATATAGAATAAACCGGCGCTATCTGGCCGTATTCATCCTGGCAAAAATATGATTTCATACCATGGAAAACTCCTATTGTCCCATTAGCTACCGTAGCTGCATTTTTATCAGTGTCCGCACCTAAACCCGCAGCTTCACATCCTATAAGCTCTACCTGCTCATCTTTTATAAAATCATAAAATAACCCCATAGCATTGCTGCCTCCGCCTACGCATGCTATTAATACATCCGGAAGCCTGCCTTCTTCTTTTAGCATCTGCTCTCGTACTTCTCTGCCTATAACGCTTTGGAAATCCCTTACAATAGTCGGAAACGGATGCGGTCCCATAACTGAACCTATTACATAATGGGTATCTTCCACCCTGTTAGTCCATTCGCGTAGAGTTTCATTAACAGCATCCTTTAATGTTTGCGTACCGCTTGTTACAGCATGTACCTTTGCTCCTAACAGCTCCATACGGTAAACATTTAATGCCTGCCGTTCAGTATCCTCTTTACCCATATATATTTCGCACTGCATACCCATTAATGCCGCGGCTGTAGCTGTAGCAACACCGTGCTGTCCTGCCCCTGTTTCTGCTATTACACGGGTTTTACCCATCTTTTTCGCTAATAACACCTGGCCTAATACGTTGTTTATTTTATGTGAACCTGTATGATTAAGGTCTTCACGTTTTAAGTATATTTTTGCTCCGCCTAGGTCCTTAGTCATTTTTTCTGCATAATATAATAACGATGGCCTCCCTGCATATTTTGCTAATAAATCGTTATATTCTTTTATAAATTTTTCATCGCGGCTGTAATAATTATAAGCCTCTTCCAGTTCTATTACAGCATTCATCAGCGTTTCCGGGATAAACTGGCCCCCATGAATGCCGAACCTTCCCTTTGACATATTTTTCTCCCCTTAATTTGCGATATTTCTCACAATCTGTACTATCTCATACATTTTCCTGCTATCCTTTGTTCCGCCTGTTTCCACGCCGCTGCTTATATCAACACTGTATGGACGGCATTGTTTAACAGCCTGGGCAATATTTGATATATTAAGCCCTCCGGCTAAAAAATACGGTCCAATATCCTGAGGTATATGCGTCCAGTTAAAAGCTTTTCCGCCTCCGCCGTAACTATTTTTATTAAAGGCGTCTAACAGCAGGTAATCGCAGTTTATTTTTTTAGCATTGATAATATCCTTCTCACTTTTTACTCTTACCGCTTTAATTATTTTATTATCAACCTGTTTTCTCAGACTGTCTATGTATCTGTTGTCCTCATCCCCGTGAAGCTGGATAATATCAATAATTTCATCCTTGCAAAGGCTGATTATTTCTTCTTTTTCCGCGTTTACAAATACTCCCACCGTTTTTATATCAGGGTTAAGCATATTTTTAAGCCTCGCAGCTCTGTCCCTATTAATCTGGCGGGGGCTTTTTGCAAATACAAAGCCTATATAATCAGGTTTTATTATATTAACAGCTTCAATATCTTCCGGTTTTGTTAAACCGCACAGCTTTACCTTTAACATGTTATACGCATCCTTTCAAGCTGTCAAGCATTTCTTTTTTACTATAGCTTTTCATAAGCGTCTCGCCTATCAAAACCGCATTGACGCCGGCTTTTCTTAAAGCATCAATATCCTCAGCAGTTTTTATCCCGCTTTCAGCTACAAATAAAATATCCTTTGGCACATATTGCCTTAATCTTACTGCGTTTTGTATATCCACTTCAAATGTTTTAAGATTGCGGTTATTTACTCCTATTATCCTAGCGCCTGCTTTTATTGCTGATGATATTTCATCTTTTGTATGCGCTTCAACTAAAGCTGAAAGGCCTAAACTGTGGCATATATTGATATACTCTTTTAGTTTCTCTGTATCCAGCAGCGAGCATATAAGCAAAACCGCACTAGCTCCTAATATCTTTGCCTGGTATATCTGGTATTTATCTATTATAAAATCCTTTCTTAATAAAGGAACTGAAACTTTACAGCTTATCTGCTTTAAATATTCATCTTTACCCATAAAGAAATCAGGCTCTGTCAATACTGATATTACATCAGCCCCCGCTTTTTCATAATCGCCTGCAATTTGGATATACGGAAAATGCTCGGCTATAATACCTTTTGACGGCGACGCTTTTTTTATTTCACATATAAAAGCTATATCTTTTTTATCCAGAGCCTTTTCAAATGGAAATCCGGTGTCCATCGGCATATTGAGCGATGCTTTTTTTATATTTTCAAACGGTATAGCTTCCTTTTGCTTTTTTATCCGGATTTTTGCCGCATCTGCTATTTTTGATAATATCATGCCGCTACCTCTTTTGTCGCCTTTATAAACCTATACATCTGTTCTAACGCTTTACCGCTGTCTATCATATCGGCTGCTAATAATATACCGTCTTTCATAGTCTCAACCTTATCGGCCATATAAAGGCATGCTCCCGCGTTTAATAGCACAACATCGCGCTTAGGGCCTTTTTCACCTGATAATATCTTTTTTGTAATAATAGCGTTTTCTTCAGCGTTGCCTCCAGTTAAATCGCATGGTTTACAAAGTTCAAAACCCATATCCCGCGGGTCAAATGTATAGCTTTTAAAGCTGCCGTTATTTACTTCGCATACAGTCGTCGTATCGGATAGTGATATTTCATCCAAACCATCGTTTCCATAAACCGACATAGCTCTTTTTACGCCTAAATTTGATAAAACCTTAGCCAACGGCTCCACTAAATTTTTATCATATACTCCTAAAAGCTGTAAACTTGCACTGGCGGGGTTCGCCATAGGGCCTAAAATATTAAATATTGTGCGCGTGCCCATCTCTTTTCTAACCGGCGCTGCATATTTCATTGAAGAATGATATACCGGCGCAAACATAAAGCACATACCTGTTTTTTCAAGTACTTTATGCGATTGTTCAGCCGTAAGGTCAAGTTTAACTCCTAACGCTTCCAATAAATCAGCCGCTCCGCATTTACTTGATACGCTTCGGTTGCCATGTTTTGCTACTGGGACTCCTGCGGCGGATATTACAAAGGCGGATACTGTGGAAATATTAAAAGTAAAAGCCTCGTCTCCGCCCGTGCCTACTATTTCCATAACATCATATTCATGCTTTAATTTTACGCAATGCTCTCTCATAACAGCCGCGCAGGCTGTTATTTCATCAATAGTTTCTCCCTTTATTCTTAAAGCTGTTAAAAATGCCGCTATCTGTGCGTTTGTTGCTTTTCCATTCATAATTTCATCCATAACCTGTTTTGTCATATCATATGATAAATCATTTTTATCCATAAGTTCATGTATAGCTGTTTTAATCATAATAAGTCACCTTTCTATTAAAAGAAATTTCTCAAGTATTGTTTTGCCTAACGGAGTTAAAATAGATTCCGGATGAAATTGTAATCCGTATACATCATAATTTTTATGTTTTACCGCCATAACTTCCCTATTTTTATCCTGTGCGGTTATTATTAATTCATCCGGTATAGTTTCATTTCGAGCTATCAGCGAATGATACCTTGCAACATCTATCATATTTGCTAACCCATTAAAAATAGGCGTTGTATTATCTATTGTAATTGTGTCTTTTTTACCGTGCATAATCTGTTTTGCATGGGTTATTTGGGCTCCAAAAGCCTCGCATATTGCCTGATGCCCTAAACATACTCCTAATATTGGTATTTTATCTGCAAAATACTTTACAGCGTCAATACATATGCCTGCATCCTTTGGATAACCCGGCCCGGGCGATAATACAATATGGGTTGGATCCATTTTTTCTATTTCATCAATTGTGGTTTTATCATTTCTTACTGCTTTAATATCAGGATTAATCTCACCTATCATCTGCACAAGGTTATATGAAAAGCTGTCGTAATTATCAATTAATAAAATCATATTTCATCCACCTCGCCGGCTTTTATTATAGCGTCCATAACCGCTTTAGCTTTATTGCCTGATTCTTCATATTCACTTTCCGGGATACTGTCCGCAACTATTCCTCCGCCCGCCTGGACATATACTTTACCGTCTTTTTTTACCGCCATACGTATTGCTATACAGGTATCCATATTCCCTGTGAAATCAAGATATCCTAAAGCGCCGCCATATATCCCTCTAGGCGTTTTTTCTATCTTCTCTATTATTTCACATGCCCGTATTTTTGGCGCTCCTGAAAGCGTTCCTGCCGGCAATACAGCTTCTATTGCATCGCATGCGTCTTTATCCTTGCAAATTTTGCTTTGCACCTGTGAGGTTATATGCATTATTTTCGAATATTTATGTATCATCATATAATCTGTAACTTTAACCGAACTATATTGCGATATACGGCCTAAATCATTTCTTGCCAAATCCACCAGCATATTATGTTCAGCCAGTTCCTTTTCATCCTGTAAAAGTTCTTTTTCTAATTTAATATCTTCTAATTCATCCCTACCTCTCGGCCTGGATCCCGCTACTGGAAAAGTGTATAATATACCGTCTTGTAATCTGACTAATGTTTCCGGTGATGTGCTCATTATTTCATCCCCATCTATATGCATAAATACCATATAAGGCGATGGATTGGTTGTACGAAGTACTCTGTATGCGTTTATAAGGCTGTCTGTATATTGTGTTTCAAATCTGCGAGAAATTACAGCCTGAAATATATCCCCATCAAGAATATACTGTTTGGTTTTTTCCACCATATTGCAGTATTGTTCTTTTGTAACATTACATATAAATTCTGACGGTTTATTTTTTACTGGTTTTTGTACCCTCTGCAT
>CALWVB010000103.1 GCA_944384895.1 uncultured Clostridia bacterium | reverse complement strand
TGCCATGGGCATAAAAAGACGTCGGAGCAAAGCGGACTTTGCTCCGACGTGGTGGACCCGAAGGGGATCGAACCCTCGGCCTTACGGATGCGAACCGTACGCTCTCCCAGCTGAGCTACGGGCCCATATAAGACTCACGAATCCTTATATTTACAGTACATTAAATTATAACTTAAATAAATAATTTGTCAAGCATACGCCTATATCTGAAAATATGTATAAAGTATATGATTATTTGTTGGTATAATTACACAGTAATGTAATACTATACTATTAATACTATTAAATGTATGATATAATATAAAAACAACTTAGTATTTAAGGGAGGTTTATGGTATGTGGACACGGCAAGATTTAAAATGGAGGGCTAAAAACACTCTTTCGAGAAATATTTTTAGTCAAAAATGGTTAATGGCTACTGTATCAGTATTTATCGCTTATGTTATTTTATCTTTATTAAGTTTTTTCTCAGTATTTATAAGTTTTATGACATCTTTCCCAGGCTTGATCATGGCTGCTGCAACTCAAGATATTGTTAAAATATTTCTTGCATTGATTCCGGCAGATCTCATTTTAGTAGTTTTAATGGTCGCTGTTTATATATTTTTATGGGGCCCTCTATTTGTGGGTATGATAAGATATTTTCTTGCAAACCGGGATCCATATGATCCTGAAGCCCCATCAATATCATTATTATTCAGTGTATTCAGAAAAGGACAATATTTAAAAGTAGTTGCTGCATATGCATGGATGATGCTTTTTCTCTTTTTATGGTTTATTATACCTATCGCCGGATTTGTTATGGTTATTATTAAAGGTATTTCATACAGTATGGTACCATTTATATTAGCAGAAAATCCTCAAATTGATTATAAACGCGCTTTAAAAATGAGCATATATATGACAGATGGTCAAAAAGGAGCAATATTTGTACTTATCCTATCCTTTTTGGGCTGGATGATATTAGGTGAATTCGCATTATTTATCGGTATATATTGGGCATATGCATATTTTTATGCAACATATGCTGAATTATATGATGTATCAAAAAAGGTTGCAATATCACGCGGTATATGTATGCCTCAGGAATTTGGTATTAATCCAAACGGCGATCCAAATGATCCTTATGCAACACCGCTCGATCTAAATAATCCTTATATTAGAAATCCGTATTATTCAAGACGTGTATATCCTCAATATCAATGGTATTATAATAATTATAATCAACAAAATTATTATCAACCAAATCAGCCGCCTTATAATAATACAAATTATTACCAGCCATATCAGCAGCAAGGCAATCCTTATCAAAATAATATGGATCAAAACTATAATCAGAATCAATATTATAATCAGTCCCCTACGCAAAACCCACAGAATTATAATCAACAAGCTCCTATAGATAATAATCCTATACAAAGTTCAGATTCTTCACAGGCTTCACAACAACAGCAAAATAATATGCCCAATGAATCTCAGGATAGTACAAATCAGGATAATAATCCTCAAGCATAAAGTTTATAAAAAATATTTAGCCCTCCTAAAATAATAAATTTAGGAGGGCTTATTTTCACCTTTTATTGTCTATATATTTTTATTATGTTATAATTTATATAAATACATTTTTATCCATTATTATATTTGCTGATATAATTTAAATCACTCAAAACAAAATAATAAACAATAAAACTTAAATAAAAAAGCAAAAGATAACGTAAAAAGTACTGCTTATGGAGGCGCCTGCGCAGCGCATCTTTTAGATGCGCTTTAGGCAAAATAATTTTTAAAATATTCAGGCTAAGTAATAAAGAGAAACTAGTATTTCCTTAAATATACATCATCTTTAATATAACAAATTATTTTGCATTTGGCAACCATATTTCATATGGTTGCACGCAGGCGCCCCCTTTTTACGATAACGTAACCAGAGATGTTTATATTACATATTTTTACTTTTATTTCTATATATTATTTGATTTAGGGTAATATAGCTTTATCTATTATATATAAAAATTTATTCATGCTTTTAAATGTATTGATTTTTAAATATTTTATGTGCAATACTTATTCCTATTATTTTTATAAAAAATTGATTATTATCTTATAAAATTAAACAGGTAATCACATAATTTCGAATGGATTATGATAAGCCGCACCATAATATAAATAACCCATGCTCATAAAGCATTAAAGGAGCAAGATTATGCTGAAAAGAATTTGGAGTAAATGGTCTATATGGATTAAAGGGCTATTATTTGCAACAGCAGTTATTGCAATATATAAAACATTTGATAATTTAACCGGTATGTTATCAGGCCTTGGCAAGGTATTTTCTGTGCTGACTCCGTTTATTGTCGGCCTTGTTATAGCATATTTTCTATATAAACCATATATATTGCTGTTAAGAAAATTTAAAAGATCAAAATTTAAAATATTATCAAAATGCGCTGTTGGTTTCAGCTGTGCTATTGTTTATCTATCTTTCATAGCAATATTAGCTATTATAATAGGCAGCCTTATACCTATGTTAATTCAAAATATCTCAGACTTTTTGCGAGATGCTCCCGGATATATAGACAGTATAGGCGTATTTTTAAGATCACTTGCTGAACCTGGTGAGATACTGCATATGTTTAATACTCAAATTAATAATTTTGTTGACAGCTTTAATATAGATACTATTTATTCTTTCTTTAATATTAATTCAGACGTAACATCTATTGCTCCAGATGTAATTAATGCAACTACTTCATTTGCAAAAGTACTAATGAACTTTTTTGTCGGGCTTATTGTATCAATTTATATGATACTTGAAAAGGATAAATTATTGACTCAATTTAAGCGTATGGCTGCTGTTATATTAAATAAAGATCAAATGAGTTTTATGTCCACACTTTATCAAAAGGCTGATAGAATTATATATCGCTATTTCGTAGGTCAATTTGGCGATTGTTTAATTGTAAGCATAGGCGCTACCATTGGTTTATTATTATTTGGAGTTGATAATGCGGTTGTATTAGGATTTATATTTGGTATGTTTAATATAATCCCATACTTTGGCCCTATCATTGGCGGTGTTTTTGTTGTATTAATAACATTTGTAACTTCCAAGAACTTTATTTTTACATTAGGCGTTACAATATTTTTACTTGCATTTCAACAAATCGACACTAATTTTATTGGGCCGAAAATATTAGGCGGCGCATTGGATATCAGTCCATTCTGGGTTATATTTGCCGTTACTATTGGAGGCGGGTTATTCGGCTTTGTGGGTATGCTTATAGGCGTTCCAGTTATTGCTGTAATAAGAATGCTGTATAATCTTATTATGAACAGACGTGATGAACGGCTTAAACGTGAAATGGATAAGAATGATATTGTAAAAGAATCTGTTAATGATCCTCCTTCAGATAATTAAATAAGATTATATTAAATATATTAACCTATATATAAAAGTTATTTTATATATCACAAATTATAAACGAATTAAAAATAATATTAATAAAAATGGGATACGGAAAAGTACCTATGACTTTTTGGGGGGGCGCCTGTCCAGCGCATCTTTTAGATGCGCTGTGGGCAAAATAATTTAAGTATATAATAAGCTAAACCAAAAAAGTAAAACATATATTTTTAAGTTCAGCTTATATCTTTATATATAAAAAATTATTTTGCATTGTGCCGCCATATAAAATATGGCGGCACGCAGGCGCCCCCCTTGAAGTTAACGTTTCCGGAAACTGTTTTATAATTATAATACTATATATTTAATTTTTGATGTTATAATGCTTTTTAGATAAATTAATGATTTAGATGAATATAGACGCATAAATGATTTAATATAAAACAAAATCAGTTATGCGTCTATTATTTTTATTATATTAAAAAAGTAATATTTTTTAATTTGAATTAAAATAATGCGACAATTTAAAAACTTTAAGTACAATTATGAACAAAATTACCTATAGTATAACAAAATAAGAAAAAAGTATAGCAAAAATGAGCCTATAATCTAAATACCATAAGGAGTAAGTATGGCAAGATCATTTTATAGGCTCATTTTTAAGATTTATCTACATGCTTTTGGGGAGGTGTAGTATTACTCTAAATTAATGTTTTTTCTGCTCATTTTCGGCAGGAACCGGCTGGCTGCTATGAGAACAATTGCAACAACTGCCATCGCAGCTTGAACAACCTGGACATCCTGCGCATTTACCAGCTTTATGTGATTTATAAAGATATCTGGCTGCTAATATTCCGAGCAATAGAATAATAGCGCATATAATAATTGTAGCTATATTATTTAATATCCATTGAAGCATAACACAACTCCTCTTTTCTATGGATATTTTTATATATCAAAAATTAAGCAGTAACTTTTCTACGCTGTAATTTATTCTGTGGATTTGGACGGAAGAGAAGGAATAAGAAAAGTGCTAATACAATAAATGCTATAACAGTTGATACACCAAAGCTTACTCCGCCAAATATCAAACCGCCTATTTGGTTAATCATAAATGCGCTAGCATAAGCTAAAACTGTTTGATAACCTATAGCAAACCAAGTCCATTTTGCACTTGACATTTCTCTCTTAATAGCGCCTATAGCTGCAAAGCATGGTGCACATAACAGGTTAAATACAAGGAATGATAATGCTGCTGCGCCATATGGGAACATATTTGATATTTCAGCTAATAATCCTGGATCTGCTTCAGTAACATCAGCGCCTAATCCAAACAATACACCGAATGTACCAACAACATTTTCTTTTGCAACAAGTCCTGTAAATGTAGCAACTGCTGCCTGCCAAGTACCAAAGCCTAATGGAGCAAATATCGGAGCAATTACTCCACCTATTACAGCTAACATACTTGCTGATTGTTCAACCATACCGAATTTTCCATCTGTGAAGCCGAAACTTGATAAGAACCAAATAGCTGCACAAGCTAAGAAGATAACGGTACCGGCTTTGATAATAAAGGATTTTCCACGTTCCCACATATGAATAAGAACACCTTTAGCTGCTGGTACGTGATATTGAGGTAATTCCATAACGAATGGAGCTGGATCGCCTGCAAACATTCTTGTTTTCTTTAATATTATACCAGATACAATAACTGCTAAAATACCTAAGAAGTACATAGCTGGCGCTAACCACCACATATCTGGGAATAATGCACCGCCTATCAAAGCGATAACCGGTAATTTTGCAGAACATGGTATAAATGTAGTAGTCATAACCGTCATACGGCGGTCTTTTTCATTTTCTATAGTCTTTGATGCCATTATGCCTGGTACACCACAACCGGATGCAATAAGCATTGGAATAAATGATTTACCTGATAATCCAAATTTACGGAATATCCTGTCCATAATAAAGGCTACACGAGCCATATATCCACAGTCTTCCAATATTGATAACAGTAAGAATAATACTAACATCTGTGGAACGAAGCCTAATACAGCACCAACACCTGCTACGATACCATCCAATACTAAACTATTTAACCAATCAGGCGTATTTGCAGCATCAAGACCGCTTTCTATAAGCGCTGGTATACTTGGTACCCATACGCCATAATTAGCTGGATCCGGTTCTTCCATAGTAAGTTCAGTTCCTGCTGCCTGAGCTGCTTCAGCCTCAGCTTCAAATAATTCTACCTGTTCTGAGTATTCTCCGGAACCTATTCCGAATAAATGCCATCCATCACCGAATACTCCATCATTAACCCAGTCAGTAGCCAATGTACCGACTGTAGATATCGATAAATAATATACAATAAACATAACAACAGCGAATATCGGTAATGCAAGCCAACGGTTTGTAACAACCTTATCTATTTTATCTGTTGTTGTTAAAGCTCTATTCTTTTTATGTACACAATCGGACATTATTTTTCCGATATATTCATAACGTTCGTTTGTTATAATGCTTTCACTGTCATCATCAAGTTTATTTTCTACTTCTTTAATAATATTCTCAATTGATGCTGTGATATCAGCAGTAAGTTTTAATTGTTCTATAGCTTTTTCATCGCGTTCAAATAATTTGATAGCATACCAACGTTCATGCTGTGGATTGACTTTATCTGCAATAAGACTGATTATTGATTGTAAAGCATCTTCAACCGTTTTACTAAATTTATGATAATCTGGTGCCTTAGATCCGCTTCTTGCTAAATCAATAGCTTTTTTTGCAGCCTCTTTTGAACCAATACCTTTTAATGCGGATGTTTCTATAATATCGCAGCCAAGCTCTTTACTTAATTTCTTTATATCAATTTTATCGCCGTTTTTACGAACTAAGTCAACCATATTCAATGCTATAACAGTTGGTATACCTAATTCAAGCAATTGAGTTGTAAGATATAAGTTACGTTCTAAGTTTGTACCGTCAACAAGATTTATTATTGCATCAGGATTTTCATTTAATAAATAATTACGGCTTACAACTTCTTCTAATGTATAAGGTGAAAGGGAATATATTCCCGGGAGGTCAGTAATTATAACCTCTTTTTCTCCATGCAGCTTTCCTTCCTTTTTTTCTACTGTAACGCCTGGCCAGTTACCAACATATTGACTGGAACCGGTAAGGTTATTAAACATAGTAGTTTTGCCGCAGTTAGGATTGCCGGCAAGGGCAATTTTTATGCTCATCAGGGCGTCCTCCTTAATTATAATGCATTTAGTTAGTCTACACTAACCTGTGATGATAAAAAATATCGCTACAGCAATTATTCCACAGCGATATTTTCCGCTTCATTTTTGCGTATGGACAGTTCATATCCACGAACTTTTACTTCCATTGGGTCGCCTAATGGCGCTACCTTACGCACATATATTTCGGTTCCTTTTGTTATGCCCATATCCATAATACGCCTTTTAAGAGCACCCGTACCGATAAGCTTTTGTACCGTAGCGGTTTGGCCACACTTTACCTGGTTTAAGGTTTTCAAACTTATCCCTCCCATATCAAAAGATACATAATATATAAAATTAAATTATATAACAACTAATAATAAAGTAACTAAACTAAAACAAATATATTTATAACCAAAAGATTACTGGTTGAGCTACGTTAAAAAGGGGCGCCTGTGTGCAGCCATATTTCATATGGCTGCTTATCGCAAAATAATATACCCTATTTAAGCTGATATTGATAAGAAAATACCTGTTGCTTATTTTAGTACAGCCTGCTGTGAAAGATTATATTATTTTGCATTTAGCGCATCTTTGATGCGCTGCACAGGCGCCCCATAATCCCCGGTACTTTCCTGTATTATATTCTATATGTCATTAGCTATTTACTTATTTTTTGTTTTGTGTTAACAAAATTTTCATTATATAATATATAATATTATAAATCAGGCTGTTATTATACGCGAAGCCATTGCTTTACTAATAGCAACACGTGTACCTTTTACATTTACTATTACATTTCCGCCCAATTCACTTACTATAGAAATTGTAGTATTTTCTACAAAACCAAGATTTTCAAGGAATCGTTTTGCATCGTCTCTTCCACGTATGGATTTAACTACCACTTCCTGTCCTGGATTTACCATTGAAAGCGGTATTAATGAAATTGAACGATTATCAGAAGAATGAACATCTATATTTTTGCCGTGTGGGCTATTAATAGCCGCTGTATATTTCATTGACATAAAGTTCACTCCTTAATATTTGTTAGCTGACACTAACCAACAGGACTTATATTAGGGATTAGCATTAACTAACCCCTTATCTAGGTAATAGTTTACACCTGCTAACTAAAAATGTCAAGCCTATTTTTACTATTTTAATTTTATCGTATGATATGTACAAAACTTGCATAGTATAAAAGCATATGGTACAATATAATTACTATTAAATATGGCTTTTATTTCTTTTGGGAGGCTTATTTTTATGAGAATGCAGGAATCTGGCGAAATGTATCTTGAAACTATATTAGTTTTAAGCCAGCGTAATACACAAGTCCGTTCAATAGATATTGTAAATGAACTTGGATATTCAAAACCCAGTATAAGCAGGGCTGTAAATTTATTAAAAAAAGAAAATTATATTGATATTGACGGTAAAGGTTATATAATACTTACTGAAAAAGGTCAGGAAATTGCATCACGTATGTATGAAAGGCATAAACTATTAACAAAATGTCTTATTGCATTAGGTGTTGATGAAGATACCGCAACTAATGACGCTTGTAGAATTGAACACGTTATAAGCGCACAGTCATTTGAAAAAATAAAACAATATGCTCATGACAAATTATTATGATTAATATTTAAGCGAGGTATTTTATATGATAATAACAACCACTCCATCTATTGAAGGCAGAAAAATTGTAGAATATTTTGGTGTAGTTTTTGGTGAAACTATATCAGGCGTAAATTTTGTCAAAGATTTTTCTGCTGGTTTATCCAATTTCTTTGGCGGCCGTTCCAATACATATGAAGATGAATTAATAAAAGCAAGACAAAGCGCACTTTCAGAAATGGAACAACGCGCATATCAAATGGGAGCTAACGCTATAGTGGGCGTTGATGTTGATTATGAAGTTTTAGGTTCAAATAATGGCATGTTAATGGTTACCGCATGCGGCACTGCTGTTAGATATGAATAAATCTGTATATTTTTAAAGAAATAACCACTGCTGATTATATTTTATTATAATCAACAGTGGTTTTATTTTTTTATTCAATATTATTGGTTTCACTATGCTTTTTATCAAGCCTTTTTTGTATATATCTATATATTAATATACCTGCAATACTAATAACGGCTGTAATTATAAACACAATAATAGCAAATTTATAATTTTCCATCCCTAAAGCGTCCCCGCCGATAGTTGAAGTTATAACAGAAGGAATACGTGCAGTTGCCGTTATAAGCAGCCATACTGATAATTTCATAGGCGTAAGCCCAATAAAATAAGTTAAAATATCTTTTGGAGTACCTGGTATCAAAAATATAATAAAAGCTATTAAATTTAATTTTTTTGTATTTTGAAGAAATTTTAATGACATTATTTTTTCTCTTGGAAAGAATAATTCTATAGCTTTTATACCGCAATAACGTACAAATAAATATACAATAGCGCTTCCTATAACAGAACCCACTAAGCATAAAAGCGTGCCTTCCCATATGCCGAATGCATAACCGGCTCCTATTTCAAACGGTTCTCCTGGTATTATTGCTATAATAATTTGAAAGGCGATCATGCCTATAAACGCTAATCTGCTCCATATGCCATGCTGATCTACCCATAACCGAAATTTTGATGGTTCTGATACAAATTGCATTAACGGCTTACCTATACAAAAAAATATTACAACAGTAAATGCGATAAATGCCAGAACTATTATTATTCCAACTATTTTTTTCCATCGTTTAGTTTTTTCATTATCATTCGAATGTGTACTTTCATGAGACCAGGTCATTAATACAATACCTCTCTTTGATAAAATCGAATAATTATGTTATTCTTTGATAATAGAGAGTATAATTTATAATATTCAACTATTTATCAATATAAAAAATCAAACTTATAAGATAATTTTCCCCGCATATAAAAGATATTATAACATAAACATGTCCAACAAAAAATACCGTATAGGAAAATTATTTCCTATACGGTATTTTTTTGTCAAATTATAATATTTTTTAAAATATTTTAAAAAGCAAAAATAAATTAAAATATTTTCAAATGTTTATCACATTTTTATAATTGTAATTCTATCAGAGCCCGCGTCAAGTATAGTTCCTCCATCACACATAGCTTTAAATCTTAAAGTACGGTTACCTTTTGTACCAAAGGCAGCTTTTATTGTCCATGTACGTACTCCATCTTGATCGGAATATTCTTTGCTAAGCTGGCCTATTGTATCACCATACTCATTATATAACTGAATATCCTGTACGCTAAGGCTTGTTTTAATAACCACAGTAAACGGCTGATTTACAGCTGCAAGATTTTCAACTATACCTGCTTCATAAACTTCCGGTTCAACCTCTGGAGGATTAACTTCCCATGGATTAACTATAGCAATATTAAATGTTGCTTTATCTTTAACCTGGCCTGATGCAAATGTTGTTACTGTTAATTCACGATTACCCTTTGTACCAATACTAAGGCCAATTGTCCATGTAACAGTATTATCCATATTTATTTGAGTATCTATAATCTGTCTGCCAATATCCAATCCATATTCGCTTGTAACACGGATATCATCGACATCAAAAGATGTTGTAGTTACTTTAATTTCAAACAAATTATTTTGTCCGGCTTTTTCAGGCGCTTCTATATTTATACCTTCAACCATCTTATCTCTCGGCAATACAATAGCATTGAATGTTATTGTCTGGCTGCTATCGCCATTTGTAACTATAGCCGTAAGGGTTACAGGAACTTTACCTGTTTCATATGCCGGACGGGTTACCTTACCTGTATTATCGATATATTCAGGTTTATCTGATAACCATTCGATAGTTGAGCCATATTTTAAAGTTGTTGGAAGAGAAATATCATCTGTAACTGCTGAAAGATCTCCTAAATCAAGTAAAGCTAAATCTGTATTTAATTTTGCAAGCTCATCATCAGTTTTACCTTGATATATATTTGATATTTCCTCAGCTGAAACCGCTCTGTTATATACTCTGAAATCGTCAATACGTCCATTATACAGTTTATCAGGTCCCCACATAGAACGTCCCAGGAATGCAGCTGTATATTCCAGCATAAACGGTTTTGTTGCTAAGTTACTATTTCTTCTGTATTCAACGCCGTCATAATAAAGTATCATATCAGTTCCGTCAAGTACAACTGCGATATGATGCCAATTTCCTACATCACGGTTTGGAGCCATAACAGTAGTTTCACCGGCATTACTGTTCATAGTAATACCAACTCTTGGAGAACTGCTGTCATATTGAGTTGAATAATAGAAATAATATTTGCCAGAACTGCTTGGACCAGTACCAAAATCAAAGAATCGTCCCTGGTTTGTATTGCCTGTAGCAGAACCTGCTATACAATAAATCCATCCTGAAATTGTTACATCATTAATATTTGCAAGCAATTGAGACGGCATTGATACATATTGCCCATTGCCTGACTGGGATGTAATATTATCATTATTCAGTCTTATTGATTGTCCGTCTGGATTTAATGGGTCTTCTTCAAATGACGGAGAACCATAAAGCGTTCCATCATTACCATTTCCGGATATATCTTTAACAATATTTCCTTCAATTGTATCTTTTTCAAAAGAATAATGCAAAATTGGTTCAGCTTTAGGCTCTTCAATTGTATCCGGTATTTCTATTTCACCTGAATCCGCACCAAATGCATCAAGTACTCTGTAATATTCTTCTTCTGTAATAGTGATTACTGAAGGATGGCGTACATCATTTGCTATGCTGGAATCAACTATTTTCCATGATGTACCTATATTAGGCGTTTTAGAATATGCAACACCCATAGCGCTATTGGAAAAATAGTCCCATGCAAGGAAATATCCGTCGCTGTGAATATCTTTATAAATTGTCGGGCCTTCTTTATTTCTGCTGTCCTCAGAAATAGCTAATTCAGTATGAATAGTCCATGGTCCTGAAAGATGATCAGCTTCACCCCAGATAAGCTTTTTACCTGTTGGTACTGATGAAGAATTATTTCGTTCATCTTTTAATACTGTATACCATCTTCCTTCATACTGTACCATAGTCGGATCGATGATATCAAATCCAGGATCTATTAAAATAAACGGTTTTTCAAATGTTACAAAATCTTCTGTATATACAGCATATGTCTTATGATATTGTCCCTGGCCTTTTTGTCCCGGTCCGTCAGGATCAAGAGATTCATTTGTTGATGCTGACCAATAAATAAGATATTTTCCTACTTCTGGATCATAACTGCATTCAGGAGCCCATGCATGTCCGCCAAGATCAACTCCTCTTTCAGCTAAATCACCATTTACATTGAGTATTCTATGATTTGTCCAATTTACTAAATCTGTAGAATCAGCTACAAATATATCCCTTGATGTCCAACCGTCTGTAGCTATAATATGGAATACGCCGTCCTGTCCCCTGAATATAAACGGGTCGCGGGTCATACCATTGCCAACAGTTGATTCAAGCTGCGGTTCGCTTGGATTAATTTTAGTAAATGTTTGTCCATCCAATGAAACTGAGAAGGATGTCGGGAATGGGCTTACATTTGGGAAATGTGCCATAAGATATGCATATGGTTCGTTTGAAAATGCTGGAACTATAGCTGTAAATTCTTTTGTATCGCTAACAGAGCCTTTTGTAATGGTTGCTGTAAGAATAACAGTTATATCTTCCGCTTGGTCTTCTATTTCAGTATAAATGCCATATGCTGATATAACGTCCGGACGGGATGAAACCCATGTTATTGTTGAACCTTCATAACCTAAAGCTGGAAGCTCAATATCCCCTCTAATTTTAGAAATATCTCCTAAATCAAGGGCTTGTTTATCCAATGCAACGATATCTTCATCAGTTACAGCTGCACGCTGTACAGTTACTATAAATTCTTTTGTATCGCTTGCATTGCCTTTTGTAAGAGTAGCTGTTAAAGTAACCTCTGTATCAGCTCCAACAGGACGTGTTACTTTACCGTCATTTGTAATAATATCTGTATTATTGCTTTCCCATGATATAGAAACATTTTCACCTATTTCACTAGGCAAATCAATATCCTGGTTAGTAAAATCTGTTATTGTAAGCTTATCTTTTGCATCTGCAACAGCTTCTTTATCTGCAACAAGCTGTATCTGGTCCTGAATTGATGCATATTCAGCAGCGATATCATCACTGGATAATGTTTTATTATAAACTTTAAATTCAGCTATCCTGCCTTTAAATCCTGGATCTCCCCATACTGTACCCGTTCCAAGATATGCATTTGTTCCATCAAGTGATGCAAGCGTAGCCATTTTATTTACTAATTCAGCTTTATGTAAGCTTATATCATTATTAGATTCAGCAACAAGCTGTCCATTTAAATATAAGCGCCCAATATTGCCCTCTTGAGTAAACGCTATATGATTCCATGTATTTACAGTTGGCGATACGCCGTTTTTAGCGCTTATTCTATTTTCACTATCATTAATTTCCATACTATATGATACGCCGCCCTTTACTCCAGAGGCGTTTGACGTAATAGTATAATTCATATAATTTTTTTGATCACTTGCTAATGACCAAAGGGTTGACCATGTTTCAAGCGTTGATGGATTAATCCATGCTTCAAATGAATAATCATTTAAAGCTGTAAACGGTTCAACCGGCATTACCACTCTGCTTGAACCATTAAATTCGCCTGCTTTGCCAAATATCTCATCGTCTGTTATGGTGACATCGCTTAACGTACCATCGTTTCCATTGCCTGAAGCATCTTCAGCCCCATCCGCAAAATTATAGAAGATTAAAAGCCCTTCATCATTTTGTGCGGCTGCTGGTATAATGCATACTGACAAAATCATTGCAATGGATAACATTATCGCCATTAGCTTTTTGGTCAATCTCATTTTATATTCCTCCCTTTCTTTATTGTAAATTATTATTATAATTTACTTATGATATAGCAAATTATAACAATAATAAATTCATTTTACAATAGAAACTGAGAGAAATAAATAATTATATTTTGGTTTATAAAATAATTTTTATATAAAATATTAAAATTCTACATTCTCAGATTTATCTTCATTATTTTCTGAATCTAATATTACGCTCATTTCATATGTTCCGCCAGTTTTTATATTATCCATTTTGCAGAATTTACCGTGTATGCCCATAAATTTTGCCTGTTCCATAATATGCGCCATAGCAATACCGCAATCTATTTGCTGAAGTTTTACAAATTTTTTTATTGCCAACGGCGGACTTCCTCTAAATATATGTATTTTATGTCCTTCAATCTGGTATCTGCATGGCTGAAGATTCATAGCTGACGGAGCAAGCCTTGCCGCCATAATTATTTGAGAAACTGTCTCATCCGGCTGTTCCCCTCTGCATAGAGATTCTAACGGACGTCTTTTAAATTCTGATATACCTTGTCTTAATGATCCTTTAGGTATACCAAATGCAAGAGTTATTATATATATAAATCCTGGAGGGGTATTTTTAACAGATAACCCTCCAAGATAACATACCCCTAATCCCATAGCTGACATATTTAATACCAATTGTTCAAGCAAGAATCCTATATTCTGATATGCCATACCTTTATTTTCTGAATAAGCTACTATATAATACGGAGCTTGTGATATTTTCTTAGTGCCTGTCAATTCAGCCATTTCAGCTGCATTTACAACGGCTAATTTTATCCGTATAGTATTATCAAGAGGTTTAAGCCTACCTATTTTTTCTCTTATTGCATCTATTACTACATTACTTGGTATTTTATCTGAATATGATCTTACCGAACATCTTTTTATTATCGGTTCATATAATGCCATTTTACACAACACGCCTTCCAAATATAAGCATTAGTATTATAATAAATTTATTTAATTGCCGAATGCTATGCCTATATCTTTTGCATCTTCAACCATCTGACAATCTTTTGGTACAAATTTTGTTTTACCTGCAACTTCTGAAAGAGGATTATGAGTTACTGTATCGCCTTTCATAGCTACAGTTGTTCCATATTGTTCATTTTTTATAAGCCTTGCTGCATAAACCCCAAATCTGGTAGCAAGCACACGATCATATGGCGATGGGCTGCCGCCTCTTTGGAAATGTCCCGGGACAACAACTCTTGATTCAAATCCTGTTTCATTTTGTATTTGATCTGCAAGCCGGTATGATATAGACTGATATTTATCTTTTGCTCTAAGTGCTGCACGTTCTTTGCCTTTCATATTAGATTCTTCTTTTGTCATAGATCCTTCAGCTACTGCTATAATAGCAAATGAACGTTTCTTTTTCTTAGCTCGTTTTTCTACCGCTGATACTACTTTATCAAGACTATATGGGATTTCCGGCAATAATATTACATCTGCTCCGCCTGCTATACCTGAATACAATGTAAGCCAGCCGGCTTTATTACCCATTATTTCTATAACCATAACCCTGCCATGGCTGTTAGCTGTTGTATGAATTCTATCTATAACTTCTGTAGCAATATCAACAGCAGTATGAAAGCCAAACGTTACGTCTGTCGCCCATATATCATTATCAATAGTCTTAGGAAGACCTATTACGTTTAATCCTTCTTCTGCAAGCAGATTAGCTGTTTTATGAGTACCATTACCGCCTAATGTTACAAGGCAATCCAGTTTCATTTTTTTATAATTTTCTTTCATAGCTGCAACTTTATCAATATTATCAGCTTCAATAACCCTCATATTTCTATAAGGTTGGCGTGAAGTTCCTAATATTGTGCCGCCAAGGGTTAATATACCGGAAAAATCTTCTTTATGCATTTCTCTGTATTCACCTTGTATAAGGCCTCTATAACCATCTGAAATACCAATAAATTCTGCATCAAACATTTCATAGGACGCACGGGCAACTCCCCTTATAGCCGCATTTAAACCTGGACAGTCTCCACCGCTTGTTAATATACCGATTCTACGTTTCATATTAGACCTCCTATTAAATATTATTTTTGTAATTTATTGCGTTTAATATAATCATATAATGTATTATATATTTAACAATAATAAATTGTTTTTTACAAAAAAGATAATATTATTTTTATTATATACCAAAAAATTCTGATTTTCCACTGTCAATTTAAATTTTATATTTATAAATAAACATTTTTCATGCATTATTATGCAGAAATATGCCGTAAATATTAAAATTATATTGACAAATAATGAACGATAGTGTAAAATGTCTTTAATATTAATCATAGAATGATTGTCCTTACTCATATGATTAATAGAATTCTATTTTTGTTACTTATTGTAAGGAGGAAATTATAATGCAAGATCCTAATTTCAACAATCAAGTTCCACCACAAGGACCACAAGGCCCTCAGTATCCGCAAGGCCCTCAAGGCCCACAATATCCTCAATACCCACAAGGCCCACAGGCTCCTCAACCAGGTAAAGGTTTAGCTATCGCTTCCCTCGTTCTTGGTATTATTGCTGTAGTATTCTGGTGGTTAAGCGCAACAGTTGTTCTCGGCATTATTGGTGTAGTTTGTGGTATCGTTGGTATTATCCTTGGCGTTATGGCTAAAAAGCAAGGCAACACAAGCGGCATAGCTACTGCAGGTCTTGTTCTCAGCATAATCGCAACAGCACTTTGCGCTATATTCACAATTGCATGTATCGCATGTGTAAGCAGCGTTGCTGGCGGTCTTTCTAGTCTTTATTAATTTTTTACTTATCACTTTAATTTTTGGGCGGATCGTGCTGTTAAGCCGTGTCCGCCTTTATTGTTATAATAATCACAAAAAGGATTTATTTTTCTATGCTTCCATATTTAAATATATTTGGTATAAAAATTCCAATGTACGGCTTATTAATTGTACTAGGCTGTGCACTTGCTATATTTATCATAACAAAATTTCGTTATAAAAAATCAATTTCCCGCTCTGATATAGGTTATTGCTGCTGTTATGTGGGTATAACAGCTGTAGTAGGAGCAAAGCTTTTATATATAATTACTGTTTTACCCAGCTTAATTGATCAAATAAGCTCTGGTTCATTTACAACCAGCGATTTTTTTAATCTTTTAACTGGCGGATTTGTATTTTATGGCGGAGCAATCGGCGGAATACTTGGGGTATTTATATATTCAAAACAATTCAAAATAAATTTTCTTGATTTAATTGAAAATATGATCCCAGGAGTTCCATTAGCTCATGCTATAGGTCGTATTGGCTGCTTTTGTGCCGGATGTTGTTATGGTATGCCATATCCACCCCCAATCGGTGTATATTTTAAACCGGATTCTGTAGCTCCTTTAGGACAATCATTTTTCCCAATACAATTATGCGAAGCTTTTTTGAATCTTATACTTTTTATTATAATTTTCACTTATTCTCGCCATGAACGTAAACCTGGGAAAATTATTGGCATGTATCTTATTGGTTATGGTATAGAACGTTTTGTTTTGGAATTTTTCCGTTATGATTCTATCCGTGGAATATTCTTTGGTTTATCTACTTCACAATGGATAAGTATAATACTTATTCCTATTGGTATTTTATTTTTTATTGGTATATTTAATAAAAAACGCAGTATGCCTAAAGAAACTCAATAAAAATTAATATAAATTAAAATAGCCATACGGTATAAATTTTCCGTATGGCTGTATTTTTATTCATCTATAAAATTTATTTCTTTTTTCATCCCATTATCGCCCGCAATAATATTGGGGAAAATATTCTTTATTTTAGGAATATACTCCTGCGGATCATCAACTGACGGGCTATAATGTGTAAGCCACAGTTCTTTAACTTGAGCATTTTTTGCTAATTTAGCTGCTTCTGAAAATAACATGTGTTTTTTTTCTATAGCTGATTGAAGTTTTTCATCATCCCCATACATACCTTCACATATGAATAGATCGCTGCTTTGAGCAAACTGAGCTATATCAGGTATTGGCCTTGTATCAGTACAATATGTTACTTTTATACCTTTACGAGGTTTTCCCAATACATCCTCAGGCTGCCATATATTTCCGCTATCTTTAATAATTTCACCCTTTTGCAGCCTACTCCAATATTTAATAGGAATATTTTTTAATTTAGCTCTATTGGCATCAAATTTACCAGCTCTTTTTAAATTTATAGAATAAGCATAACAGCATATCCTATGATCCACTTTAAGTGCTGATATTTCAAGATCCGGTATATTTTCTATATTAAATATTTGCCCATTATTATCCTTTATATTAAGTTCACATACATATACTTCATATGGTAAGCCACCGCAAATCATACATAATCCTTGCACTATACTTCTGATTCCCGGCGGTCCATATATAAATAAAGGTTTTATTCTATCAGAATTACCTATTGTTAATAATAATCCTGGAAGGCCTGCAATATGGTCAGCATGAAAATGAGTAAATAATATAGCATCAATTGCTTTAAATCCCCATCCGCATTTACGTATAGCTAATTGTGTGCCTTCACCGCAGTCTATTAATAAACAATGTCCATTATATCTTACCATAAGCGATGTTAAATATCTTTCTTCAAGCGGCATCATTCCACCGCATCCTAATAAACATATGTCGAGTATATTTAACACCATCCTTTTAAAAATAAATTTTATTGTACCTTATTATCCAATAAGCTTATTTAAGGTAGTATTATAACAGATTTAATATTAATTCACAAGTACATTATAAAATATGCATCATATATAATAATTCTAATAATATAAAACTACAATCAAAATTGCATGAGCGATTATTATAAATTCAATCTAATTAAAAAACAAATTAAGACAAAATTACATAACACCAATGAATAAACTATGCTAAATAGGGGGGCGCCCGCGTAGCGCATCAAAGATGCGCTGGGTGCAAAATAACCGTCTTATAAAAACTATATAATAAAGGAACCGGTATTTCCTTATTAACAGTATCTTTTTTCAGCAAATTATTTTGCATAAGCCAACCATATAATTATATGGTTGGCTGCGCGGGCGCCCCCCTCTTCTGTCCAAGTTACGTAACCAGTATGTGTTTACATTTTTATAAATTAATATAATAAGTATATTAAAAATTTATCCTTTATATTTATAAGTTGTAAAGATATATGATTAGGACAATACAGCATTTATTAAAAGATCTTGCGATAATTTATATAATTGTTTAACTTTATATTCTCCAAAATATTTATATATAATATCTATAGCTTGTCTAATATTAGGCGGACGTGTATTAAGGTTATGGCAGTCGGAACCTAATAAATGTATCTGATCTTTTTCAAGCATATTTAAAGCCTTTCTTCTTGTATACCAATTTAAAAAGAATTCAGCATTTGCCTGAATAAATACATCCATATTAAAAAGCTCATTTATTATACTTTTTTTCTGTATTGTCAAATATCTTTCAATATGCGCTATAATCACTTTAAATTCACGAACTGTATATAAATCATATAATTCTTTTAAAATATCCTTTGACCATGGAAAAAACGGCATTTCTATTAATAACAGATTAGTCCCCATAATTTTAAGCAAATCAAGCTTATCACATTGGCTAATCCCACGAAAATATCTAATTTCTGCTCCTTGAGCTATTTTAGGCCTATTATCCAATTGCGATATCGCTTTTAATAAATTATCCGCAGCATTTTTACGATTAAGAAAAAATGCTTCAGGTGTATTTTGTGATGCTAAAAAATGAGGTGTTGCAACAACTATATCTATATGTTGATCCCATTGTTCTTTTAATATATTAATAGATTCTTCTACACATTTGCTTCCGTCATCTATTCCAGAAAGTATATGCGTATGAAAATCAATTATATGAAATATATCAAGGTTGTTGCTTTTTATAATATTTGTATTTTTTTCTATATTCTTTTTCATATTTCCTACCATATTTTGATACAGAATCTGTTATACAGTTATATATAAATCCTAATACTCTTACATCAGCAAATTCAAATTGTCGTACCATTTTCATTAATGCTCCACGTTCAGAATAATTTTCACGTACAACTATCAGCATACCATCAAGCAGCTTTGATACAACTAATGCATCAGCTACTATATTAACAGGCGGTAAATCAAAGAAAATATATTCATAATATTTTTTTAACTGGTTTATTAATTCTTTCATTCTATTTGATCCTAATAATTCCGATGGATTAGGCGGAATATTCCCAGCTGATATATAATGCATATTTTTTAAAGGTCCTGTTTGAATAGCCTCATCAATTTTACATTGTCCAGTTAATACATTAGATAAACCAGGTTCAGGTTTTAACGCTAATCGTTTAGCAATTGTCGGTAATCTTAAATCACATTCTAATAAAAGTACAGATTTACCCATATTAGCAAATGACCAGGCAATATTAATACTGCTGATACTTTTACCTTCTTCACGAAAAGCACTTGTAATACCAATAACTCTACATTGTTCTTCATCAGGGAATGACAGCATTATATTTGTACGCAGAAGATTATATGCTTCTGCAGCTTCAAAACTCATACTTTCCCCAAGCATATGCATTTGTTCTGCATGAAGCTGCAATACAGCGTTATTATAAGGCTTTTGTTTATTTTTTAACTGACCCATTTTTTATCACCCCCATTTAATTTAAGCATTATGTTCTTCTCTAATTATTATAGACATATCCGGTATTGCAGCTAAAACCGGTATAGTATAAGTTTGGCGCAAATATTCTTCTGATGTTACAAGTTTATTTGAAAGTTCTTTTATAATAATAATTGCCGCGCTTATAAAAATACCAATCAATGCTCCTATTAATGTATTTTGTACATAATCCGGAGCTAAACTGCTTGTCGGTAAAGTAGCCGGATCAACAACTTTAACACTGCTTCCTTCTACTATATCAGGTATACGTTCCGGTAAAACATCTCCTATTGTATTAGCAAGCTTTTCAGCTTCATTAGGATCAGTACTTGTTACGGTAACCCTAAAAAATTCTGTAGCGCTAACCGAACCCGCTGTTATCATACCATTTAATTTTTGATAAGACATCTCAACTCCTGCCCGGTCTATAACCTGCTGTAATGTTGTACGTGTACGTAAAATAACCATATAACTATCAACCAAGCTCTGTGCTGCATTTAAATCAGCCTGTGATATAGTTTTTGATGAATTTTCAGTTGTTGAACTATTATTAACATATAACATAATGGAAGCCTGATAAGTAGGAATAAACGTATAATATGTATAAGCATATCCAACGCCGGCTAATATAAGCGCTGATAGGATAATTATCCATATTTTCCTAAGCAAAGCCTTTAACAATTGTATTAAATTAACTCCAAATAGTTCTGATTTTGTAACCATATTTTCCCCCTGATATTTTTATATTCAGCTATTCTAAAATATCCATAATTGTTAAAAGCTTTTCTCTGTTTTCATTCCATGTTTTACTTGTCTTACGGATATTTTTCTTTCTTGTTAAATGGTCATACATTTTCTTTTGTATATGTTTAAAATAAGCTTTTATATATTTTAAATGTGGATATTCAAATAATAATTCCGATTTGGTAGGTAAAAAATATAACCGTATGCGCATCATCCAACGTTTAATACAATATATAAAATAACCTATATTGCCTTTATTGGAAATAATTCTTTTTCTTACATTATGATTTCGTTCTGTTTGACGGCTTAATAAATTTTTGCGGCCTAATTCTCCGCCCTGTTCAAGATCATCTATAAATAATTCCATTGCACCTTGATTATCTGATATATTATTAAATAAACCTGTTTTTATTATAATATCTGCCATATAAAGCATACTAAACATTGCTTTTAATACTTTTTGTCCATTGCATCTTTCTATTGCTTTATATACCCTGTCTTCATCAATTTGCTCTTTATTTTTATTATAAAAAGCCGCTATATCAAAACACATTTTTAAACTAGTACCTGAATTAATAAAATGATTTAAAAAATGCAGGCATATAAAAATCAAATGGCTTGTAGGGTCAATAGAATAAATTTCACCATATTCTGTTTTAATTATATATGGTTTTAAGCTGATATAATCTAATAGATCTATATTTTCAAACCATATATTTTTTGCATTTTCACTGAATAAATCTATATGTAATTCAATAACGCCAAATTTAGGATGAACACATGTTGTATGATAAAAGTTTGATTGTCTTGGACGGATATGAAAACCTTGTTGTTTTAAAAATAGAAGCATTTTTTCTTCATCATCAGAATTAACATAAATATCTGTATCTAAAGCTGTACGCGCTTCAGGTGCATCATAACTTTGTCCTATTGCTGCACCTTTTAATACAACCGAACAAATTTTTTCTCCTTTTGCTTTATTTAATAATTTTATTATTTCTTCATTTCTCATTTGATTTTGAATCATTGGGACCCATGAAAACTTTTCAAATTCTGATTTAATTTCCTTTGGACAGTTTAAATCTGTACGTTTTTGCATTGCACAAAATATCAGCGGTATAACAGAATGATCCTTTCCTAAACGAAATATTTCCCGCCAATTTATATCTTTGGGCGGATCTTTAGGTATTAAGCCAAATGTACCGCAGCCTGCCAAATGAATTGTATATAGAAAATCCTGAGTCATGTTATCTCTCCAATTCAACCTTTTTACCTATCTCAGCAGATAAATAGGCTGCATATATCACTTTTATTGTATCATATGCCAATTTAAAATCTGATTCTGGTTTTTGTTCTCCTACAACTGCCTGCATAAAATTTTGTATTTCTGCTGTATAACCTCTTATAATTTCATCTGATATAAACGGGTTATTCCATCCGGTTTTATGCGGCAGCATTTCTGAGATATATACATCATCCAAACCGTCTTCATCCAAAAAATAGGTATTCATAAGATTGGCTAATGTAAGTTTACAATTTATTGCCGCATCATTACAATATAATTCTACATAATTTTTGCTTCCGCCTAATAATGTATCGGTTGCTATTACAACGGCACGGGAATTATCTGAAAATGTTAATATTACTGTACCAATATCTTCTACATCATGCGGCCTTGCTGCAATATGTCTGTGTTCATATTCATTTAAAGTGGGTGTAATTCTTGCCATATCTGCTATTACGCTTTTTACATATATATTAATATTTCGCGCCTGGGCTTCTTTTTGTTTTAACCATAAAATTGCAGATAAAGGATGGGAACCTGTACGGATAAACGTACCGCCTCCGGTTTTATTCCATTCCCCTGCTACATGAGAACTGGAACCTTTAAGGCTTTCTTCACCTTTCATAAATAAAATACGGCTTTTTTTGGCTTTTATAATTTCTGCAGCTTTTACAATAGCCGGTGCATATATAAAATTTTCCGCATACATAAACTGTTTATCTGAATCGGCCACTATTTTGCGCAGTTCTTCCATTGATTCCAATAAATGAATATACATTATTTTTTTAGAAACACTATCGCCAATGGGCTGTATATCTTCCTTGCGACCAAAATAACCAGTCAATGGTTTTTCACATATTACATGTTTTCCTGCTTTAAGTGCAGCTTCCGCCATATCCAAATGAACATATGGCGGAGTACATATATCAATAACATCAATTTCAGGATCTTCTAAAAGATCTTCAAACCTAAAAGACATCTTTTCAAAACCATATTTATCTTTTGCATATGATAATTGTTCCTGTCTTCTAGCCACAATATGTTTTAATCTTATTGGTATATCATGTACGCGCCGGTATGCCTGCATATGTAATTCAGTAGCTCTGCCTGCGCCAACCATTCCAATACATACTTCTTTATTCATTTTACCATTCCTTTATTTTTTATCTGGCTTATTTATTTTATATTTTCTAATAAAATCTTTTAATCATTATTTTGAGGATATAATCCGTTTTAGTTTTTTTCTAAATTCCGGCGTAATACAGCTTCCTATTGAACATAATATTTTAGATTTTATATATCCTGAAGAATAAAAATAACTGTTTGCCCATTTATCATAACCAATGTTATCAATATTCTGAAATATACTATCCCGTATTTGCGGCCGGCTGCATGGATGTATAAGATTTCCCTGGCTTTTTACTGCCTCATCAATAAACGTTGGTATTATATCCAGTTTATTTTTAACACAGGATAATATTTTTTGTCCATTAATAGTATTTATCAGCAATAAAGATACGCCGTTTTTGCAATTTAATGAAGGATGCAAATCAGATGCTGTCCAATAATCGGCTAATGTAATATCTCCCACACGCTCTGTTTTTGCATACGGGCATGTATAACAGCTTTCACGTAAATCCTGACCCTGTAAAAAAGCCTGAAAATATGGATCCTGCCATGAATATATATATTGGGTTTTATTTTCACAACTAAGTTTCATTAAATAATATGTACCTTTATTTATACGGGATTTATTTCTAAACGATAAACCTATTATTTTTCCTTTTAATTTTGACTGTCTCCATTTTATATGTTTTTCTAATAACCCGGGGCTTGGCACACCATGGCATACTAAATCAATTGTTATCAAGTTTTCCGGTATGTGTCCTAAATATGCTTTTAATCCCGCTACCTGGCACGGCGTACCTGTAAAAAGTATTTTCTTTCCTTCTCTTAGCAATGATGCTATTCTCTGGTATACATGTGTTGTATCACTCTGTACATATTTAGATCCGCGCATTTTATTTATAAGATCCGGTTTATCGGTAACAATATGCCGTGCTATAAGATTTTCATCAAATATACAGCCGGCTATCATACCGTTTTGTGATAAAATATAATCCGCTATAACGGAAAATAATCCGCCTGATGAGCTTTTAAGTAATTTTTCTTTATCTTTATTAATAGCTGCATATACTTTAACAGGCTTTGCAAATATTTCTTTATCGTTTGTTTTATTGCATATTTTCATGCATTTGCCGCATTTTATACAAATATCTTCATTTATATTGGGATATAAAAAACCTTCATTATTGCTTTGCATTGTTATTGCATTAACCGGACATATATCGCAGCAAGCAGAACAGCCTGTACAATGAATTTTATCTTTTAATTTAATTATCATTGTATACCTCGCCTTCCGGTTTTCCAGCTACTGCATATAATGCATTTTTTAAATAGTTAACTGTCTTATTTCTTTCTTTTTTTAATATTGTATGTATACCTTCAAAATCAATTAAATCTTGAATATCAATATCATCAATATTAAAAATCATTCTATTTGAAACATTGCATAAATCTAAAATTGATTTTATACGGCTATTTTGATTTTCATCATGTGTATATTGTCTGTCAAACACATAAAAAGGTATTTTAAATTGCATTGCAAATGTAAGCGCATGAAAAGAATCGGTTAATATAAATTGAGCATTGGCAATATTATTTAAAAAATCCCATGGAGAGCCGTCAATATTCATGCTATCATTTTGATTTAATGATTTATAATGGTATGCAAACGATATATGATTCATATTAGTTTGAGCTTTTATTTTTTCCAAAGCGTTAATTGCTGTTTTGTTTGGTTCATTTAAAAAGAAAGTAAGAATATACGGCTGCTTTTTGATAATATCTGTATTATTTTTATTTATCTTCTTTTTCCAAAACTCTGCATCAAAAGCTAATACCGGATCAATTGTCAATACTGCATCCCGGCCGGTCAATTGCTTTATTATAGAAATTCCCTGTTGTTCTCTTGACGATAAATATGCAAATTGTGCGATATATTTTTTGAATTTTATGTAATTATATTTAGCTACCTTATCAACGCCAAAACTGGGAGCCCATGCAATACGTTTTTCTTTTGGCGCAAACCGTAAAAAATATACCGGATTAGGTACAAACCAGCTTGCGTTCCATACTTGGTCGCTTCCGCTTATATATGCGGCAAATTGATCTGTTTTTGCATCTTTTTTTAATTTAGAATAGGTTTTTCCGCAAGAATTTATTTCTTTATTTATAAAATTTTGTAATGCGTTTAAATTGTCTTTTGACAACATATTTAAGCTTTTTCTTCTGGTAGACGCACGCAGCTTATTAAATCTCTTAATATATTTTGGATAACGTATATATTTAATATATCCTTTAAATCGATCAGATAAAATGAAAAGATACTTATTAATCCCAGTCTCATTTCTATAAATCAGCTGGCAATCATAGCCTAGTTTTCGAACAAGTTGTTGAGTTGCATAACACTGCAATACTGAACCATAATTATAATTCCATAAGGTTACCTGTCCGATTTTTTGTTTTTTCTGCATCTTTTCACATCCTTTCTAATGTTTTCTATGTTTTAAATATAATCTTATTAACAACGAATTTTTATAAATAGATTTATGAAATCTTAAAAATAATGCTTTCATTTTCCCTGGCGTATCGCATTGACATGGGGTACAACCAAACAAAAACATACTTTCTATTTTTTCAAATCATTCTCAATCATTATAAAAGAATCTAATATATTACTTTGATGATATTTACTATCACGGCATTGATTTCTTTTTTCTATATTACCCGCTCTTATATGTCTTAAATTAAAATTATTATCATATGCCGCTCCATAAATTATGCCGTCTGATTATAATATTGTATCCGACAATGCTGTAAACGCTCCGCCTGATGCGTTGTTTTTTCTTAACGTATTTGAAATATGTTTAGCTGCATATACATTTGAATATTCACTTTTTTTAATAATTGCTTTAAACTGCCAGTTCTCTATTAAACAGCGTTTACATCCCTTGCAAATGTTCTTCATAATATATGGATATATAAAAGCCATGGTTATCTTCATGCATTTTAATTGCATTTTCTAAGATAATTTAAATCACTCAAAACTAAAATTATAAATAATAAATCTAGTATAAAAAGCAACAGATAATGTAAAAGTACCGTTTATGGGGGCGCCTGCGCAGCGCATCCTTTGGATGCGCTTTACGCAAAATAATTTTTTAATACTCAGGCTGAGTTAATAAAAGAAACTAGTATTATCTTAAATACTCATCATCTTTATTGAGCAAATTATTTTGCATTTGGCAACCATATTTCATATGGTTGCACGCAGGCGCCCCCTTTTTACGGTATCGTAACTTTAAATGTTTTCTTTAATATTTTAATGCATATTTTTATATATTGTTTAATTTAGGATAATATAGCTTTATGCATTATTAGAAAACAATTGGGCACATCATTCACATCCACAATATTTATTATGAATTATATCCGCTTATATTTCTCCTTTTTAATATATGATCTACACGTGCTTTTTCATATGATTTTAAACCGAAAAAATATAATAATACAGCAAATACAATACAAAATATTATAGCTTCAGTAAATAACCAAACATATCCTTGCAGCGGGATTAATAATAAAAGTGAACATACTATCGTTGTAATTATAAAACACGGAAGTATCCCCTTCATAATTTCACAAAACATACGGCCAATTTCTATTTTAATTTTCTTTTTATAATATATATTCATAATGATAATATTTCCAATAATTAATGATAATGCTGTACCAATCGCTACACCGAATATCCCTAAATAAGGTATTAAAACAATTGATATTCCAAAATTCAAGCCTGTACAGCCTATTAATATTAACGATCGGAATATTCTTTTATCCTTAGCTGTTAAAATAGATAAACATATTTGCTGAATAAGCGGTATAGCTGTTGGAATCATCATAATTAATGCAACAAACCATGCTACTAATGTATTTTCGCCTGTCCATAATTTAAGGAAATGCTGTCCAAATAATAAAAAGCCCCCAAATATTAATGAACAAATAAGCATCTGATAGCGCCCAACTTTAATTACTTCATCAGTTAATCTATGTCCATCAGCATTATTAACTACCAATTTAGTTACTGATGGTAAAAATACACTGTTAGTAATAACAGGCAGTTCGGTTAAAACCATAATAAATGTCATAGCAATATCAAATATCGCTACTGCACTGTCATTTACCATTGCACCTAATAGTATTTTGCCTACAGAATTATTAAAATAGGTTGTAACCGATTGCAATAACAATGCCGTCATTAATATTCCAGCTTGACGCATAACTTTAAATTCCCAGCGATACCACCGCATACGGAATTTAATATTAAAAAATACATATATAACACTTACAATTACACATATAATAGTAGCTATTGCATCGCCGATAGCTATTGATACAACATCATTGCCGCCTAAAATCAGGCCTAAAGTTAACCCAAATCGTAAAACAGTACGCAAAAGAGCTATTCCTTTTACCACTTTAAATCTTTCATAAGCAAGCATTATACCGTCAAAATAATGCTGGAATAATACAACAGCTATCTGTAAAAACATCCAGCGAACCATTTTCATACCTAATACAATGCTTTCAGCCGGACGATTAGATAAAATTCCCGGCATTAAATTATATATAATTACCCCCATAACCGAGAGTATAGTTACAGCGCCTATTACAATTAATAAACAATGAAATGCAAAATTCTTTTCACCTATTTTATCCTTTTTGCTTCTATATTCTGTAATATATTTAGTCATAACTGTACTAATACCCAAATCCATAACAATTGCATATTGAGCAATAGCATAAATATAAGTATACAGTCCATAACCATCCAAGCCGAAATGTGCGATATAAAAAGGCTTTAAAATAATATTTGCAACCATAGTCATACCTGTGGCTGCATATGAAATAAACATAGCAGTTAATTTAGATTGATTTTTTATCATAATTCACTCAGAGAAAGCAAATACTTTCTCGCAGATAACCTTCCTTCATTTATTTTTTTATCTGCATAAGAATATAAAGATTTTATTTCTTCTAAAGAAAGAAGTTCATCCTGACAAAGACGATTTAATTTGAAATTATCTAATATATCCGTAATTCTAGCCGGTGCGGTTTCTGGTATAAAAATACGCGCTCTTTGTTGTAAATTAATAGATAAAACCATCCCATGAAAAGAATTTGTCACTACATATTGAGCAGACATAATAGCGCGTATAAACTGTTCCGGTGAAAGAGGCTTATCAAGCTTTATTGCATTTTTAAATACATCTCTTTGATCAGACATTAATATTTTACAGCCCAGTTTAACTGAAAGATGTTCTGCAAATTTTATTAATTCCGGTTGGCGTTTTAATATATGTATAAAAATAAACGGTTCATTTATATTTTCCGGCAAATCCTGAGAAAATGTTTCCCATTGTTCTTTATTTAATAAAAATGTCGGATCAATATGCTGTAAAATCTTTTTATCAGTATATTGCTTAATAATTTGTTCAGCCTGTATTTCCCTAACTGATACTGCATCAAATGTTGATAAACACCGGCGAAAATCTTCTTCATATTTTGCCGGATATTTATCCAATCCTATACTGGCAGCATAGGATACTTTTTTAATACCTTTTGATGCAGGAAAATCTAACATTCGTACATAATATCCTTTCGGAGCTAAATTAGGATTAAATACCTGATCGCTTCCGGTCAAAAGAATATCATAATTAAGATTTTTACTTAGTTTTTTAATACTTTTATAACGTTGTGATTCTTTTAATACCCTTTGAGCGCTATTGGCAAAACATTTATATTTTTCTTTTCGTTTATGGTATCTTAACATGGCAATTACAAAAGTTTTTGCAAAAGAATACAGATTATGTGTATTTATTGATGGAATGCCGCATATTGAATAATCAAAATATACCAGTTGAGCGTTATAACCTAAATTTTCGAGATATTGCCTTAATGCATAAGCTTGTAAAAAAGCTCCGTAATTATAACGATAAAATGTAAAAATGCCGATTTTTTTACCATCGGTATTTTTATTTATCTGATTAACTTCCATTTTTTCACCTTTTTTATTTTATGTTCTTTTTTCATAGTAATATCTGAAGCTTTATCATAAACTGAAGCGATAATATTGCTAAACCAAAATGACAATATAATAAAAGAAAATAGATTTGCAATTAATAATAAACCTAAATATATTAAACAAAGAATTTTAGGATACCATTTTTTATGCGCGCTAAAAAATAACGCCATAAAAGCTAAAACTAATAATACACAGCCTACATATCCATAACAATAAATTAGTTCCATTAATCCTGTCATATAATTATCCGGCAATGATACTGAACCATAACCCATTATACGGTCTGCACCAGGCATCTGGCCTATTGTACTATCCCAAAATAATGTTCTTCCCCATATAGCGTTATAACCATCTACTTCTCCAAATATCCTCTGTATAGCTAAATTAAAGAAATCAAACTGCATTAAAAATATAAATACTACTGCTAAAAAGATTATTCCGCCTAATAATACAGTCATTCCTATTGCAAAATTCTTACGTAAATTCTTTAATGCACTATTTAAAAAATACCATAATAATATACCTAAACACATCATGATTCCCATACCTGATGTAGTAAGCATACTACCTAAAACAATAAATGCAGCCTTTATTAATTTTATTTTTGCTCCTTGATTTTCCGGAAAAAGCGTTGATATTAAAGCAACTGCTGAAAATTGTACAAAATGTGATGGTTCCATAAAAAATGCGCATGGCCTGTAAAGCGTCCCGCTTTCTTTATAAAAATAATACTGCATATCCTGTAATACCAACGGTTTTATTATAAATTCAACTTCTGCTCCAAATAAATAATATAAAATTGTTTGTATAATAACTAATGCCGATGCTATTATTGCTGCAATTTCAATTGTTTTTCTTAATAAAGATATATTAATTGAGTTATTAGCTGCTCCTAATGCATGTATACATACAACAGACATTAAGAAAATATTGGTTAAATCACCCCTGCTTCGGAATATTATATAAATCATAAAAACAATAAACGGTATTAATATCCAAAGCTTTGCTAACGGCGGTTTTATTATGCAATAAAGCGCATATGGCAAAAATATTCCCAGAAGTATAGTAGATAAGCCTTTATTAACAATCGGTACATTATATATCATAATAACCGGCAATAAAGCTATAATAACAGAATATACATCCTTTAACGTTATATAAAGACTATATGGTTGTTTAAGTACATATTGTTTCAATAGGATTTACTCCTGTTCTTTATTTATAAGATAAAAAAGCTGTTCCATTCTTGCAGCTTCATTTTTTATATTAAAAGCAGATTTTTGTATTTTATCATTTGCCTTTAATCGTTTCTCCGTGCCTATTTCTGGCTTTATACAATGTCCTGCCCAAGCTTTAGCGCTTTCATTTAAAGAAATATATTCTATATTTTCCGTAATCTTGGTTTCCATAGCAACCGTATTGGACGCTATACAATTAAGGCCAGCAGCTTGTGCCTCAATCAAAACAATTCCTAAACCTTCAAATAATGACGGAAGAATAAATACATCCATTCCCTGCATAAGCTGGTTGATATCATTGCGATGCCCTAAAAATTTTACTTTATTTTCTATGTTAAGCGTTTTTATTTTTTCATCCATACTTTTTTTCAGGCTTCCTTCTCCTGCTATCCAGAGTATAGCATCAGAACGCTTTTTCAATACTTCATTGAATATGTTCAACAAAAACAAAGGATTTTTCTGGCTTTCTAATCTCCCTACAAATCCAATTATATATCCATTATCCGCATTAAGTTCTTTTCTAACTTTTTCACGAATAACCGGATTAAATCGAAATTTTTCCGGCACAATGGCATTATAAATAATTTCAGCCTTAATCTTTTCCCCAAACATATATTTTGCAGATATAATCGAATTAGTCCATCTGATATATTTCCCTAATTTTAATAAATTTTTTCCAATATTATGCAGCAGCGAATATATTCTTCCTTTGCTTTGCAATCCGTTGTTATGCGCATGCAAAATAACTTTATAACCGCATAATTTTGCCATCCAAATAGGTAAAATATATGCGTCTGAATAAAGGTTAAAATATAGTATATCAGTTTGTTTTCTTTGATTTTTTAATATTTTCCACAGCATAGATATATGCTTAAATGGATTTTTCTTAGGGCTTGGGATATGAAAAATATTCCCGCCCCTTTTTTGTATCCTTTCTTTATGTAAACATATATCCCCTATAATAATATAATCGAATATACAATCCTTACTCATATGCTCATTCATATTTAAAAGAAAGCTTTCAATTCCGCCATAGAGATGCCCTGCACAACCATATACAAGAATTCTCATAAAAAAAGTCTCCTTATTTTATTCTGGGCATATTTCATTATCCTCTAACAAGTTACGTAATTCACGTGTAAGATTAATACGACGCATTAATTTTTTAAATTGTTCTGGATCTAATTGCTGCTCTGCGTCGCTTAACGCTTTGCCCGGACACGGATGTACTTCAATTTCCAATCCATCGCATCCTGCCATAATAGAGGATAGGCTCATATCCCCAATTAATTCTACCCGTCCTGTTGCATGTGAAGGATCTACTATAACAGGTAAATGGGTCATACGTTTTACTGCTGCTACTGCACTTAAATCTAATGTATTGCGCGTATATGTCTCAATTGTACGTATACCCCTCTCACAAAGGATAACATTTGGATTGCCTTCTTTTAAAATATATTCCGCACAATTAAGCCATTCTTCAATTGTTGCATATAATCCTCTTTTTAATAAAACTGGTTTTTTAGTCTTTCCTACTTCAACTAAAAGAGAAAAATTTTGCATATTACGCGCGCCGATTTGTAATACATCAGCATATTCGCTGACTAAATACACATCTCTTGTATCAATAACTTCAGTAATAATAGGCAAATCAACAGCTTGTCCGGCTTTTTTTAAATATTCTAAACCATATCTTCCAAGTCCCTGAAATGAATATGGTGAAGATCTTGGCTTGTACGCACCTCCGCGAAGCATATTAGCTCCCGCTGCCTTAACCGCTTTTGCAGCAGATAAAATCTGTTCTTCTGATTCTACGCTGCATGGCCCGGCTATTACTAAAAAATCCCTGCCAATAGTAATATCATTTATTTTTATCTGCGTTTTTATTTTGTTTGACAGCGTACCAGTTAATTTGGGAATTTTCATTATTTATTCTCCAATTTCTTTTCGATAAGTTCTGTTAATGTTCCAACAACTTTAAATTCATCGCTTGCAATTTCTTCATCTGTAAATGTAATATCAAAATTATCCTCAAGTTCTACAATAAAATTAATCATACCAAGAGAATCAATATAAGCTTCATCTACAAAGTTAAGATTATATATATCTACATCTTGAGGTATTGTATATTCTCTTTGCAGATAATCAACAATAAATTCTTCAATATTCATTTTAATTTTTTCTCCTTTATTTATTCGTTATTTCATCTATTCTTACTTGTTCAATAATTTTTGATTTCATAAGTTTCCCCATTGCATTTTTAGGAAGCGATTGCAATATAAAAATGTGATGAGGCTGCTGAAAATCCGCTAGATTTCTAGCGCAATGAGTTTGTATCATACGTTTTGTAGTATCCGCCCCTTGTGAAAGTACTACCGCTAAAGCTACAACTTCCCCAAGGCGGTCGTCTGGATAAGAAAACGCTGCACACTCATCAATATCCGGTATTTGCTGTACGCATTGTTCTACATCCTGAGGATAAACATTTATACCGCCTGTTATAATAAGCTCTTTTTTCCTCCCGCAGAAATATAAATACCCGTCTTCATCTAAACGGCCTAAATCGCCTGTTTTAAAATATCCGTCTGTAAAAGCTGATTGAGTTAATTTTGGCATATTATAATACCCATCAAACATTAGCTTTGTTTTGCATACAATTTCACCAATTTCATTTGTTTTGGCTATACTTTCATCCTCTCGGATTATTCGTATATCTGCTTGAGGTATAGCCCGTCCAACTGATTTTTGTTTATTAATCGATTCTCTGAAATTTATACTTGTTGCTGTAGATGTCTCTGATGTTCCATACATTTCATGAAAATCACACTTTAGTTTATCAATAAGTTCAGTTCTAACATGCGGTTCCAACAGCGCTGATGAAGACACTATACTCCTAAGGCTACTGATATCCGGTATAAACGGGCTGGATAAAAGCTGGGCTATCTGGCTTAATTGAGCGGTAACAGCAATAGTAAATGTGACCTTTTGTTCATATACGCAGTTAAGCCATATGGAAGGAGTAAATCTTGGAAGTAATATGGATGTTGCGCCTATTAATAATGGAAGCAATACCAATCGCTCTGCAAGCGAATGATATAACGGTGTTGCCGCTAAAATACGGTCGTTTTCTGTAATATCGTATAATTTTATATGTGCCATCGCACGTTCATATTTATTATTTTGCGTTAGATTTATAGGTTTTGGTTTTCCCGTAGAACCTGACGTCATAGTTAAAAATAAAGTCTCGTCTCCCGTAATACGTTTGTCTTGCATACGGTTTACCGGCGCTGTATTGATATCAGAAAAAGGCAATATATTTTCTAAGTCTCCATCAAGGCATAGCTTTAAACCGTTTGGTAAATTTCCGTTTACTTTTTCTACCTGTTTATAAAATGATTTGCGTGCAATAATATGTTTTACATTTCCAGTATTAAATGCAGCTTCAATTGCAGGATAAGGTATAGTAGGATTAATAGGAACTAAACCTGCACCAATCTCAGCTGCAGCTAAAATTAAAACAACAGATTCTATACTATTATTCATTGGTATTCCGATATGATCTTTATATTTAATGCCATTTTGTGAAAGAAAATTAGCACATTGGCTGACTGAAGTTGACAATTGATCATAAGTCATACTATTCCCATCGCACCAAATAGCTTGTTTTCCCGGATATTTGTTCGCACTATTATAAAATAAATCTGTCAACCGAGGCATGTTTATATATTTCCTTTCAAAAAAATAATCTTTTATAAATTTGTCTAAGATAATTTAAAGCATTTAAAACAAAAGAATAAATAATAAAACTAAAATAAAAAAACAAAATATAATGTAAAAGTACCGTTTATAGGGGGCGCCTGCGCAGCGCATCCTTTGGATGCGCTTTACGCAAAATAATTTCTTAAATATTCAGGCTGAGTTAATAAGAGAAACTAGCATTATTCTAAATACCCATCATCTTTATTTAGCAAATTATTTTGCATTCGGCAACCATATTTCATATGGTTGCACGCAGGCGCCCCCTTTTTTACGGTATCGTAACTAGGGATATTACACATAACAAATATTGCATATTTTTACTTTCATTTTTATATATTGTTTGATTTAGGATAATATAGCTTTGTCTAAATAATCCTGCTAAAATTTTTTTACTTTGGCATAACCCGTGCTGGATTACCAAATACACGTGCGTTTTGTTTTATATCTTTTAATACAACGCTTCCTAAACCTATATATACATCGTCACCTATAATAACATCCTGAGCTAATGATACGCCCGCGGCAAGAAATACCCGTTTGCCAATAGTTACATTTCTCAATACGCTGCACATTCCGCTTATTGTCGTATAATCGCCAATCTGTACATCATGTCCTACTCCGGATGATAATATTGTTACAAAATCTCCAACGCAGGAATTTACAGATAATTTTGAATAAGGAAACATTACAAGCCCTTCTCCATATGTACTAAATGGAGTAATAATAGCGGTTGGATGTATAATAGCTGGAAATCTTGCTCCGCGTTGTTTCATCATTTTTGATATTTTTTCTTTTATTTCAGGCGCACCTAATGCTAAAGCAAATTCTTCATCTTCTTTTGGCTGCCAATCTGATATTGTTCCAATAATTTTATAATCACATTCAATTTTATCAAGCGCATTAAGATTATCATCAATAAATCCAGCGATTTCCCATGTTGGCTTGACTGCATTTATATCCTTTATCCATTGTAATAATTCGCGTCCAAATCCACCGGCGCCAATAATTATTATCTTTTTCATATTAATTGTTCGATACAAAATATCCACACAAATTAGCTAAAAACAGCTTTATTTATGCAATAGTATCGCGCCTTTCTTAGTAATTTTTTCGTTATATTTTAACTATTTATGTAATTTCATATAATTATTTTCCGGATCTTTTAGATCATTTATATCTGCTATACCAATAAATTCACAACGTGCATCTCCATCATCAGAAGTTGCTCCTTTGCCGGAAAAAACAATACTTACAGTTTTAAATATACTTTTTAAATCCATCCAAAAGCTTATACCTTCCACATATTGAACATCTTGTTCAAATTGGTCTTCCCAGCTTAATAAATTTCGTCCCTGTACTACAGATGGGCTGGATAATCCTGGCCGTACCTCATGCCTGCGATGCTGCCGTTCATTATAACGGTTTAAATATCTTGCAGGTAAAGGACGCGGTCCAATTATACTCATATCGCCTTTTATAATATTAATTAAACTGGGTAATTCATCAATTGAAGTAGTACGTAAAAAACGTCCAAATTTTGTTATGCGTTCTGTATCAGGAAGATAAACTCCATTTTCATCCCGTAATTCAAGCATTGTCCGGAATTTTAAAAGCATAAATTCTTTTTCATCTTTTCCAATCCTTTTTTGCCGGAATAAAACAGGAGAACCTATTTTTATCCTGACAAGCAGTGCGACTATTAACATTGGTATTGAAAGCACAATTAAAGCTATAACTGATAAAAAAATATCTAATAAGCGTTTTATATACCGTTTATACAGCATATGTTTTATTCACCTCATTTTTATTATCAGTATAAATTTTAATAGCTTTTTTTATTTCATTAATAACTTCCTGTTGCTGCTCATTGCTCATACCATCTCCGCTTGGCAAACATACAGCCTTGTTAAATAATATTTCATCCAAAAATTCTTTATCATAATGTGAAAATGATATTGCATCTTTAAATAAAGGCTGCATATGCATAGGTTTCCATACGGGCCTAGCTTCTATTCCCTTTTGTTGCAGATATGTAACAAGCTGTTCCGGAGTGATTATTTTTTCATTAAGCATAAGCAGATTTAACCAATAATTTGACTTGCCTTTTTCTGAAGCTTCTTTTATATTTACCGGCAAATCTTCACAGCCTTTTATATATCTTTCATGTATTTTACGGCGTATATCAAGTTTTGTTTGCAAGAATTCCATTTGACCTAAACCTATTGCCGCACAGATATTGGACAGCCTATAATTATATCCGTATTCGCAATGTTCATAATGTATAAAGTTTTCTCTAGCCTGAGTTGACCAAAAACGCATTTTATCAATTGCCGCTTTATTATTTGATAAAACCATCCCGCCGCCGGAAGTCGTTATAAGTTTATTTCCATTAAAGCTAAAAATAGAAATATCGCCAAATGATCCACATTTTTTCCCTTTATATGTAGCGCCTATTGCTTCGGCTGCATCTTCTAATATAGGTACGCCGTATTTTTTACAAATTGGTATTAGTGCATCCCAATCAGCGCTTTCTCCATAAAGATCAACAATAATAACCGCTTTTGGCAGTTTATTTTCTTTTTTCGCCCAAATAAAAGCTTTTTCTAATGAAACCGGCGACATATTCCATGTATCCGGTTCGCTGTCTATAAAAATAGGGGTAGCTTTTTCATATAAGACAGCGTCACAGGAACCTATAAATGTAAAATCAGAACAAAATACATAATCGCCTTGTTTTATTCCCAACCATCTTAATGCTAAATGAATGGCAGCTGTACCTGACGATACCGCTAATGCATTATCCATATTAATATATTCACAAACAGCTTTTTCAAAAGCATTAAGCTCAGGTCCATTGGGCGCTATCCAATTTGTATCAAACGCTCTATTTATATATTTTATTTCTGTTCCTCCCATATTAGGAGGAGATAAATATATTTTCATTATAAATATCCTCTTTTTTTGTAATCTTTATTTTATTAATAATAAAAACTATTATTAATCCAACGTCTCATAACCCACATAAATAAGTAATAAATTTAAACATACTTTATTTAATCATGTACGGTCACGTTCCCTTGAAAAGGGGGCGCCTGCGTACCGCCATATAAAATATGGCGGTGCAATGCAAAATAATTTTCCATATTAAGTACTGCTTATTAAAAAAACTCTGTTTCCTTTTATCAACTCAGGTATGCGTATTTTTAAATTATTTTGCTTTTTAGCGCATCTAAAAGATGCGCTGCGCAGGCGCCCCACTTAAACGGTACTTTTATATTTCCAGTTGTTTTATATAGATTAGTTTTATAATACGATTTTTTGATCTGTAATATCTAAACCTATTTTGTATATGTAATTTAATATAAATATGTATAAGCTTTATATAGCTGACTGAAGCGATATCTTATGTCGTTTATTCTCATTATCAGTATTTTTATGTTCAAAATGTTTCTTATTAACTTCATTAGCTTCCCGGAATGTCGGTACAGCTTTTCGCAAAGATGCAATTATATCTTCATCTTGGCCTGTCTTTAAAGCATTAGATAAAGATTCTAATATTTCCACTATGTATGATTCTGAAATATGCGGTTGATAATCTATAAATATTTTGCTGTTTTCTGTTTTTGTCATTATATCTTTTTGGACAAGTAATTCTTCATATAATTTTTCACCTGGCCGCAATCCTATTTCCACAATTGGGATATCAATATAAGGCTCAAAACCTGATAAACAAATAAGTTTTTCAGCTAAACTCAGGATTTTTACCGGTTCTCCCATATCAAGCACAAATACTTCTCCTGTTTTTGCTATAGCTCCTGCTTGAAGTACAAGCTGTGCTGCTTCTGGTATACTCATAAAATAACGTATTATCCGTTTATCTGTTATTGTTACCGGTCCACCTATTGATATTTGATGCTGAAAATGAGGTATAACCGAGCCGTTTGAACCTAATACATTGCCAAAACGTACGGCACAAAATTCTGTACTCCCAGGTTTATTAAGACTTTGTACAATAAGTTCGCATAATCTTTTAGTCGCACCCATAACATTTGTTGGATTGACTGCTTTATCGGTTGAAATTAATACAAATTTTTTGACTCCCCAACGTCGTGCTGCTATAGCTGTATTATATGTACCAAATACGTTATTTTTAATTGCTTCGCCAGGACAATCTTCCATTAACGGCACATGCTTATGTGCTGCTGCATGATAAATATAATCCGGACGGTAAAATCTAATAAGCTCATTCATGCGCTGAGCATCCCTTACAGATGCTATTTCTATTTTTAAATTTAATTTCCTGCCATATTTTTGTTTTAGTTCTTGTTGTAAATAATAAGCATTATTTTCATAAATATCTAAAATTATCAGTTGTTTGGGATTACATGCAGCAATTTGGCGGGATAATTCAGATCCAATAGAACCTCCTCCGCCTGTTACCATTACAACTTGTCCTTTTAACATATTATTTACACAGCTATTATTTAGTTTAATTGGTTCGCGTCCCAATAAATCCTCAATTTGTACTTCCCTCATTTGTCGGCTAAGATTACCGTCTTCAATCAAATTGAGCATACTAGGCAATAATTTTACCCGCATATGCGCTGTCATACATATATCCACGATTTCTTTTCTACGTTTATTATTAAGTGATGGTATAGCAATAATAACTTCTCCAACAGGCGTACCTGATAATATTTTAGGGAGCTGATTTATACTTCCCTTCACTTCAACATTTCTGATAAATTTACCTATTTTATCCGGATCATCATCAAAAAAGCAATATGGTATATATGGGCTTTCAGGATTCCTTTGTATTTCATCCAATAATGTATTACCGCCGTCTCCTGCTCCAACTATCGCTACATATGTTTTATCCTGTTTGCTTTGATGAACAGTCCGTTTATAGCATATTTCCATTGAAAATCTTATTAACAGCATAAAAACTATAGATAGTGAACTTATTCCTAACAAAAGTACAACAGGTATACGTAACCATTTAAAAAATGTACCGATTAAAAAATACATTGTATAGCTGCATGCAGATTGTAAAAATAATAATAAATATTCTTTTCCTTTTGCATATCTCCATAATTTTCCGTACATACGAAATAATATATAGAAAAATATCGTACACAATGCCAATACTGATAAACAAATAAACATATGCTGTATATTGAATATATTAGCTATATCAGAAAATTGATACTGCATAACAGCAAACATAATAATTCCACATATATACTGCACTAAAATATCAGAAAATAAAAAGAATCCATTACTTTTATATTTTTTTAATTTAGAAGGTAGCTGCTTTAAATACTCTTTCACAAATTACCATCCTCCTGCTTAAGATCAATCACCTGATCAGCATATTCCTTAATCATATTTCGATGGCTTACAACAAAACATGTTTGTCCATTTTTTATATTATGTAAGTTATCTAATATATTTCTTTCTGTATTTTCATCTAAAGCTGATGTAGCTTCATCTAAAATTAATATCGGCGCCGGACGTATAACAGCTCTTGCTATTGCTATCCTTTGAGCTTGTCCTTCCGATAATCCATTTGCTTTTTCTCCTATAACTGTATTTATACCTGACGGCAGTTTTTCTACAAATTCCCATGCGCATGCAATTTTTAATGCCTGCTGCATTTGTTCTAACGTTGCCTTTGAATAACCCATTTTTAAATTATCAGCTATCGTTCCGCTAAATAATGTATTGCCCTGCGGTACATAGCTTATATATTTTCTTGTGTTAGCTGAACATATAATTTTTTCTTCATTTTCATTAATATATACAAGTTCTCCGCTATCACAATGTAAAAATCCTAGTAATATTCTAATTAAAGTAGTCTTTCCAATTCCTGAAGGCCCCGTGATAACCGCTATCTGGCCTGGAGTTATATTAAATGATAATTTTGATAATATTTCACGTTTTCCATCATATGAAAAACTGATATCTTTTGCCTGTATACCTGCTTTTTCAGCCATGCTTTCATATTGATTTTCTGATTTTAAATCTTCTTCTATAGGCATATCAGAAATTTCCATTATACGCCCGGCAGACGCTAATACCCCTACTATTTGCGGCAATAAGCTAGATAATGTGTATATAGGCGTTTGTATTTGATTTACTAATGATAAAAATGCTGTCATTGTGCCATATGTAATAACACCTGCTGCTATTTTTAATGCAGCAGTTATAAAGGCAAATAAATATGTACCGGAAAATACAAAACTGATACCTGTACCCATAAGTACTTTCCATTTATTTTTTTGCTCAACCCAATACATACGCTTTTTTTGAAGCTCATCTAATTTAGTTATACTTTCAGCTTCTTTTTCAAATGCTTTTATTACATCAGCATTGCTAATTTGTTCTTGTAAATAAACCCGGTAATCAGCTTCTGTCTGCTGCAGATTTTTCTGTACCTTTTTTAGCTTACGTCCAAAATATATACTGACTATTGCTGCAACTGGGCCTGTAATCAGTGCAAATAAAGCTAATGTCCAATCATAATGCCATAATAAGAAAAAGGCCATAATAAGCTGAACAATGGTGGACACTATAGCAATTGATACATTTACAATCCCGCTGGTTACCATATTGACATCGCTTGTCAAACGGGATAACATCTCTTCACTATGCTGAGTAACTCGCGCTTTCCATGTGCTGCGCAAAATATGCTGATACATTTGATTTCGTATATGATAGGAATATTGTTCGGTAAGCTTAACCGACCATACGCCAAGCAAAATACCTCCGATTAAAGATAGCGCTGTTAAAAATACCGCTAGTATGATATTTCCTGTCATATCAAGGGAAGAACTGGCTAAATCAACTATATATTTATTAACCGCTGCCATGGCTATACCAATAGCAACCATTATACATTTTAATAAGATAAGTCCTAATATTGATTTTCTATATGGAGCGGATATTTGATACATCCAATGTATATTATGCCAATTTATATTATAATTTTTTATTATTCTTTTAACTTTTCGCCCCATAGGCGCTCCCTTTCTCTGATATATTTTGCCCTGCATTTAAAAAGAAACGGCCGGATTGGAAATAATATCATCCAAAATTTTACACATATACGATATCTTAAGTTATTTACTGAAAATATGTTATTTGTCCGGCGGATCTTTATCACCTGTGCACGTATCTGATCTGTATTTATTTCTTCTTTCCAGCTTTGAGCATCACCGTTAACATATAGGAATTTTTGTGAACATATTTTTATAACTCTATGTAAAACAAAAGCGCCATCATTCCTTTGAAATAGAATAATGTCGCCTTTTTTTAAATTATAGTGCAGTTTCTTCACTACATATACAATAGATTTATTATGGTATAGAAAAGGATACATACTATTTCCTGTTACCAATATGGCATATTCCTCATCTATAGCCACCTGTGACCAAAATTCATCAAAGGCATTTTTACTCATATTCTTTAAATCATTACCCATACTTATTCCCATCACTCTTTAAATATTGTATATTTAGTTAAATTTACCGCTCTTTCATCCGGCGTGCATTTTAATATATAAACTGGTACATTCTGTAATATTTCATTCAGCGTATCCATGCTTATATTTAGCAATTCTTTATCCCAATAGGGATAATAAATATGCGTGCCAATTTCCTGTAATATTTGATGATTTGCAACACGGAAAATTTCATTATTATCTCCTTTTTGAAGGGATATAATAGCCTTTAATGGCACGCCTTTATTTTGTTTATATTTTGATGATCCAGACCAAGGAGATCCATATACCATACAACAGCCGTCTTTTAAACGGATCATAGCTTTATCTCCGTTTAATATTTGAGCCTGGTATAATTTTCCCCAAAGCTGAGCCTGAGTTGATTTTCCTCCTCCTGGAGATGCAGTAAATATAATACCGTAATCTTTATAAGAAACTACTGCTCCATGCATAAATACACCTTTATTAAGGTATAAAAATGATGAAAAAGCCATTTGAAACAAATTTAAGCGTAAAATATCTGTTGTTTGAGACGTTTCAAAAATTTTTGCTTTATTCCAGGGTTTTATTAATTGTACATAACCGGTTGTAGAATAACGATTCCAAACCTTTAATTCTTCATCAGCTTGACAAAAGCAAAACGGCAAGAGTTCATAATCACAATCAGGTATTTTTATCTCATCTTTTTTCTCAACTTCAATTTTGAGCAAATATTTTGTATTTTCAGGCAAAATACTAGATTTAAATAAGGCGAACAATTTATCATAATTTGATATAACTTCATTGTCCGCCCCAGATATTTCAATTGGAAAATCGCATATAGACAACATAATATTAATTAGCTGCCCTGTTCTAATTCACCAATTGCTGTACAAGAACCATCATAGCCGCGCACCTGTTCTGTACATCCCGCTTCAGCAAAATCATATATAACTCCGCCATAACAGCCTGCTGCGATTTTTTCTTCAAGGCTAATATCAAAAAGTTTAGCTGTTGGCTTTATATAAGTTTTTTTCATTGTTTATCTTCCTTTCATGTCTCATCTATAGAATATATATGATACCGGGCTTTTGCTTTAGCGCAAATAGTTTCGTCCAATAGTTCCGGATCTCCTGTTTCCGCTTCTAATATGCCCGGACATACTGTACAAAATTTCTGATATTTACAATCTATACATTTTTCCGGCTTTTTTAATTTACTCATGCGTTCACACAGCTTATTCCATGCAGAAATAAACCCATCTTTAAAAGGCTGCTCATAAATAGAACCTATCAGTGAGCACATGCTCATATGACCATTCCAACTAACCCAAAAGCACCTATTCTTACTTCCGCATATATCCATCGCATTATTAGATGCATGTGGATAAAGAGCTTTTACCCTTTGAATATCTTTATCAGGTTTTTCTGAAAGACTGCCCATTATAAAACGTACTTGCTCAGCATCGCTTTCAGCGCCGCGAACTGGTTTTACAATCTCTCTCGTATATCTAAATGCAATATCCATTTCTTTTGCCCAAGCTCTGGCAGCATCTAAATCATGAGCATTATCTTTAATAACTGTCATAACTAAAGAAACTGAAATGCCCGCTCGACACAATTTCTGAATATTGCTGCGTACAACTGTAAAGCCATCACTGACTCCACATACATTTTTATATGTTTCATCAGACATACCATAAAGCGTTATTCTAAGTTTAATAGGAGGTCTTTCTTTTAGCCATTCTATTATTTCATCTGTTATAAGATATCCATTAGAATAGATTGTAATAAGAAAGCCCATTTCACATAAACCCTTATATATTTCACAAAAATCTTTTCTAGAAAAGGGCTCCCCTCCTGTCAACAATAAAAACAAAGTTCCTGCTTTTATTGCTTGACGTCCGAGCGATAACCATTCCTGAGCTGTTTTTAGATTCCCCTTACAACTCATCTGTTGCGGCGTAAGGCGAACGTAACACATTTTACAATTGAAATTACATAAAGGAGTTAATTCAAATGTTGCACCTTGTGGAATATGTTGTTCCATACAGTCGCGTTTCATCTGTTCTGAAAAATCAATCCATCTTGTTTCAGACAGTTGTTTCATCTATCCACTCCTGTTCTTTTAACCATTCCAGAAAAGATGCTACATCTGCACTTGCTCTTTCTTTAGATACATCATATTCTTCCATTAATTTTTGTGATAACTGTTCCTCGGATATATCATTTTCAAGAAGTTTCCATATAAAGGCACCAGTTTCACTTAAAGCTACAATGCCTTTTACATCTTTAGTCCTTGTACCGATAGGAATAGCCATATATGAATTTGCAATCTTTCTTATAGTAAATCCATCTTTGATTTTCATACTTTTTCTCCATACTCATATAGACAACTTTATATACAACGGAATCTACATTCTGTAGTACAAATATATTCTATATATGAAATTATATACACAAGTAAATTTAAAGTCAACAAAATGCGTCGGCATTAAAAACGACCCATATACGACAATTTATACCGTTCAACATTTTAAATTGCACTTCACATTAAAACGCCATCAAAATCCTGTGCAATATTCATATAAAAATATCTTTTTACAGCTATAAATTCTACAAAATATCATGTAAATATTTCAAAATAGCTTATAAAAGTCGTTTTTTCTAGCTTTAGATATCTGATCTAGTATGTATTTATATCAGCTATGAACTACAGAATGTAGATTCTGTGGTTTTTTATTTTTTATATAATAAGTTTCATTTTACGCAATGTTTTTTCATATTCAGAAATACTTGTACCAACATAAATCCTGGTTGTCTCAATTGATGAATGTCCTAAAATATCTGCAAGATGAGCAAGATTTTTTTCAACAGCATAAAATGCACGTGCAAATAAATGCCTTAAATTATGAGGAAATACTTTGTTTGGATCTATATTTGTAGTTTTGCATAATTTTTTCATTTCATGCCAAATATTAGACCGATCTAATGCAAGACCGTTTTTTGTTTGAAATACATATCCATCTTGTATATTTTTAGATTTACAATAAATTAAAAGTTTTTGTCTTAACTCTTTTGGAAGAATTATAGTACGGTTTTTACCTTTTAAAGATATTTCTGTTTGTCCGCATTTTATTGCATTTACAGTAATATATTTTAATTCGCTTATACGAATTCCTGTACTGCATATTGTCATCATAATATAATAAAGCCGGTCATTACCCTGCCGTTGTGCCTGCATTAATAAATTCCGGTATTCTCTCTCGGTTAATTCACGGTTTGCCTCAATAAATGCTTTTCTTTGTACTTTTAAAAATCTTATTTTTCTGTCATTAAATCCGCTAAAATATAAAAAACTGTTGATTGCTGAAAGCTTACTGTTTACTGTCTGCGCTTTATGCTGCTGTTTTAATATTTCACGGTATTCAAGTAATAAAGATTTTGTCGGCTCTCTATTATTTAGAAAAATAAGCAGTCTTTTTACCTCCCTTATATATTTTTCAATTGTTGTGCTTGTCTTTTCATTTTCTATTAAATAGCTTTTAAATCTATTTATTATACTTTGTTCTAATTCCATATAACCACCTCTAAAAATAGTTTTATTTTCGCTTAAATCTCTTTTAATTATATTTCCCTTTGTCATTAATAATAATTATTTCAAGAGTGATAATATTAAACAAAACTATTTTTTATGAAGCAATCATAGATATATATTAAAGTTTTAAATTATATATGTTTTTATAAATCTAAAAAACATAATAGCATCAGTAAATTATAAATTAATTTTTAAGATTAATACTCGCTTTAATATCGTTTAATTAACTAGGTATAAAATGCTAATTTTTTCTTGACAATTGTATTTATTTAGTATAACATAAATATAGAATTATTTTTTATTTTTCACCGTGCTCGATCACGTGTGCAATTTATATATAAATCTTCTTATTATACATATTTATATATTCTAATGGTATTTCTGAATACTATCACATAATATTCATCATTTTTTATCATGGTATTAATCGTTTAGTTTGAAATGTATTAATAATTATTTAATTAATCAAACTAGTCGATTTTATAAATCAATCGAACTCTTTGAAGGAGGTAGATACTGTAATCATATAGTTTGTCGGCAATTTAATCAATATTGAGAAAAGGAGTATTAAAATGTTAACATCAAAAACATTATCAAAAAGAATTATTTCTTTAGTTATGACTTTCCTTCTTGTACTCTCGATATCAGTATCAAGCGGCTTTATGCAAATAGCACAAGCCGAAGGCACAATTACTGATGGATTACAAGTATGGTATAAATTTGATGAAACCAGCGGCACGGTTGCAAAAGATTCATCCGGCAATGGTTTTGACGGCACTCTTATGGGAGGCGCCGGCTGGGATCAAGTTGATGGACAAGGCGTTGGATTAAATCTTGAAAATGGTCAGGGCGATGCAAAATATGTAGACGTACCGACCGATGTTATGGCAGGCGTCCCTGGTGATTTTACTATTACCACTTGGATTAAAGTAAATTCAGCAGGCGTATGGTCCCGTATCATAGATTATGGCACAAGTACGTCTAATGTTATGCTGTGGACTGCAAACAGCTATTACTTTAAAATGGATAATGATGATGCAAAAGCAATAGAACCGCCTAGAAACGGTACTGTACCAGCCTTTATGGTTGGCTGTCCTCTAAGCGTACTTTGGCCGGAAGGTTATTCTGCTCCAAGATGGCAATATGCAACTATCACCCGTAAAGGTAATACAACAACATTATGGGTTGACGGTATAAGGTGGGCAAGCAGAGACTATACATCAAACAATCCAAGAACATCTGACGATTATAAATTCTATATTGGTAAATCTTTATGGGCTGCTGATCCATATCCAAATATGAATATGAGAGATTTTAGAATTTATAACCGTGCGCTTTCAATAAATGAAATAAATCAATTAATGTTAGAAGGCGATTATTCTGATGAGCTCCAGGTAAAATATGCTATAGACTTAGTTGAATTACCTGAAACAACAGATGAAAACCTTTATTTACCTGATATAGTAAATGATAAAGTCGATGTTACATGGGCTTCAGATAATCCAGCAATTGAGGCTAATAAAAGGGTAGGCGTTGTTAATCGCCCTGAGGCTGGCAGCGAAGCTGTAACAGTAAATATTACAGGTACATTTACTTATGGAGAATATTCTGAAGATAAAACATATACTGTAACCGTACAGCCTAAAGGTGAAAACGATCCGGTATATACAATGAATGTCGATGCAGATAATCCAAGCAACGAAATGAGTTCCACTATGTATGGACTTTTCTTTGAAGATTTATCTAATGCCGGCGACGGCGGCCTTTATGCAGAACTGCTTCGTAATACCTGTTTCCATGACGATATGAATTCTATCCCATATTGGGATCTCATTCAATCGGATGGTTCATCTGGTAATATGAGCCTTAACAAAACTAATAATCTTAATGATGCACAATTCCAGCATCTTAAGCTTGATATATTAAGCCTTGGCGAGAATGGTTATGTCGGTATTCATAACGCCGGCTATAATGGTATGGAATTTATACAGGGTGATGCATATAACCTTTCCTTCTTTGCCCGTACCGATGATTTTACCGGCGCTGTAAATGCAGCTCTTATCACCCCTACAGGCGAAGTTATATCCCAGCCTGTAAAAGTAGAAAACTTCTCTTCTGATTGGCAGAAATATGAATTAACACTTTATGCCGATCAGGATGCAGCGCAAGGCGAATTTATTCTTTATTGCACAGGCGGTACCGGTTCAGTATATCTTGATGTCGTATCTCTTATTCCGGATAATGCATATGAAGGCAAATTCAGAGTAGATATGGTTGATATGCTTAAGGATATGAATCCAACCTTCTTACGTTTCCCAGGCGGCTGTTATGTTGAAGGCGCTACAATGGCCGATGCATTCCGTTGGAAAAATACTCTCGGCGATAAAGAAGACAGAGCCGGCCATGCAAGCCTTTGGAATTATAGGGTAACAGATAACCTTGGTTATTATGAATTTTTACAGCTTTCCGAGCTTCTTGATTGCGAACCGCTTTATGTATGCGGCGTAGGTATAGCTCATGGCGATAATGAAGACTGGCAGTATTGGATTCAGGATGTTTTAGACGCTATTGAATTTGCTAACGGCGATGTTACAACTGAATGGGGTGCAGTTCGCGCGCAAATGGGTCATCCGGAACCTTTTAATATGAAATATGTTGAAGTTGGTAATGAAGCAAACTTCCAGGCTCCGTTATATATCGAACGTTATCAGGATTTTTATGATGCAATAAAAGAAAAATATCCTTATATGAATATTATTGCTAATATGGATATCGAAGGACGCGATATTGAAATAGTAGATGAACATTATTACAGCTATGGCAATCCTAATCTATTTGTAGACAACGCATATAAATATGATTCATATTCTGATAAATATGAAGTATATGTAGGCGAATATGGAACAAATACCGACCATGGCCTGCAAAATCTTAAAGCAGCGCTTGATGAAGCGGTATTTATGACCGGTATGGAACGCAATTCTGATATCGTTACAATGACTTCTTATTCAGAACTTTTTGCAAATCTTAATCATCAAAACTGGAATGCTAATGCAGCATTCTTTGACAGCTCTAGAATTTACGGCACACCATCTTATTATAACCAGGTAATATTTGGTGAACATGTTGGCGATGTAGTCCTTCCAACAACATTTACAGATAGTTCTAATATCGTTGATACCGATATCAAAGGCCGAATCGGATTGGGAGCATGGAATACAAATATTACCTACAGCAATGTTAAATTAACATCAAATATTGACGGAACTGTTTTATTTGAGGATGATTTTGATGACCTGAGCGCATGGACAACCGGTACGGGAGCATGGTCTGTATCAGATGGAAAACTTCAGCAGACAGCCATCCTTGGTGATTGCCGTATTTGGACAGGCGATCCTAACTGGTCAAATTATACATATGAATTTACAGCAAGAAAGAATAGCGGCAGCGAAGGTTTCCTTATCATGGTAGGACAACAGGATTCCGATAATTTCTATTGGATTAATCTTGGCGGCTGGAATAACGAAAGAAGCAATATAGAAAAGACTAAAAACGGTGTTAAATATGAAGTTGCTCAATCTATTCCAGGCGGATTTGAAGCTAACCGCGATTATAATATTAAAGTCGTTGTAAACGGCAATAATATTAAATGTTATATTGACGGCGATTTAATGTTTGATTATACCGATTATGAAGAAATTGACTGCCCTCTCTATTATGTTTCACAGAGAGATAATATGACAGGCGATGTTATTCTTAAAGTTGTCAATACATCTGATTCTGATTACAATACAAATATTAAACTTAACGGCGCTAACGGCGTAGCTTCTGAAGCTACAGCAACTATTCTTACTTCACAAAGCATATTAGATGAAAATTCATTTAATAGCGGCGAAAATGTTGCTCCTGTAACAATACCAGTTACTAATGTAAGCGATGACTTTAATTATACTTTCATGAGGAATTCTGTTACAGTTCTTGTCATCCCGACTGAAGATAAACCTTATCTTAATAATATTGAGATAGATAAAGCTGAAATCATCAGATCAAGTGAAGATTCACTTGAAGCCGGCGATACTGAACAGATTAATTTATCAGTCTCTACTGTTGGCGGAGATACTAAACTTGAAGGAGCTGAAATAAGCTATTTCAGCGGCGATACAAATCTTGGTATTATTGATAATACAGGTAAACTTACAATTGCTTCTGATATTGGCGATGCTGATTCCTTAAAAGTTTGGGCACAGGTTAGCTATAAAAAGCAGATTGTAAGCACAAATGAATTGATTATACCTTTAGGCAATGGAGATACTCCAGCTCCAGACATTTCAATAACAACCGATAAACAGTCCTATGCTCAAAATAGCCCTATCACAGTTACTATAACAGCTCCAGAAGATATCAATGATATCAGCTTTGCAAACGAATATGGCCTTGATATGGGTAAATCTTTAGTTGATTATATTTCAAATGATAATGGTACTGCTACATGGACATTTATCACTCAAATAGCAAGCAAAGGCCAACGTACAATTACTGTTTTAGGTAATGGTGAAAGCATTGGTACATTTAATGTAACCATCAATTCAGGTAGTTCAGCAGTTGATCCAGATTCATCAGCTGATATTATTTCCGCTAAATCTGATTCAATAATTGTATTAGCCGGACAAAACTTTAATATTACAGTAGTAACCGGTAAAGGCTGCTCTAATATAGCTTTTGAAAATGAATACGGCGCAGATTTAGGAAAAACACTTGTTTCAAAAGAAGTAAAAGGTGATACAATTGAATGGGTTTATTCAATGAATATTGGTTCAAAAGGATTACGTACTGTTACCGTTAAATCAGCAGATGCTGATGGTAATTATTTAGATAAAACAGCAAATATCAAGATAACAGTTGTTAAATAATACTTCCTTCCTAAATAATAAGAAAAATAATAAGAGCCGGCTAAGGAAATCTCAGCCGGCTCTTATTATTTTTATTTATAAATTTTCTTTAATTTTAATTTCTATCTTAGTATAAAAATATTCCTTTTCCGGTTTAATATTTAACCCTACATAATCAAGCAAAATATCAAGCGGTTTAGCTCCTTGAGTAAAAGCTTGCTGTGCAATAGTCGCTATTATTACATTTTCTCTTACAAGCTTACATGTAGGTTCTGTAGTATCATAGCTGATAATTTTAATTTTACCGCGCAATCCTAAATCATCCACTGCACGGCAAGCGCCTTGTATACCAGCGGCAACTAAATATAGCGCATTAATTTCCGGATGCTCTGTAAGCATTTTACGAGTTACAATAAAACTCTCTGCATCATCATCATTATTTATTGCTGTATCTATAATTTGTATATTCGGATAATTTTTATTAATATTATCAGTAAAACCTGCTATACGTTCAGAATGGCATAATATCCAATGTGAACCTGTAATAATACCAACCTTTGTATCTTGTCCGCAAATTAAATTCATAAGTCCAGCAGCAGTTTCCCCGCTTTTATAATAATCACTGCCTACATAAGCAATACGGCCGCAATTAGGTATATCGCTGTTGGATGTAACAACTGGGATACCATTTTTAGCTATTTCTTTAAGCTTCTCCGCTACTATTGGATGATTAATAGGCGTAATAGCTAATCCATTAATACCTTGATTAATCAATTCATCAATTAATTGCACCTGCAATTGAGGATTATCCAATGTAGCATAACGTGTCTCAACAGTTACGCCATATTCTTTCATAAAATCAGCACGCGCTTGGATACCTCGTACCACATCTAAAAAGAATGGATTACTGGATGTACTGCTGAATAATATAAAACCAAATTTTAATTGCTTTTTTTTAATAGCTAATGTTTTACCTGCTCTGCTGGGTGAATAGTTGACATCTTTTATAACTTGCATTACCTTTTCAGCTGTTTCCGGTTTAACAGATCCACGATTATTAAGCACACGATCAACCGTTCCGCGTGATACCCCAGACAAGCGGGCTATTTCTTTAATTGTTACCATAATAATTCCCTACTTATTTTATTAATCTTAAAGGTAAAATAAATAAAAATTATTCTTCAACTCTCTCAGCAAAATATATTCCCCAATCAGCCAATAGTATTGGAATATCATATATACTTTTTCCATCTGTTATAATGCTTTCAGATTTTCCTGTATGTTCTTGAGAAAAAGTATCCCATGCTGTAATAAATGGTTCTTTCATATATATATCATATTGTTCAAAGAATCCATCAAATCGATCTAAATCTTCACTAAAAATAGTCACTACATTATATTTTTCAACCATAATTTCATCATTTGTTAAATGGCAACCAAACCCAAAAGAACATAAACCATCATTTATAAGCAATTGTCCGATTTCATCTAAAATATCCAATGCTTTTTTCTGAGTACAACCATCTATATAATATATGTCTTTATGTAATCTTTTTATTGCACCTTCATTTATTTTCATTTCGTCTTTACGATTAGTCGGAAATTCAAGGATAAAAAATAAATTTTCTGCATGCATATCTATAAAATGAGATAGAATCATTTTTATCTTTCCGGCATTTACATTTGCATATAAGATATTATCATATTTATTATATCCTTCAAATAATTTTTCAGGAAAAGGAACTTTACTGCCTTTACGAAGCTCTATCATAAAACCACCTGCATTTTTTATCTAAAGCAAGCTATAACATCGCCTGATTTATTTAAACATAAATGATATATATCTTACTAAAAACATAATAACTTCTTAAGGATTTGTCTTACATTTAATATATCTGATAATATGCCAATTTATTATAATGATTAAGTAAAGTTAATTTATTACAAAAGATCGAATATAACATATAAGGAACAGATAGATAAAAATAGAAATTATATAGAATAATTCTCTTTTTATATGATTATATTGCCCATAATTTTTATTTATATTTTTATTAATATATAATGAATGCTTTAGATAAGGAAACTTGATATATAAGAATAAATGTGATATAATTATAAATTAATAATAATATTTTTAATGATAAAAATGAGTGTAAAAAATAGATATTACAGTGAAAGAAATATATTAGT
>CALWVB010000102.1 GCA_944384895.1 uncultured Clostridia bacterium | reverse complement strand
TTTTTATATTCATTATAGACATACTGGCATTAACAGCGCCGGTAAGGGTAAGAAAATCTTCAATTTGTTCGCTTTCCTTATAATATATAACATATTGTCCTTTGCGTATAATAAGCTTTGCGGGAAGCGAACATTTTTTCAGTATTTCTATTATTATATGGCATAATATAGAGTTTCCAATACACATTTCAAGATGATATTCTTTTTTAGGGTCGGATACTGTACCGCATGATAAAAAAGTGCCGCGTATAAAATCTGGTTCGGTTTCTGATGATATATTTTTAACATTTATTATTTTTGAGATATCATAATCAATATTATTTGTATAATTTTCATTAATAGTATCTTTTAATGATATATTATCACAGACAAAATCTGTATCATGTCCAAAAAAGTTCAATACTTGTTCTCTTTGAGCTAAATCAGGTATACTGACAGTTATAGCTGGTTTATGCGAATTATTACGGCTTAGAGGTTTTTTTATATCTACATATACCCCGGTAGCAGCAGCAAGCAGATCAGCATAATGCGATGCAATACAGGGATTTTCCGTTTGAAAAGAGATATTATTTTTATTAAAATGCTTACCAAACAGCAGCATAGCATAACATTCAGCTTTTATAGCTGATTTAGAACTATGTTTTAAAGAACACATCTCTTTTTTTGTATCATATGAAAAACTCATTGCTGTTTAGATTTCAGCCCCTTTGTAATATCCCTGTGTTCAGTAGCAACACGATAACCTTTTTCTTTAAGATGATTTGCCAACGCTTCAGTAATAGCTACAGACCTATGACGTCCGCCTGTACATCCAATCGAAATAATAAGCTGGCTTTTACCTTCTTCATTATAAAGCGGTAAAGAAAAATCTATCATATCAAATAAATGCTGCAAAAACTCTTTGGTAGTCTGTTCACGCATTACATATTCTCTTACCGGTTCGTCAAGTCCTGTTTGATATTTTAATTCATCAACATAAAATGGATTTTTAAGGCATCTTACATCAAATACAAGGTCGGATTCTATAGGTATACCATATTTAAAGCCAAAGGAAGTACAATATACCTGCATAGCTTTAGCTGTATCAACTAAAAAGATCTGGTTTATTCTTTCACGCAATTTTGCAGGAGATAAAATAGAAGTGTCTATAATATAATCGGCAATTTCCCGCAAAGACTGCATTTTTTCTCTTTCCAATTCAACGCATTTTTCAAGAGAATACCCTGCCTGGCCATAAAGATGATGACGACGTCTGGTTTCTTTATAACGCCGGACAATAACGTCGTCCTGAGCGTCAAGAAATAATACTTTATATGAAAAATCATTATCTTTTAATTCTTTTAAAGTATCAAATATACTGCTGAGGAATGAACCGCCGCGGGCGTCAACAACAATTGCAACTTTATCGATATCATCTATAGAATGTTTACATAACTCGGCAAATTTTACAATAAGTTTTGGAGGCAGATTATCAACGCAGAAAAAGCCTATATCTTCAAATGCATTTATTGCTCTTGATTTACCCGCGCCGGAAAGTCCGGTTACAATTACTATTTCCATATTATAATTCCTCCAAAATAAGATCAGTTCAGCATCCTCGGCCTATTGCCTTTATTTCACATTCCAATTTTACTTTATCATTTTCCAATACTGTTTGCTGTATATATTTTATAAGCTTTAATACGTCGTTACATGTCGCATTGCCTGTATTAATTATAAATCCGGCATGTTTTTGGCTTACCATAGCTCCGCCGATACTTTTTCCTTTTAAATTATTTTTTTCTATAAGCGCTCCGGCAAAATATCCGGTTGGACGTTTAAATACACTGCCTGCACTCGGATATTCCAACGGCTGTTTATCTTTACGCCGCTGCATTAATTCATCCATACGAGAGTGAATTTTATCACGCATACCGGGATATAATTCCACTTCAATTTCTGTGATAATATAGCCGTTATCGGTGTATGCACTATGGCGATAGGATAAATCAAGATTCTGTTTATCAATATATCCAATTTTACCATCTAAAGTTATATGATGGCATCTAAGCAAAACATCGCTCATCTGGCCGTTATATGCGCCTGCATTCATATATGCTGCGCCGCCTGCGCTGCCTGGGATACCCCATGCAAATTCAAGCCCTGTTAGATTATTTTTTAAAGCAAATGAACAGAGCTTTGATAAAGAAGCTCCAGCGCCGCAGCTGATAGTTATATCGTTTATAAGGCGGATATCAGACATCATATCGCTGATTTTTATAACGCATCCTTCTATTCCCAAATCGGATACAAGCAGATCAGAACCATTGCCTATAACAGTTACAGGTATATCTAATTTTTTACATGCATTTAAAATATCGATTATCTGGTTTTTATTATTAGGCATTACCATAATATCGGCAGGACCGCCAATTTTAAAGGTAGTATGCCGGAACATGGGTTCATTTAATAAAAATTTAATATTTTTTTGTGTCAATAAATCTGTTAAATCGGATATGACTGCCATTACTTCTCCTTAAAGAAAAATATTTTATTATATTTATATGCATATTATGCAAGAATAATAATGAATTTTATAATTAAAATGTGCTCCAGTCTGGATCAGCGGCTTCCTCAACACCAAATTCATTAGCCATACCTAGCTTTTGCAATAATTCCTGAGCTGCATTATAACCCATTTTTTTCTGACGGTTATTCATAGCGGCAACTTCTATTATAATAGCAAGATTACGGCCGGGTTTTACCGGGATAGTATATTTAGGTACTTTTATATCCAATATGTTTGCATATTCATTTTTTAAGCCCATACGGTCGTAAACCTTTTCGCTGTCCCATAATTCAAGCTGAATTACCATATCAATTTTTTCAGTTACTTTAACAGCGCCCATACCAAATATACGGCGTGCATTTATAATACCAATACCTCTTAATTCAATAAAATGGCGGATATTATCAGGCGAGGAACCAACTAAAGAACGGTTTGATACCCGTCTTATTTCAACAGCATCATCAGCTATAAGGCGATGGCCGCGTTTTACAAGCTCAATAGCTGTTTCACTTTTACCAACGCCGCTTTCTCCCAATAACAATATACCTTCGCCGTAAACTTCAACAAATACGCCGTGACGGGTTACTCTAGGAGCCAACTGAACGTTTAAATATGAAATTAATGCAGCGGAAAATGCAGAAGTACCGTCAGCTGATAGCAATATAGGTACACCGTACTGCTTAGCGGAATCAAGAAGCTGAGAAAAAATAGGAAGATTCCTAGTGATAACTATTGCAGGAGGCTTAGTAGAAAGCAATCTATCAAAACACTGTTCTTTTTGTTCATCAGTAAAATCATCAAGAAAAGCATTTTCGCTTTTACCTAATACCTGTATGCGGGTATGGTCATAATAATCAAAAAAGCCGTTTAATTGCAGGCCTGGCCGATTTATATCGCTGCTTGTTATTTTAATATCTTCAGGATCTGCCGGCATAAAAATTGATTCAAGGGCAAATTCTTTAATTATTTTAGCTAATGAAACGGAAAATATAGCGCCCATAATATTTCAACCCGCTTTCTATTATAAATTATTTGTTATTTTATATATTATAATTGTAATATAGATAAGATGTTAATATTATACTATGAAAATTATAAAAAATAAAGGCTTATAATAATAGTTAAACGATAAATTCAAATTTAAAATATAAAGATATATTAATTGAATTATACTTTGTAATCTGATATAATTGTGCTATAATAAGTAACACAGTTTGCGGAAAATATAAAAACTTTGAGAGGGATATATATGAGAATAGCATTGTTTGTTGAAACATACTTTCCATTTATCAATGGAGTAGTTACCCATATAAAAGTTTTGAGGGACGGGCTGGTTCAATTAGGCCATGAAGTACTTATTGTAACTGCTGATCCTGCCGCAAAACATCACTATATAGAAGATGGTGTGCTGCATTGTCCTGCCCGTGCGTTTAAAAGATTATATGGTTTTGGTTTAGCAAGCCCTATAAGCCATCACAGATATGAAATAATAAAAGAATTTAATCCGGATGTGCTTCATATGCATCAGGAATTCGGCGTAGGATTATTTTGTGCTAAAACTGCACAAAAGCTTAATAAACCGCTTGTTTATACATTGCATACAATGTATGATGAATACTTATTTTATGTAGCGCCAAAAGCGTTTTTGCCTGCTGCTAAAAAAATTTCGCATAAATATGCGGGATATCTTGCAAAAAAGGCGGCGGCAGTTACTAGTCCATCCGCTAAAGCTCAAGATTATTTTGATAAATGTAAAATTAATAAAAGTGTTAAATTAATACCAAACAGCGTAGAAATGAGTAAATTTGATCCAGCTAATTTTTCAGATGAACAATTAAAAGAAATCCGCAAAGAATTAGGTATCCGGGATGGGTATTCTGCAGCAGTTTTTGTCGGACGTATGGGTAAAGAAAAAAGCGTGGATGTATTAATTAATAATTGGGCTAAATGTTTTACTGATAATGATAAAATGCATCTTGTATTAATAGGAGAAGGGCCTGAGCTTGAGGCTCTAAAACAGCAGGCTAAAGATTTAGGTATTGCTGACAGCGTTACATTTACAGGTAGGGTAGACCATACAAAAATTGCGCCGTATTATGCAGCCTGCGATATGTATGTAAGCGCATCGCTTACAGAAATGATGTCTATATCCATGCTGGAAGGATTAGCCGCAGGATTGCCGGTTGTACAAAGATATGATGAACAGAATAAAGGACAATATATCGAAGGAGTAACAGGTTTTACTTATAAAACTGCTGATGAATTCGGACAAATTGTAAAGAATCTTGCTCATCAAACACCGGAGAAAAAAATGGATAAAAAATTGGAAGTTCGCCAAAGTATGAAATCCAAAGGCGAACTGCAGCTTGCAAAATATATGTTAAGCGTTTATTCACAAGTAACCGGGATAAAAGTAGACGGTTTGGATGATATCCAGCAGGATAATGCTCAAACAGTCAAATAAAATAATATTTTATAAAAAGCGTATGGATAAAATTTTACCCATACGCTTAAATTTTTTTACATGATAAAAGCTTAATATTAAAATAAAATCCAATATAATATAAGACAAAAGTAAGATATATTTATAAAGAAATCAATATAAACAAAAAATCAGGCTACAATTATCTAACATAAAGATAAGAAAATTACTCTCGCAAAAGAAGGGGGCGCCTGCGCAGCGCATCTTTTTAGATGCGCTTATTCTGCAAAATAATATCCATAAAAGAAAGCTGGGTTAAGATATAAAAAATAGATATTGTTTTAAAACCAGTATATTAATATAACAAAATTATTTTGCATATAGCCACCATATTTCATATGGTGGCGCGCAGGCGCCTGCTTAGCTGAATATAAGCGGTATTTTTGTTGTGAAAATAGAAACAATGTTATTTAATATAATCTATATATTATCTAAATCTATATTTTAAAACACATGATTAGTATAAAATATCAAAGAAGAATATTTTGACAAGCACTGCCTTTCGCTTTTTTCTGTGCAAATTAATATTTGAACATTTGCTTGTGATTTATTGTATATTTTATAATTTATTGATATTGTCCGACAATTGCAGCGCCTATAATACCGGCGTCATTACCTAAAGAAGCTTTTATAATATGAGGAAGCGGTACTTTATCAGTATAAACTTCCTTTGCTACCTGCTCGCGTACCGGCGCTAATAAATATTCGCCTTCATTTGATATACCGCCGCCGACAACTACAGCCTCAGGCTGTAAAATATTAATAATATTAGTAATACCCACAGCTATATAATACCTAAAATCTTCTATTACTTTTAAAGCGGTTTTATCGCCGCTTTTAGCGCAGTCGAAAATATTTCTGCCGTTTAATTTTTCACCTTTATTTAATATTTGGGTTAACATACTTTCAGGATGTTCTTTTGCCGCGTTATTAGCCATATAAATAAGCCCTGTAACGGAAGCATAACGTTCCCAACAGCCATCCCGGCCGCAGGAACAGGGGATACCGCCGGCTTTTATAACCATATGTCCTATTTCACCGCCTGCATAATTAAAGCCATTGTGGATTTTATCATTTAATACAATACCGCCGCCTATACCAGTACCTAATGTTACCAACACCGTTGTATTATATTGCTTTGCAGCGCCGGCTGCATATTCGCCTATAGCCGCACAGTTAGCGTCATTATCAAGATATACCGGAGTATTAAAATATTTTTGCAATTCTGTCCTTACAGGGACAAAATTCCATTGCAGGTTATTTGAAAATACTAATACGCCATTTTTTATATCAGGTACTCCGGGACTTCCTAAACCTATAGATTTTATATCTGATTGTGAATATCCGGTCTGTGCTAATATGTCTTCTATTAAACAAGCGATATCCTTTATAATTTCACTATAAGGCCGTCCTACATTTGTCGGACAAGACGCTTTTTTTATAATTTTAAGGTTATCGTCAACTAAACCGGCGGCAATTTTTGTACCGCCTAAATCTACGCCAATATACATATTTTCACCTATCCCATTTTACCATATTTTAAATAAACCTTGTTCCTTGAGTTTATTTATATTTTCACGATGCTGTTCATAATTATCGGAAAAATAATATTCACCGTTTATATCATATACAAAATAATAGGCAGTTAAACCTTCCTCAGGATAAAAAGCAGCTTTTAATGCATCTTCAGATGGACTGCAAATCGCGCCTGCAGGAAGACCTTTTACTTTATAAGTATCATACGCCCCATTTGCATAATCTTTAGTCATATCCGACTGCAAATATTGATAATCAGGGCTTTCAAGCCTACTATGGAATACTGCTGATACCCCAGGCATGGCCTGGGTATTTTTTGATTCTTTCTGTACTATTGATGCTAAAGTTATCATTTCATCAATTGACATATTATATTCACTAGCTTTAGCTTTCATATCACCAGTTATAAAATTTTCTGTATATTTAAGTAGTTCATTTAATATACTTTGCGCATCTGTATCGCATGTTAATGAATAATCACCCGCTAAAATATAACCTTCAACAGCAAACGGACGTATTTCGTTAGGCTGATAATCTTCAAATAAAACGCTGTCAGGAGTTTTTGAACATATTTCTTCGAATTCTGCCGCTGTACAGTATCCATTTTGTTCTAATATTTTAGCTATATCATATATAGTCATACCCGGATCAATAGTAAATTCAACGGTCGGTTCCGGCTCCGGTTCAGATGAACTTGGAACATAGCTGGATATGGTACTGGAAGATGAATTTATTGAATTTTGAGAGCTTTCGTTTGAGGATGATGAGTTATTATTACATGAAGTAATGAGTAAGCATAATAATAAAGTAAAAAAGACAGATATGAATTTTTTCATATTATTCCCCTTTTAATGCAATTTTAATAAATAATTTGCAATATCAGCAAATTGTTCTAAAGTAAGCTGTTCGGCGCGTACAGCTGGATTTATCCCATAATTATTTAATGCTGATAAAATATTATCTTTTGATATACCTAAAACAGCGCTGATAGAATTTACTGCTGTTTTACGTCTTTGAGAAAATGCGCTTTTTATTATATTAAAAAAGAATTTTTCATTATTGACATTGACGGCAGGTTCTGGCCTGATATTAAGGCTTATAACAGCGCTGTCTACTTTAGGCGCCGGCATAAAACTTCCGGGGGATACTTTAAATAAAAGCCGAGGTTCGGCATAATAATGCACAGCCAAGGTTATAGCGCCGGCTTGTCTTGTACCGGGTCTAGCGCATATTCTGTCAGCTGCTTCCTTTTGAACCATAACTGTAATTTTTTCAATATCCAGCTTTTGTTCAAGCAATGACATGATTATAGGTGAAGTAATATAATAAGGCAGATTAGCGCATACAGAAACGGGCATACCTTCAAATTGTTCTTTAATAAGGCTGTGCAGATCGATTTTTAAAATATCATCATTTAAAACCGTTATATTATCAAAACCGGATAAAGTTTCATTTAATATTGGCATAAGGCGGGAATCTAATTCAACTGCTACGACTTTTTGCGCAGTTTTAGCCAATTCTCTGGTTAATACGCCTATCCCGGGACCGATTTCTATTACGCCGCATTCAGGTTTATCAATGCATAAAGCGGCCATACGAGGGCATACGGAACGGTTTATTAAAAAATTTTGGCCTTTTGCTTTTGAAAATGTAAAGCCATGGCGGTTTAATATATCTTTTATAACGGAAATATCAGCTAAGTTATCCAAATAAACACTCCATTTATATATAATATAATTTAATCCAGATTTTAGCATAAAAGAGAATAAAAGTATAGTTGCATAAATTGAATTTTTGAAATATTATATGATTATATCGAAATTTTAAAATATATAATAATGTTAGGGAGGTTAAATAACGTGACAAGAAGGGATAAAGAAAATTATTATCTTGATATAGCTGAAACAGTATGTGAAAGAGGTACATGCCTTAGACGTAATTTTGGAGCTATAATAGTAAATAATGACCAGATAATTTCAACAGGATATACAGGTTCACCGAGAAGCCGTAAAAATTGTTGTGATTTAGGCGAATGTATACGTTCAAAGCTTAATATCCCGAGAGGAGAACGGTATGAATTATGCCGGTCTGTACATGCTGAAGCTAATTGTATAATATCAGCTGCACGAAATGATATGATAGGCGGCACATTATATCTTACAGGAAAAGATGCTGTTACAGGCGAACTTGTTCAAAATGCAAATTCATGCTCTATGTGTAAACGTATGATAATAAATGCAGGGCTTAACAGAGTTGTAATACGCAATACACATGATGAATATACAGTAATCGACGTACAGGATTGGATTGACAATGATGAATCATTATTAGGCACATTCGGTTATTAATCTTAATAACAGAGGTAAATATTGTTAATGGATAATTCATATTTGTAACTAATTTGTAAATTAGGTTACAACATTGTAAATTGAATTTTGTCGTATTAGATATTATAATAATATTAGTAAAGAATATAGCAGAATTTTCCTAAAGTTTATTGCCTGGTGTTGTCAGCTTTACTTACATAATATTAAAACATAAATAAATATAGATTTAATTGATATAAGGAGGCTGTATTATGAAACAACTAAAAGGCAGAGGATATATGACGCTTATTTTTTCGTTACTTGCCGTTTTTATACTTTTAATGTCCGCATGCAGTTCTTCGACAACTGATAAATCAAATCAATCATATAATTCTACTGTGCAGTCATCTCCTACTGAAGGCGAAGGATTTTATGAAGATAATAATGAGGATATAATAACCGACAGTGATAGTCAGGAAACTACAGAACAAACAGGAAATCAAGCGGTAGAAAGAAAAATTATAAAAAATGCAAATCTGTATTTACAGGCGGACGATGTTTTACAAGCGTATCAGAAAATTCTAAATTATGCAAAACAAAACGGCGGATATGAAACAAGCTATAGTTTCAGCCAGTCTCAAAATAATAGTAACGGTTTTATTTCAGCTGAAATAAAAATTGCTCCTGATAAACTTGATGCATTTATGACCTTTGCAGGCGACTGTGCCAAAGTTATCAGCAGTAATATCACTTCTGATGATATAACCGCGTCATATTATGATTATCAAACACGGTTAGAAACAATGGAAAAATCGCTGGATAGATATTATACACTTTTAGAAACTGCTGATAATACAGATTCTATTATTGCTATACAAAGCCAGATAGATTCTTTAACTCTTGAAATTGAATCATTAAAAGGCCAAATAAAGCTGTATGACAGTTTAGTAGAACAATCTACTGTGCAAATTGAAATAAGGCCGACCGCAGGTATAGGTTCAGGTGAAAATGTGCAGTGGAATTCATTATCATTTGATGATATTACTAAGCTTTCATCAAATGGCTTTATGACTGTTATAAATGGTATTTGGTCAGTTCTTCAATGGATTTTAATTGTTATTATTTCTATATCTCCATTATTAATTATAGCTGCTATAGTTATTGTAATAATTATAATAATAGTAAAACGCAATAAGAAAAAACGCAGTAAGCAATTAATAAATGAAAATAATCAAGATAGCAATAAAATAATAGAAAATAATCCAAATGAAGATAATAAACCAGTTGATAAAAAATAATTGGCTGGAAAAAAACATTAATTTGATTTCTTCTCTTTTCATTTATACAAATACTATCTTCTCACTTTTCAGAACAAACAATAATGGGCGGGGTATTAATTTACCTCGCCCATTATTGTTATATTATTTTATTTTAAAAATTATAATATTCCTCAGCAACTTGATGGGGAATATTTATTTTTAAAGAATATTTTTAATTTTCGGTTTTTGAGATTCATTAAGATGTTCCAAAGTAGTAATAGCGACATTGCATTCAGCAATCAATTCAGGCAGTTCTTCATTTTCTGCATAAGCGGTAATAGTAGCAATTGATTGTGCGGTAACCTCATAATCGTTATGCCGGATATACAGAGCGAATATATCCTCAGTTTCATCCCATTTAACCTGAATTTCATCAGCTATATTTTTAGCTTGTTCAAAATCGCCGTTTTGAGCGGATGTTTTTGTATTTTCAAGTAATTGTACTAACGCTTGTGTTTTAGTATCTGTATCATTAATGCATAAGATACATAAAAAGATGATTACAGCCAATAAAATAGGCACCATAATAACTCTTTTCATTATTTTTTCTTCCTTAAAATATTATATTTACCGGTATTATCGGCAGTCATTAATAATACGTCTTTATAATTAATTTTTTCCTGTTTAAGTGTATTATCAAGCCAATTTTGATCAAAACCACATAATTTGAGCGTAGTTTTATCAATATTGCCATCGCTTATAATAACAAAAGTCATTGCATTATCCTGTGGCGGAAGATCTAATGCTTTAGGAGTTACAGGATCATATTCAAATTTTTTGAGAATACTTAATTTACCATTAGTCTCAACCATACAGCAAACAATTTCATCGACATTAAAATTACCTGTTAAACGTAATTCTTCACATAATTCATCAACAGTAAGCCTGATTTTTCTTAGATTACTTTCTATTATTTTACCATTTCGTATAACAATAATAGACCGTCCGGATATAAGACGGCGTATGGCACGAAATTTTAACATTAAACCGGATAATCCAAGTTCTAATAAAATAAGCGTTGCTATTGGCAATAACGAACTAAGCAGTGGCATACCAGTTTCTTGTAAAGGTAATGCTGCTATATTAGATATCATAAGAGTTACGACTAATTCTGAAGGTTGTAATTCTCCGATTTGCCGTTTGCCTGTTACTCTCAGAGCTAAAACAACAAATATGTAGGAGAATACAGTTCTTATAAATAATAAAATCACTGATCATCACCCGCATTAGTATTATCAATTAACTTTAAAATAATTCACAAATTGAATAATATTGCTTAAGTTTGTAAATAACATTTTAAGGAAGATATTTGATTAAAAAGGCTGGGTGAATAATAAAATTATGTTTGATAAATGGAAAGCACGGCTTACTGCTGCTAAACAAAATAAAAATAATAAACAAAATCAAGATAATAATAAAACCCTAATAGAAGGTGAATCAGATTATATTGAACAAAATGATTTTGAAGGACAGCATGTATTTACAAAAGAAGATGTAAATAATGAAGCTGCAGATGATATAGAAAATAAAAAACCATATGCAAAGGCACAGGATGATGCAATTTCAGAAAACTTAATGGATAACCTTATAAAATTACGCCAAGAATTCGGACAAAGCGCCGATCTTACTATAAGAGAATTTACTGTTGGTAAATTTAAAGCAGCTGTTATTACAATAGAAGGTATGGTCAATAAGCTTATGGTGGGGGAAAATATCTTAAAACCACTGAATCAATTTAATACTGATGGCCTGGATATAAATGAATCTTTCAAATTTATAAGGGATAATATTTTTGCCGCAACAGAACAGGATCAATTATCCGTTATGACGGAAGTAATGAGCCTTATTATGTCAGGTTTTGCAGTATTAATGTTCGATGGTATACCGGCGGCTATTGCAGTAGGTGTACAGGGGTTTTCTTTTAGGGGAATATCCGAACCTTTAAGCGAATCGGTATTACTCGGATCACGAGAAGGATTTGTAGAAGCTGTACGTATAAATGTATCAATGATACGCAGGAGAATAAAATCACCTAAGTTAAGGTTTGAAAGTTATTTTATAGGTGAACAAAGCAAAACCAATGTTTATTTATGCTATATGGATGGAGCTGTAGCTCCGCAGGTATTAAAAAGCATTAGAGATAAATTAAAAACAATAAATATGGATTCAGTTATAGAATCAGGATATATCCAGCCGTTTTTTGAACAAAAACCATTATCATTATTTTCTACAGTGGGTACTACTGAACGTCCGGATACTGTATGCGGGAAAGTAATGGAAGGACGTGTAGCGGTATTAGTAGACGGTACGCCGTTTGCACTTATTATACCTCATTTATTTGTAGAAAATTTTCAGACAATAGATGATTATACCAGCAGGCCATATTATGCGACATTAATCAGGATATTAAAATATATCTCATTTTTTGCATCTATATTTTTACCTGGTATATATGTAGCCATAGGAACATTTCATCAGGAAATGTTGCCGGATAATCTTCTATATAATATAGCAAAAGCTGAAATGAATACGCCGCTGACATTATTAGAAGAAGCGCTATTAATTCACATTGTATTTGAAATAGTAAAAGAAGCAGGTTTAAGATTACCAAAACCAATTGGACAGGCTGTTAGTATAGTAGGCGGCCTTGTATTAGGAGATACAGCGGTAAGTTCAGGTTTTATAGGGGCTCCTATGGTAATTATAGTAGCTTTATCAGCAATAACAGGATTTGTTATACCAAAATTAAACGAACCGATTGTAGCGATAAGATTTATTTCAATAATAGCCGGCGGATATATGGGAATATTCGGCGTAATGGTTATCATGTCCATGATGTGGTGTAATATATGCGCAATGAATTCCAACGGAATAATTTATACAACGCCTGTATCGCCATTTGGAAAGACATTTTGGCAGGATGTAGCAGCAAGGATAGGTTGGAAATCATTAAGCAAGCGAAATCTGGTAATTCAGAAATTACCGGGATCAGAAATATCAGATGATTAAATATATTATAATAAAATTTTTATATTAACAGCATCAGGAGGGATACAAAAATTGGCTTCAAAAAATTGTATAACAGCAGGCCAAATGTATGTACTGTTATTTATCAGCCGAATAATGCTGGAATTGACATATTCCCTTGAAACAGATCCTTTGCAGGGAGGATGGGACTATATATTAATAACAGCAGCTGGTATTATCCTTACAGCAATAGCAGCTTTACCTTTGTTATGGCTTTTAAAAAGACGCCAAGGTATGGGGATAATAGGAAGCGCTGAATATGAATACAGATGGTTAGGCATTAGTATAGCTGCAATTTATGGAATATTCTTTGTATATCAGGCAATAAGATCAGTAGGACGGTTTGATTTTTTTGTAACTACTATTTTATCGCCAAATTCAAGCTATTTAACGTTTTCTATATTAATAGTATTAGCGGCGGTATATGCAGTATTTATGGGATTAGAAGGATTAGCAAGAACAGCAGGCATAGTATTGGTATTAATGACCGTATCGATATTAACTGTAACATTAGCTCTTATCCCTCAATATGATTTATATGCAATACGTCCTCCTATAAGCGGTACACCGGAAGATTATATGCAGTCGTTATTTACAGCATTTTCATGGACTCCGGAAATAGCTGCAATAGCAATTTTAGCACCAAAGGTAAAAGGTAGACTAAATAAAGGCTTTTTTATTTGGATGGGTGCAATACTTTTAACAGTATCCCTTATAATATTTGTACCTCTAGCTGTTATGGGAGAATTTGGTGCAAATAAAATGTTCCCATTTTATATTGCTTCAACAATAGCACGTTTAGGATCAATTGAACGAATAGACGCTTTAATGGTAGGATTCTGGGTTACAGGTATGTTTGTAAAAATATCAATGTATATGATGCTTGTAACTATGTGCTTTGAAAAAATATTTGGGAAAAAACACAGAACAGCTATTATTATAATTACAGCTATAATAATAGCCGGAGTTGGTATGTTATTTTCATCCACAATCAAAAGCGTTTATGCTCCTCAACTGCAAATTATAGAACAAATATCTACTATAGCAGTAATATTAGTATTACCTGCGATTGTACTTCTTGGAACCTTTAAAAAGAAAAGGAATGTGAAAAAGCATGAATAAAAAAAGTATATTAAAAAATACCATATGCATCATGCTGAGTATAGCTGTAATTATTAGTATGTCTGGATGCACGTCTTTTAATAATAGTTCATTAAAAAGATTACTTTATATGGAAGCTTTTGGAGTAGATATGGATCAAGAAAAAGGTGAATACAGCTGTACTACCCAAATATTTGACCCTATGATGGGAGCAGCTACTATACAAGAACAGGATAAGCCTATAACGAGAGTTATAGAGACAACAGGAGAAAGTATATCAGCTGCTGTAGCCGCAATGACAGAACAAATAGGAAGAAAACCTTATTATTCACAAAATAAAGTAATAGTAATAGGGGAAGAAATAGCCAAAGAAGGAATAACTTCTATGACTGACTATTTTGATAGAGATTGGGAAACAAGACTTACAATGCAAGTGCTTATTGGTTCACCAGATGCTTCTGGAATAGTAAAATCTACTTTAGGTGATGTTATAAATCCAGCGGAGGAATTGCAGCTTATAGCACAAGCAGGTAATGTTAATGGGAGAGTGCCAGAATGTACAGTATTAGATATAAAAAAAGCATTGTCTGATAAATATACAGATTTTTGTATACCTGTGGTAAAAGCAGAAGGCGAGGGTGAGGATAGTAAAGTTACGGTGGAAAGTATAGCAGTATTTAAAGGGGATAAAATAGCTGGATATGTTCCTTATGATGATGCAAGAGGAGTATTGCTTTTAAATGACGAAATTGAAAAAACTATATTTGTAATTAAAATAAAAGGCGTAGGAAACGCAAGTATGAATATAATAAATAGCAAAACTGATCTTAAAGTAAATATAGAAAATGATGAGATTGTTTGCGATGTATATGTAAAATGTGAAGCTAATATCCCAGAAATTAATATTGAGGATGATAGTATCGAAATTCTAAACGAAATAGATAGTATTCAAGATGAATGTGAAAAACAGATTATAAAAGAAATGGATAATGCGGCAAAGCTTACGGTTAATGAAATGGGCTGTGATATATATGGTATAGGCAGACGGTTAATGTATAATGAAAGAGATTATTGGGAAAATATTAAAAATAATTGGAATGAAGAAATAAAAAATGTAAAATTCAGATATCATGTTGAAGCAGAAATAAATAGGATTGGCGAAACAGTTAATCAGAAATCAAAACAGAATTGACTGGACTTTTTTGCAAATATGATTTAAAAATATAAAGCAAATAAGACATTATACTAAAATTAATCTATTATAAAAATAAATAGAAAACGTAAAGGGGACCGCTGATAAGGGGGCGCCCGCGCAGCGCATCTTTGATGCGCTTAATGCAAAATGACTATAAAAAGAAATAAACTTAAGTAAGGTAAAGACGTATTTTTTATGAGCTGTACCTTTTTCAGTATATCATTTTGCAAGAGCAACCATATGCAATATGGTTGCACGCGGGCGCCCCCTATCAGGTACGCAGCCGGCAGCTTTTTTGATAATATAAAAATTTGAATGTATTTATTACTAATTTTTGCTGTGTATTTTTGTATATTAAGTATTTACGATTAATATAAAATTATCAATATTATAGACAGCATATTCCATTTCCAGAATATTATTTTTGAGCGATTTTGCAGGAATTTAAAAAACAACTTGCATTTTTTGCGTTTATATATTAAAATGTGGAAGATGTATTAATTTATAAGGTCATTAAAAATGTAGCGGTATTTAAGAAAAAATAATACAATGGACTATTAAATGGATTATGGGGGTATTTATGATGTCTGAATACAGTGAAATGTCCCGTGAGGAACTTATAAAAATAAAGGAGGATTTGGACAGACAATATAACCAGTTCAAATCACGCGGGTTAAAGCTGGATATGTCAAGAGGTAAACCTGGTAAAGAACAGCTTGATTTATCTTTAGATATGTTAGGCATATTAAAAGATGATGATTATCGTGATGCAACAGGTATAGATTGCCGTAATTATGGCGGATTAGATGGTCTTCCTGAATTAAAACAAATATTTGCAGAAATATTGGATATTGAACCTGATGAATTAATAATCGGCGGCAATTCCAGTCTTGCACTTATGTTTGACAGTGTTGCTTCAAATACAACACATGGCGTAAGAGGCGGAACCCCATGGGCTATGCAAGGTAAAATAAAGTTTTTATGCCCGTCGCCTGGTTATGACCGTCATTTCAGCATATGTGAATATATGCATATTGATATGATACCGGTAAAAATGACGCCTACAGGTCCGGATATGGATGAAGTGGAACGTTTGGTTGCAAGCGATAAAATGATTAAAGGTATATGGTGTGTGCCTAAATATTCCAATCCTGATGGTATCACATATTCTGATGAAACTGTTTATCGTATGGCTAATTTAAAACCGGCTGCAGATGATTTCAGAATTTATTGGGATAATGCTTATTGTATTCATCATATAAACGGAAAAACAGATAAAATACCTAATATATTGCGTGAATGTGAAAAAGCAGGCAATCCTAATATGCCAATGATTTTTACATCATTTTCTAAAGTAAGCTTCCCAGGTTCTGCTGTTTCATGTATTGCTTCATCAAAAGATAACATAAAATATATAAAAGAACGTTTTTCTGTTCAGACTATAGGACCGGATAAACTTAATCAGTTAAGGCATATAAGATTCTTTAAAAATACCCAAGGCGTATATGACCATATGAATAAACATGCTGCGATTATAAGACCAAAATTTGAAGCTGTTATAAATGCTCTTGAAGGTAAATTATCCGGAAAAGGCGTAGCGCATTGGATGAATCCGACCGGCGGTTATTTTGTTAGCGTTTATGTTATGAATGGATGCGCTAAAAGGGTAGTACAGTTATGTAAAGAAGCTGGTGTAGTTTTAACAGGCGCTGGAGCTACCTATCCATATGGTAAGGATCCAGATGACAGCAATATAAGATTAGCTCCAACATATCCGTCAACTGATGAACTTAATACTGCTATGGAATTATTCTGTCTTGCTGTACAGATTGCGGCTATTGAAAAGCTTTTAAATAAATAATGCAATTAAATTCAGCCGTATCCCTTAAATTAAATATAAGGGGTACGGCTAATATTTTAATAGGATTATTATTTATATAATTTTAAGATTTAAGAAATATTGACAAAATCTTAACATTATCAGATAATATATAGTAAATAATTATTATAACGGATAAATTAATGAAGTTATTTATCTTTGATAAAGATAAATGAAAGGGGTTTTAAAATAATATGGGCTTAACATTATCACAGAAAATTATAAAAAACCACCTTCTTGAAGGAGAAATGGTAGCAGGTAATGAAATAGGTTTAAGAATTGATCAAACATTAACACAAGATGCTACCGGCACAATGGCATATCTTGAATTTGAAGCTATGGGTGTACCAAGGGTAAAAACTGAGCGTTCTGTTGCTTATATAGACCACAACACATTACAAGCAGGTTTTGAAAATGCTGACGACCACAGGTTTATACAGTCTATTGCTAAAAAATACGGCGTATATTTTTCACGTCCTGGAAATGGTATATGCCATCAGGTTCATTTAGAAAGATTTGGTAAGCCGGGAAAAACCTTAATAGGATCCGACAGCCATACACCAACCGGCGGCGGTATTGGTATGCTTGCATTTGGCGCAGGCGGTGTGGATGTAGCAGTTGCTATGGGAGGCGGAACATATTATATAACTATGCCAAAGATGGTTAAAGTTAATCTTACAGGTAAATTATCCGATTGGGTATCCGCTAAAGACGTTATCCTTGAAGTACTGCGTATAATGAGCGTAAAGGGCGGCGTTGGAAAAATTATTGAATATGCAGGAGAGGGAGTAAAGACTTTAACAGTACCTGAAAGAGCAACCATTACAAATATGGGTGCGGAATTAGGCGCTACAACATCTATATTCCCATCTGATGAAATAACAAAAGCTTTCCTTAAAGCGCAGGGCAGAGAACAGGATTGGATAGAGTTATCAGCTGATACAGACGCTCAGTATGACGAATGTATTGATATTGATTTATCAGCTTTGCGTCCGGCGGCAGCTATGCCTCATTCACCGGATAATGTAAAAGCTGTTGAAGATATCGGTCAAATTAAGGTTGACCAGGTATGTATCGGTTCATGTACAAATTCAAGCTATCTTGATTTAATGAAGGTAGCTAAAATATTAAAGGGTAAAACTGTAGCGGAAAACGTTAGCTTATCTATATCTCCGGGTTCCAAACAGGTTTATAATATGATGGCTAAAAACGGCGCTCTTGCAGATATAATAAATGCTGGCGGACGTATATTGGAATGTGCATGCGGACCATGTATCGGTATGGGCTTTTCGCCAAATTCCAGCGGTATATCCCTGCGTACGTTTAACCGTAATTTTGAAGGCCGTTCCGGTACGGCTGACGGACAGGTTTATTTAGTAAGCCCTGAAACAGCTGCGGCATCTGCTCTTACCGGTGTATTAACTGATCCGAGAACTTTGGGCGACAGTATCAAAATTGATATGCCAGAAAGTTTTGAAATAAACGATAACCTTATAATTGAACCGGCATCAGTAGAAGAAGCTGCAAATGTTGAAGTTCTTCGCGGCCCTAATATTAAGGAATTTCCTTTGGCAGATGCTTTGCCTGCAAATATAGCGGCAAAAGCAACATTAAAAGTAGGCGATAATATAACAACCGACCATATTATGCCGGCCGGTGCTAAAATATTGCCTTACCGTTCAAATATACCTTATATGAGCCAATTCTGTTTTGGCGTATGTGATAAAACCTTCCCGGAACGTGCAAAGGCTGAAGGAGCATCTATTATTATAGGCGGTTCTAACTATGGCCAGGGTTCTTCCCGTGAACATGCAGCGTTAGTTCCTCTTTATTTAGGAGTAAAAGCAGTTGTAGTAAAATCTTTTGCAAGAATTCATAGGGCTAACCTTGTAAACGCTGGTATTTTGCCTCTTACATTTGTAAATGAAGATGATTATGAAAAAATATCTCAAGGAGACGCTTTATGTATCCCTGATATAAGAGAGCTTGTTAAATCTTCTGATGAAGCTGTTATTAAAAATGAGACTACTGGCGAGGATATAAAAGTAAAACTGGAATTATCTCAGCGTCAAAGAGATATACTTTTAGCAGGTGGTCTGCTTAATTATACAAGAGAAACTGCTAAATAATAAAATTGAGATTTTATTTAAAATATCCAGAGTTGAGTTGAATTTAGCTTTAATTACTTTCAGATTAAAATCAGCAAATAGAGCTTAAGATAATGAATTTAATACAGGCTTATTAATATTAGTCTAAACAGTATAAGGTTAATTATAAAAAGTTAGAGATTAGGGAATTAAGTAACCAAGCTGGTGTAGGGGGGCGCCCGCGGGCGGCCGAAGGTCCGCCCCTGATGAAAGCAGGGAGCACATCAAAGATGTGCTCCGCGGGCGCCCCTCGACCGGATATAACTTTAACCTTTTTGTATTAATATAATTACCATATCTAAAACATATGCAATTTTATATTATATGTAATGTTTTTCCAAATTTAATTTTATATTCTGAATTTAATAAATATTTAATAGAATAGTTTGGCTTTTGATTATTATATAAGCGCTTATTATAACAAAAAGCCTCAAAAAATATTAGGCATAAAATACTGATAAAACTTATTATGTTTACTATCTTTGCATTGCATTGGGATACCTGTAAATGAGTTTTCCATTGAGAAATACCATTAACTAATAATAAATAAAACTAATTAGATTTATATCTAAATTATATTCAGTAAATACAAAAGTAAAATTGAGGATATTATATAAAATCTTGTTATAAAACAGATAATATAAAAATTATTTATGGAGGTCGATAAAGATGCAGGATAAAATAAATGCGGCGTTAACTCATTTTGAAAAGGTAATGCGCGAGCAATTAGAGCGTGTTGAAAGAATAAACGCTCAAAAGGATTTTATTGATTATCAAAGCCTTGATAAAATAATAATAGGTGTATGCGGAGGAGACGGCATCGGTCCGGTTATTACAAATGAAGCTGCACGTGTGCTTAAATACTTGCTTGATAAAGATGTTAAAGCAGGAAAAATTGAATTTAGAAATATCGACGGTCTTACTATAGAAAATCGTGCTGCTGTTAATAAAGCTATTCCAGACGACGTATTAGCTGAACTTAAAAAATGCCATGTTATATTAAAAGGACCGACTACTACTCCAAGAGCCGGCGATCCATGGCCAAATGTTGAATCAGCTAACGTTGCTATGCGTAAAGAGCTTGATTTATTTGCAAATGTTCGTCCGGTTAAAGTACCTGATCAAGGTATTGACTGGACATTCTTCCGTGAAAATACTGAAGGCGCTTATACTTTAGGTTCCTGCGGCGTAAATGTTACAGATGATCTTGCTATAGATTTTACTGTTACTACTACAGAAGGTACAAACCGTATAGCAAGACTTGCATATGATTATGCACGCAAAAATAATAAAGGCAAAGTTTCTATTATAACAAAAGCTAATGTTGTAAAAACTACTGATGGTAAATTCCTTAAATTATGTCAGGAAGTTGCTAAGGATTATCCTGATATTGAAACAGACGACTGGTATATTGATATTACAACAGCTAAACTTATTGATGAAAAACGCCGTCGTGATTTTAAAGTATTTGTTTTGCCGAATCTTTACGGCGATATCATTACAGATGAAGCTGCTGAATTCCAGGGCGGCGTAGGTACAGCCGGCAGCGCAAATATTGGTAAACGTTATGCTATGTTTGAAGCTATCCATGGTTCAGCTCCGCGTATGGTTAAAGAAGGCCGTGATAAATATGCTGATCCTTGTTCTATGTTAAGAGCTGCTGTATTGCTCCTTTCTCATATAGGATATCAAGCAGAAGCTGATAAACTTGAAAAAGCTCTCGATATTTGTATGTATGAAGAAAAGAAATTGCAGATAACCGGCCGTGATACAGGATGCACATGTAAAGAATTCGGCGATTATGTTATGGCTACAGTTGAAAGCCTTGATAAATAATTTGCTGTTATTATAAGCATATTATTTTAATAAAAATACATGCTAAATTCATATAGAAAGGCAACTTTATAAAAATGAATAAGCGTGATAGTATTTCTATGTCGGTAATACGCCGTTTGCCGAGATATTACCGTTTTTTAGGCGATTTAAAAAAGAATGGCATAACAAGAATATCTTCCCGTGAATTATCTGCGCGTATGGGCCTTACTGCATCGCAGATAAGACAAGATCTAAATTGTTTCGGCGATTTTGGCCAGCAGGGTTATGGTTATATGGTTGAACAATTGCATGAGGAAATTGGGAAAATATTAGGCGTGGATTTAAAAAGAAAAACCATTATGATAGGCGCCGGTAATTTAGGCCGTGCAGTTGCGGCTCATATGTCATTTAATACAAAAGGATTTGAGCTGATTGGCATATTTGATAAAAATCCTTTGGTAATTGGTAAAGCTGTCAATGGGATAATAATACATGACAGTTGTGAATTGGAAGAATTCTGTAATAAAGAAAAACCTATAGCAGCTATTTTATGTATCCCAAGAGAAGCTACAAAAGATATAGCTGAATCATTGATATCCTATGGCATAAAAGCATTCTGGAATTTCAGCCATTATGATTTAGCTATATCCCATCCTGAGGTTACAGTGGAAAATGTTCATCTCAGCGACAGCCTTATGACGTTAAGTTACCGAATTGGAAGATAATTTATATAAAAAGCTACCCTTGATAGAGATTGCATTCTTTATCAAGGGTAGCTTTTACTGTTTTAGTATCATCAAAATATACATATTTAATAGAAAAAAGTAAAATAGCTTTAATTTAAAATAAAAAATAGAATAAACTGCTGACATTTATTTTTGAATGTTAAAATATTGATGTCAGAAGAATAATGTTTTTTGCTTATATATTACAGTGAAACAATGTAAGTGGAGAAATTTTATATTATCTTTTGAGAGATTTATCAACATAGTGCCATTTTATAGGTTTATATAAGGCACAGATTTTGCAGGAGAGTTTTAAATTATTTATTTGATCATCATATCAAGCAGTTTATATCCTTTATCAACATATAACCCAGTTTTAGCTGCCGATTGTTCATCAAAAGCAGGGATACCGTCAATTTCACCGCGTTTATGATAAATAAGAAATGGTATAGGATCTCTTGCATGAGTTTTAGTAGATAAAGGAGTTGGATGATCTGGAGCTATCAATATTTTATAATCATCATATTTATTAAGGCCGTCTAATAATATAGGCAGCATTACATTATCGATTATTTCAATAGATCTAATTTTATTTTGTACTTCGCCGCGATGACCGCATTCATCCGGAGCTTCTACATGTACATATACAAAATCATGACCATTATTAAGCTCTTCTACAGCACTCTGAGCTTTACCGGAAAAGTTTGTATCAATATATCCAGTAGCGCCAGGTACAGTTGGAATACTCATACCAGCGCATGTACCAATGCCTTTTAATAAATCCACAGCTGAGATAACAGAACCGTTAAGTCCGGTTTTTTGTTTAAAATTTTCAAGTTTAGGCCTTGTACCTTGGCCCCATAACCAAATGGAATTTGCTGGACGTTTGCCATCAGATATCCTCTTTTTATTTACAGGATGGTCTTTTAAAATATCATAGCTTTTTTTCATCAGTTCAATTAATGGAGCAGCTTCGTTGCCTTGAGCAAGATACTCACCAATTACTTTATCAGAAATATCATGAGGAGGAGTAAATACCGGCAAATTATCGCAGCCGCCTTTTAATAACATACAATGGCGATAACTTACGCCCGGATGAAATGAATAAATCTCATTGCCGAAATACTCTTGCACAGTTTTTATTATCTCAGACGCTTCATCAGAAGAAATATCACCTGCAGAATAATCAATCATCGTTTTGTTTTTAT
>CALWVB010000101.1 GCA_944384895.1 uncultured Clostridia bacterium | reverse complement strand
CCCCATTTGGCATTTGAGACAGTCGCGCTCCATGAGGAGGACGTGGATTTAAACTTTAAAAAAATATTGACGAAACGCCAACACTATGTTGTCGTCCTCCATGCGGAGGACGTGGATTGAAATGATCCAGATACATGCACGTTTACACCCAAAAGCGAGTCGTCCTCCATACGGAGGACGTGGATTAAAATAAGGATAGGGTATATATCCCGGATCACAATAGCCATGTCGTCCTCTATTACGAGGATGTTCGTTGAAAGAATAACAAGATAATTGCTAGAAAAATATTTATCATCTAGTAATTATTACACTAAAATAAGTATAATTAAAACCAGTGCATTAGATTTTATTTTTCTAAGTCACTGGTTTTATTTAAATTTTAATATTATCATATTTTTATTCTAAGATTTTTGCTAATGCTGTATCTTGTCTTGCTTTAGCAGATTTTAAATCTTCAAAATCACCTAAATCTTCAAGATTAATTGATGAAGTATCAATAAGATTAGTTTTATTATCCTGTTGACCGCTTATAGTAGCAGGTATATCTCCATTTAATTGTCCTCTTATACTTTGTGCACGGAGAAGACATATATTTTTTAGCATATCAACCGCTAAAATATGATTTTCATAAGAACAAAATGCAGTTGGATCATTTTTAACATATGTTGCAATCATTTCAGAAGTACGGTGAAGTGTAACTTCAAATTGTTTGCTTTCAAAATATTCTGAAATTAATTTATTAAAATATTCATGATATTTATTAAAATATTCATCATGCTTCATAAGATTATGATATAAAGGCCTGTTTAACATTATTGATCCTTCAGCAGGGGTATTAATAGGATAATTAATCAATATTTTAGGGTCTTTAATAGGATTTGTCATACCTAATGCATATGTTCCAAAAGCTAGATTATAATCCCAAGGGAGAATACTGATTATACCATCCTGTTCATATAAAAAATAATTATGGCCGGTATGTCCTATATAACTATCCCAATTCATTACAAATACTTGTACAGTAAAATACCGTAAAACTTCATCTATATTGATAGCAGTTTCAAGATTATCACCAGTAGATAGTATCTTTAATGCTTTAATTAATCGTTGCTTATCCGCAGAACTTGTCTTAAATTTTGCATTTCTAAATATATTATCATAACTATCAGGATTATCATCTATATATTTTAATGCAACATCAGCATTTTCATCATTTAATGAGCGGTAATCAGGTTTATAAATTTCACCATAATTATTGCCAAAACATCTTTTTGCAAAAGATTCTTCCGGTTCTTCTATAGCTAAAAATAATCCCCATGGTTTATTATTAATTGTTACCCAAACATAACTGCATAATGGAGAAGGTACTCCCATAAAGTCCATCATATCATAAGTTAAATAGGTTTTTAGATAACTATTATCTTGAAAAGATGCATCCAAAGAAAATTTATCCAATCCATAATAATTATTACCGCCAATAAAATGATCAAATTCAAGCTTCATACTATAACGGGAAAGACCATATTCATTTGTAAGCCGTAATGAATTATTACCTTTTGTTCTCAAGCCTACTTGATGAAATGATTCGCCGTCTATAACTACTGTACAGGACGTATATTCTTCAAGCTGGACATTTTTTATAAAACTATCAAAGTTTTCTAATTGTATATCAATGGTATGAACTTTACTGTCATCAAATAAACGTTTTGTATATGCAGGTGAAGAACTAGCTTTTTGAATACCTAATTGCTCTCCAAAGATAAGCAAGATAGTTAAAAGCATAGCTATAATAATTGCTATAATACAGATTTTATCAATATATTTATGTTTTAACATAATATCATCCCATATAATCGCCGTTATAAGAAACTAATACAACATGAATGACACCCGGCATTGTATTTAATTCATTTACAAAATCACTGTTATCATCTTTAAGCCGGACTTCATAATTTAATTCAATATGTTCAGCATTAACGCTTTTGCTTTTTAAATTCATTCGTTTAACATTAGATGCTATATAATCTTTAATATTTTTTTCCTGTTCGGAATTTTTACAATGTATAATTAAAATATAAGGGGAATCCATAGTTTTCCTCTTGGAAAATATTAATAATATAATACCGATAAATAAACTGCCAAATACTGCAAGCGGAATTAAGCCTGCCGCTAATACAATACCTACAGCAATACTCCAGAATAAAAATGCGATATCCATTGGTTCTTTTATAGCTGTACGGAAACGGACAATAGATAAAGCGCCAACCATACCTAATGATAACACTATATTGCTGACTACTGTCATTATTAATAAAGTTGTAATAAGAGCTAATGCTATTAAAGTTACCCCAAAGCTTGCTGAATACATTACGCCGCTATAACTTTTTTTATATATAAAAAATATAAATAAACCTAATAAAAAAGCAAGTATAAGCGCAATTATCATATCAAGCATAGATATACTTGTTATATTTTCCAAAAAACTTGATTTAAAAATATCCTGAAATGTCATATGTAAAATATCCCCCTCAGCTCATACAAGAGACAACTTGGATGGCTTATATCATTTTCATAGTTTGTTACCGCTATTTAAACCAGCATCTCCCATGAGGGGAGACAACTAGCGGCTGAAAGATTTTTGATACTGTGTTGATATGATTTCAACCCACGTCCTCCGCATGGAGGACGACAACGAAGATGTGGACATTGACGCATTATACCAAGATTTCAATCCACGTCCTTCGCATGGAGGACGACATGTATCTGCATTAGCGGCGGCTTTTAACCGTTCATTTCAATCCACGTCCTGCGCATGGAGGACGACAATGTCCTCGGTGCAGGCGATGACCTTCCGTATTATTTCAATCCGCGTCCTCCGCATGGAGGACGACATCTATCCCCGCCACGTACAATACCAGTACTATAGATTTCAATCCACGTCCTGTGCATGGAGGACGACGCGCAAAAGAGAAAGGCGCATGAAGAGGCGGAGGCATTTCAACCCACGTCCTGCGCATGGGGGACGACTAGTAAAATATACTCCAAAAGCGGAAACTTTTCAACTCAACCAGCGTCCCTCATGAGGGGAGACGACAATAACAGAACAAAATCTAACGAGGCTTAAAATGATCTCAATCCACGTCCCTCAACATAAAAGCAAATTTTTTTAATCCTATTTTAATCATAACGCCGGCATAATGCATATTTTGAACAGGACGCTGCCTGTCTGTTAGAAATCTGTACTGCTATACGTACAATATCCGGTAAAAATTCGTCATATTTTATTTCTAATACCGTAAGTTTTTCCAATGCATTCATATAAAATAGATCGGTATTCAAAAAATCTGTATTATATAAACCTGTGCGGATATTACGGTCTAAAGTGATACGCACATTGCCTGGAGTATATAAAAATGCTTGACGGTCATAACATACAATTGTTTTAGGAATAAGACATTGTCCTTTTATTTTACTGTATAATTCCATTAAAAGCGGATGTTCACTGTTCAATAAAAAATCATATTCGCCATTTAATAACTGTTTAACCTGCGGTAATGTTATACGTACGTTTTGTTTGCCGCATAATCCGTTTATTTTATATTTTTTCTCAAGTCGGATAAATGAAGTATCAGTTCCATAATAACGAAGACGGAATTTTTCCCGTTTATTAACTCCATCCAACTTTTGTCGCAAAGCATTATCATATGGAGTATCAAAATATAGACTTGTTACACGATATATTCCATTATCTCCGCCATGTTTATCATAAGAAAATAGTTTGCTTAATCTTTGTGAAAGCACCAGATCGTCCTGAAGGCTAATCTGGTGCTTTAATTCATGCCTTAGTAAAGTTTTGGCTTTATTAATCTCTGTAGCTTTAATATCCATAGTCGGTACGTCCATAATCGGTATTACCATAGTCAGTATATCCATAGTCGGTTTTGCCATAGTTGGTATGTCCATTATTATTTGTATTACTGCTATTAGTATTATTGTTATTACTATTTCTATAATAGTCGGTGTCATTGTAATCGGTCACACCGTCGTTATTAGGACCGTAGTCGGTATCATTGTAATCGGTCACACCGTCGTTATAAGGACCGTAGTCGGTGTGGTTGTAATCGGTCACACCGTCGTCATAAGGACCGCACTCGGTATCCTTGTCACCCGTCACACCGCCGCCCT
>CALWVB010000100.1 GCA_944384895.1 uncultured Clostridia bacterium | reverse complement strand
CCAGCATTTCAACCCACGTCTTTCTCTGAGAGGATGACTTCTCCTAGACGATACACCGCAGTAAATGATGGTGAATTTCAATCCATGTCTTCCGCTGAGAGGATGACTTCTCCTAGACGATACGCCGCAGCAAATGATGGTGAATTTCAATCCATGTCTTCCATAGATAGGACACCCCCGCAAAAGCGCGGGTGCAGGTTATGAGCCTTGAATTTATATCCACATCCTGCATATAAAGGATGACTAAACCAGAAGGCACAGTATCTGGATATTTACGAGATTTCAACCAACATCCTCCATATGTAGAACGGCGCATCTAACATACAAGACTATTGTTGATTATCGTAAAATTTCAATCCAATTCTTACGTAGAGAGGACGAACGCTGTAATTATCAGGATCACGCCTTTTGTAATCCGATTTGAATCCATATCCTCCTTATGCAAGACAATAAGTAGGAAATTATACAGGAGCCCTTAGGTAAAGACATTTATATCCATATCCTGCATACAGAAGATGACTTTCGCACAAGAGGCGCCTTTCAATGTATGCTGGTTATTTCAAACCAAGTCCTCCGCTGGAAGGACGGCCTCCACAGGAAGATACGCTGCAGCAAATGATGGTGAATTTCAACCTACGTCCTCCGCTGAGAGGATGACCCCGCAAAAGCGCGGGCGGCAGGGCATGAGCCTTGTATTTCAACCCATGTCATCGGTTAAGAGGACGACAACTCCTGTTGCATCTGTTTGATCGCTCCGCCAGCATTTCAACCCACGTCTTTCTCTGAGAGGATGACTTCTCCTAGACGATACACCGCAGTAAATGATGGTGAATTTCAATCCATGTCTTCCGCTGAGAGGATGACCCCGCAAAAGCGCGGGCGGCAGGGTATGAGCCTTGTATTTCAACCAATGTCATCGGTTAAGAGGACGACAACTCCTGCTGCATCTGTTTGATCGCTCCGTCAGCATTTCAATCCACGTCTTTCTCTGAGAGGATGACCCAGGCTGGGCTGAACTATTATGCCAGCATCCTATGGCGATTTCAATCCGCATCCTGCACATGTAGGACGTCTCAAGGATCCGAAGATAAAAAACAATGGAAAGAGACTTATTTTAATCCATATTTCCCGTGCAGGAGACCATATTGCATAAAACAAGGGAGGAGGCAAAAACGGCAAATATTTCAATCTACATATCCGTGTGGGAGACAATCATCTTATCACATAGTCAATCACACCATGGATAAATTTTAATCTGTGTTTTCCGCATGTAAAAATAATGTTACCATAGATTTTGACTGTAAGTATACTGCGATTTAAATCCACTCGTATATAGTCCAATCACTCTATGGATAAATTTTAATCTGTGTTTTCCACATGAAAAATAATGTTACCACGGACTCTAACTGTGGGTATACTGCGATTTAAATCCACTCGTATTAGTCAATCACACCATGGATAAATTTTAATCTGTGTTTTCCACATGAAAAATAATGTTACTATAGATTTTAACTGTGGGTATGCTGCGATTTAAATCCACTCGTATTAGTCAATCACACCATGGATAAATTTTAATCCATGCCTCTCACATGAAAAATAATGTTACCATAGATTTTAACTGTGGGTATGCTGCGATTTAAATCCACTCGTATATATGAGACCAGGCTGATACGGCTGAATATTATTTATCAGCATATCAGCCGGAGCCTCAAATAAGGAACAAATATTTCATTAAGACTATAAATTATTTTTCAATGGATTTATTGTCTTCACTATTTTTTGATAAATTAGATTCATCAATTACATCTATATCTGTATTTGTATTATCTATATTTTCAATAGGCTTACCTAAAAATTCTGGTAACTGCATACCAGCCATTTGGAACATTTCCTGCATAGGAGGTATAGTTTTAAGCATACTTGAAAGGAAATTTGCAGTTGTAGAAGTTCCTTTATTGCCATTCATACTATCCCATACAGTAACTTTATCAATCTTCAGGTTCTTAACAGCTTCAACCTGAGTCTTTGTGAGTTCTTCAAGTTTATCAGCTATCATAAGTTTCATAGCGTCATCAGCATTACCACCGGCGGCAGCTACGATCTGAGCAAGACCGGAGGCCTGTTTAGTAAGCATTTCCTGAACACCGCGAGCTTCTGCTTCCATTTTTGCATATATAGCGTCCGCTTCACCTTTAGCTTTGCGTCTGATCTGTTCAGCAGCAGCTTCAGCTTCAAGTTCAAGCTTACGTTTTTCAATTTCAGTTTTAACGATAACATCAGCTTCGAGAGTAGCTTTTTCACGTGCAGAACGAGCTTGTTCAGCTTCCTGTTCAGCGGCGTATGCTTCCTGTAAAGCTTTTGCAGCCTGGATCTTTTCAGCAGCTGTAGCACGGCGCATAGCTTCCGCTTGTTTTTCAGTAAGCGTAGCATTGGATTCAGCTACCTGAGCTTTAGCTTCGTTTTCACCTTTTATAGCTTCAGAATCAGCTAAAGAAACCATAACACGCTGTTCACGTTTTGCATTAGCTTCACCTATAGCGCCGGAACGGTCAGCTTCTGCAACGGATATTCTTGCATCATTAATAGCCTTTGCAGCAGCTTCTTTACCTAAAGCTGCTATGTAACCGGATTCATCGGTTATATCGGTAACATTAACGTTTATTAAACGTAAACCTATCTTTTTAAGTTCAGATTCTACATTGCTTGATACAGCTGCTAAGAATTTATCACGGTCTGTATTAATTTCTTCAATATCCATTGTAGCGATAACAAGACGTAACTGACCGAAAATAATATCTTTTGCAAGCTCTTGTATTTCATTTAATTTCATACCAAGCAGTCTTTCCGCTGCATTTTGCATAACGCCAGGTTCAACTGATATACCTACAGTAAATCTTGATGGTACGTCTATCCTGATATTTTGTTTGGATAAGGCATTTTTTAAATCTACAGAAATTGAAATAGGCGTTAAATCAAGATATTCAAATGATTGCAATACCGGCACAATAAAGGCTGCACCGCCATGGATACATTTAGCGCTGCGGAATGTACCGTCACGATTAGAACCTACTTTACCATAAACAACAAGGATTTTATCAGATGGACATTTTCTGTACCGCGATAAAATTACTATAAGTGTTGTTAGTAATAATACCGCTATAACACTAATTAAAATTACTACTAATGGATCCACTTAGAGATCCCCCCTCCTAAATTTTTTGAGCTTTCACCCTGTTTATTTACTAAAACGGTTTGTTGGTCTATAATACCGGCAACTTCAATAATACTCCCGGTTAGTATAGGCTGGTTATTGTCAGTTACTGCATCAAGCTCAACAAACCGTTCTTGTACCATAACATTTATTTTACCTTTACCAGTTTTATTAGCAGGAATAGTAAGATAAACGCTGCCAACTTTTCCTATTGCATTTTTTATATCAATATTGCCTTTATCTTGAAATCTCATAGCATATTTAAATAATAACGCAATACCGACTAAAGCACCAGTACCGGCAATAAATGCGATAGGTATAGCAATATAACTGCTGGTATATTTTGATAAAACAAGACCAGTCCAGCCGCCTACAGAAAAAAAGGCGACAATACCGCGTATAGTAAATAATGATAGACCGCTGGTATCATTAATATCTCCGCCTGATGTATCCGGATCAAAATCAGATGCTGCATTTACGTCAAATTGCGTTGAACCGTCAATATCTCCGATATCAGCCATTGAAATATCAGTATCAATATCGCTGTCAAAATCACTGGAAATATCGCCTGCATCGCCATCACTGCCGCCAAATCCTATTCCAAATAACAATAATATAGATTGTATGATAAGTATTAGTGTTGCAGGCACAGCCATACATGTAAAAATCTGTTGTAATAGTGTTAATGATTCCCACCATTCTATCATATAATATTTACCCTCCTTATTATGTTTATTTCATGTAATATCTTTATAAAGATTTAGGTTTCCAATACCTGTTTATACAGAATATCAGCACGTTTTTTTATAATAGATGAAGCAAAGTATATTAAAATGATTTTAATACCTTCAACAAGACGTTTTCTGGCGCCAGGGAAAGGTTCGATATAACCGTCTATTTCCTGCTGCACTATATTATTTAGTTCAGTTTCAGTTAAGACCGTTTCAAAATTAATATTATCAAGTATTCTGCATATATGGCAGTATAATTCAGATTCTTTCATAACATCATCCATTGAATTGCCAGCTTCGCCGTTTATATATGTAAGCAGAGCTGCTATATTTTCCAGTTTCATAACGTCTCTGAGCATATTAATAATCATAATACGCGCCAGATGATCGACACTATAACGTTTATCAACCGGTTTTTGTACCCAGCCGCGGTTTACCCAATTCTGAATAGCTGATGTATCCAAACCGGTGATTTCACGCACCTGAGCTAACATAAGGCCTTTTGTAACGGCAAATATACCTAAAAGGAAGCTGTCGGCATCCTGTCCGCTGCGTTCAATAACAGTGCCGGGAAATAGCGAATTCAATACTATCGACCTCCTTTGCTTGTTTGAATAGATATTATCACACATTCACTTGAATGTCAATATCGTTCTAGAGAATATTTTTAATATTTATATGAATTTTAATTACATTCTTAGGATACGTGAATTTTACTTGTTTTATGCTGGTAAATGAATTGATATTAAGGAAAAAAGCGGATATAATTGAAATATATTGACAAAAGATGGTGAAAAATATGTATATAGCAGACCTTCATATACATTCAAAATATTCGCGGGCAACCAGCCGTGATTTAACGCCTGATCATCTGGATTTATGGGCGCGCCGCAAAGGTATAGAATTAGTTGGTACAGGTGATTTTACTCATCCGGCATGGCGTGATGAATTAAAAGAAAAATTAATAGAGGCTGAACAAGGATTTTATATATTAAAAGATGAATATAGAATAAATGATGATACGGCGAATAACGGAAAAACGCCAAGATTTGTATTAACAGGGGAAATAAGTTCAATTTATAAGAAAAATGGCAAAACACGCAAAATACATAATGTAATAATATTGCCAGGGATAGAACAGGCTGAAATATTATCACGAAAATTAGAAGCTATTGGTAATATTCATTCGGATGGCCGTCCTATATTAGGCTTGGATGCACATGATTTGCTTGAAATAACATTAGATGCCTGTCCGGATGCTATATTTATTCCGGCACATATCTGGACGCCGCATTTTTCATTATTTGGTGCATTTTCCGGATTTGATACAATAGAAGAATGCTTTGAAGACTTAACCCCGCATATCCATGCATTAGAGACAGGATTATCATCCGACCCGCCAATGAATTGGAGATTATCAGCTCTTGATAAATATACGTTAGTATCCAATTCTGATGCCCATTCGCCGTCTAAATTGGGAAGAGAAGCTAATATTATTAATGCTGAGCTTAATTATCCGTCGCTTTATAAAGCGATACAGCAAGGCGAAGGATTTGAAGGTACTATAGAATTTTTTTCGGTAGAAGGGAAATATCATTTTGACGGGCACCGAAATTGTAAATTATGTTTAACGCCGTCTCAAACAAATGAATTATCAGGCAAATGTCCGGTATGCGGGAAAAAGATAACCATAGGAGTACAGCACAGAGTAGAAGAATTAGCCGACCGTGAAGAAGGATATATACCGAATAATGCTAATCATTATGAAAGTTTAGCTCCTTTGATGGAAGTAATAGCAGCGTCAACAGGGAAATCAGCAAATAGCGTTAAGGTTGAACAACAATATAATTTAATGTTAAAAAGCCTAGGTACAGAATTTGATATTTTAAGAAAGCTTCCATTAGAAGATATAAATAAAATAGCCGGGCCATGCATTGAAGAGGGAATAAGGAGACTTAGAAACGGACAGGTGGAACGTATCCCTGGGTATGACGGTGAATATGGTATTATAAAATTATTGGATAAAACAGAAATTGATACTTTAAGCGGACAAATGAGTTTATTTGGCTTTAATACTGCTGTACCAAAAAAGAAAAATAAACCAGATATAAATTATGATAAACAGATGATAAATAAAACCGATATGGAAAGCGCAAAGGAAATTTCAGGGGATATAGAGCATAATCCGATAGAAGATAGCGGGTGTATTGATAAAAATAGTATAATATCAGGATTAAATGACGAACAATGTAAAGCTGTATTATCTAAAGCTCATGCAATAGCGGTAATAGCCGGACCGGGTACTGGAAAAACTAAGACGCTTATTTCCCGTATAAGTTATTTAATAAAGGAAAAAGGTATAAAACCAGCTCAAATTACAGCGGTAACATTTACAAATAAAGCAGCCGAAGAAATAAGAGAGCGTATTGAAAAGGAAATAGGCGAAAAACGAGCGGCTAAACAAATAAATATCGGCACGTTTCATTCTATATGCCTTAATTTATTACAAAAGCTAAAACCGGGCATTATGTTGATTGATGAAAGCGGAGCTAAAGATATAGCAACGGAAATTATTAATAAATACAGCCTTAAAATTACACCAAAGGATTTTATTAATAAAATATCCGACATAAAAAATGATATAACGCAGCCGGATGAACAATTAGGATTGGATTTTTATAATGAATATAACTTAAAGCTGCAAGAACAATCATTAATGGATTTTGACGATTTAATTTTGCAGACATTAAGTATAATGAATACAGAAAAACCGGAAAAGATTATTAAAAAAGGTATGTTTGATTATCTTTTAGTGGATGAATTTCAGGATATAAATGCTAAACAATATGAATTAATAAAATTATGGAATAGCCTTGGTAAAAATCTATTTGTAATAGGCGATCCGGACCAGTCTATTTATGGGTTTAGAGGATCGGATTCGTATTGTTTTGATAAAATAAAGACGGATTTTACTGGTTTAGATATAATAAAACTGATTAATAATTATAGAAGTACACCGGAAATTATAAACTGCGCTTTGCAGGTAATATCAAAAAATTCTGGAGAAGAAAGAATATTAAAACCGCAAATCAAAGCAGGAGATAAAGTAAAGCTTATTACAACTGCAAGTGATTTATCTGAAGGTATTTTTATAGCAAAAGAAATAAACCGGTTAATGGGTGGTATAGATATGCTGGATGCTCAATCGGCATTTTCTAAAGGGAATTATGATAATGAGCGCAGCTTTTCTGATATAGCGGTATTATACCGTACTCATAAACAAGGCGAAATGATAGAAAAATGCCTTAAAAAAGAAGGTATACCTTATATTGTAGCAGGAAGAGAAAATTATCTTGACGACGATATAGTAAATGGGACTATTGCATTTTTTAGATTTATAATAAATCCTCAGGATTTATTGGCATTAGCAAGAACAATGAAAATTATTATTAATTGTCCTAAAGATTTGATAGATAATTTTATAGAGTATTGTAAAGGTATTGATAAAGAAAACTTATTAGAGTATCTTACAGATGAAAATCTGGAAAAAGATGAAATACTCAATATGGGGCATATTAAAATATTAATAGGCATTATAAAAGAATTTTTACCAAAGATAAAAAAAGAAAAGCCTTATAAACTATTAGAACAATGGATAGAGCTAAATAATATAACAAACTCAAAAGCTATGCAAAAATTTGTTAATACATCAGTTTTTTATAAAGATATGCAAACATTTTTGCAAAGCCTGATATTAGGACAGGAATATGATATCCAGCGCGGCTGGGGTAAATCATATTTGTCCGGCGCTGTAAAACTAATGACTTTGCATGGAGCAAAAGGTTTGGAATTTCCCGTTGTATTTTTAGCTGGTATTACAGAATATACAATACCGCTTGAAACGAAATATTATCAAACCGATTGTCAAGAAGAACGCAGGCTGTTTTATGTAGGCATAACAAGAGCTAAAGAAGAATTGGTTATTATGACATCTAATAAACCGTCTATGTTTATAAAAGATATTCCAAAAGAATATTTTGAAAGTAAAGATATAATAAATAAAAATATTAATCAGGCAAAACAACTTAGTTTATTTGACTTTTGAAGATAAATGATATTAAAAATAACAACCCCCCGCTATAAAATATAAAGCGGGGGGTTGTTATTTATCGAAGGTATACTTGTTATTTATCGAAGGTATACTTGTTATTTAACTACAGAAACTTTAACCTGTGCCTGAGCATCGCTTAATTCACAATTATAATCATAAGCTTTAACAGTGATAGTACGCATACCTTTTGAACCAATATTAAGAGAATATTCCCAAATGATATTATCACCATCAACAGTTTTATTTACTAATGTTTTACCAAACTGTGATCCATATTCATTATATAATGCGATATCAGATACGCCTTTATTTGTAACAACAGTCAAGTTAAAGTTATGTCCTGCAATAGCAACATGAGTTCCATTGGAAAGATAAGCTGAATTAATTTGAGCGTCTATCTCTTCCATAGCGACAGATGCAGCAATTTTTACATTAAACTGTGTTGCATATTTATAAGTATCCGAACCATTTTCAAGAATACCTATATTAATTGTACGGTCGCCTTTAGTACCAAACTTAATAGCATATTTGAAGGTAAAGCTACCGTCGTTATTATCAATAATATCAACTAATCTTTTACCTATATCATTGCCATATTCATTGTATATTGATATATCCGATACATTATCAGGAGTTGTAATAGTAACGATAAATTCGGAATTTACCTCATATACAGATTTGTCTGTTGCAGCAGTAACAGGAATGCTGTCAATTATTTCTGGAGTATTAATAAGATAAGGGTAACCATTATTGATTTCACTATCAATATTCCAGATATTCTGCATATCATAAGAAGAAAGTTTACCGCCAGCATATGTGTCTGCTGATTTGAAATCAGGCAAATCGGATGTTACTTTACCGCTATCATAAATGTTATAAATAGGTTTAACTCCGCCTATAGCAGCGCATGAATCGAATAAGCCGTAATTTTCACCGATAAGGCTGCCGGCACATTCGGAACTGGTATCAGTTGCTGCATAGCTGTTCAAAATAGAAGAATTGATATTATTGCGTCCAATAAGTCCGCCGACAGTATCAGAACCGGAAACAGTATTAACAGCAAAACTATTATTAACCTTTCCATCGCTAAAGCCCATAAGCCCGCCGACATTGATTGTACCGCTGACATTGCCATAAGCATAACAATTTGTAACAGAACCGTTATATCCGTTGCCGATAAGTCCACCGACATAGCTTGAACCGGAAGTATTGCCATAAGCATAGCAATCGGATACCTTACCTTCATCGTTATAACCAATAAGTCCGCCTGCGTTTACTTTACCATCAACAGCAGCGCTGGAATAACACTCAGTAACTGTACCTTTATTATTACCGGTAATACCGCCCGCATTAGCTGTACCAGTTAATGAAACAGTACCGTTAGAGGAACATTTTGTAATAGTACCATAGTTTGTACCAGCTATTAGGCTAGCAGCGCTGTAACCTGTAACTTCACCGCCGGCATAACATGAGGAGATAGTACCATAGTTTGTACCAACGATAACGCCTGAGTTGAAATGGCCGTTAACAGATTTGGCAATAACATTCAAATTGCTGATATTAGAAGAATTTGATGTATAACCAAATAAGCCGTTGTCTTTGTATTCAGGGCTATCAATATTAAGACCAGTAATATTATAACCATTGCCGTTAAGACTTCCTGTAAAAGGAACTTCTTTTGTACCTATTGGAGTCCAGTTGTCATAACCGCTTAAATCTATAGAATTATTAAGTATATAATTTGCATCAAGATTATTACGGATTTCATCAAGCTGTGAAGCTGATGTTATAACATATGGATCGGTTACAGTACCGGAACCGTTTCCAGAAAAATCAGGAAGAGATATTGGAATGGATTTTGTTATTAAAGCTTTAGAAAATGCAACTTTTTCTCCATTACCAAGCCTTGCGCCTACATATACGTCATAATTTGCAGCTGTTTCAGGATCGCTTAAATCCAAAAATTCTGAAACGTCAAATGAACCGCAATATTGTTCTTCAGAATCTTTAATCCTATATATTTCTAATACAGAATTATTAACCGTTACTTTTAAGGTATAAGGAGCTTGTGCGCTGTCTGACCTAAGATTAATCATCTTAACGCTCTTTCCATTTTGGAAAATTTCTGCGCTTAAATGTTTATTACCAGAACCTATGCTTCTTTGAGCTATGATTATACGGTTGCCTGCATCTTTACCGAAATGTATTAACGCATTAGCTGTATAAGATTTATTTATTTGTTCGGAGATTTCCGCCTCAACTGTTATATTGTTTTCCAATTTACCAACTCTAACAATACTTTCACGGGTATCGCCTGCTGAATTGGAAATTACAAGCGTATTGCCATCCTGTGTTACATCAGCGCCGTTTGCAGTAGTCTTTTCAACGCTGTGTTCCGGATTATTGAGGAAATCGGTAGACATATCAATTTGAGCTGTTAATACATCTTCAGTTTCAATTTCCTGAGTTTCACGCATACAAAACGGAAGTTCAGCTTCATATAAATATAATCTTCCGTAAGAATAACCGCTTACACCGTCCACTTGATTACGGTCAAATGATAACATAAAATATTTAGTTTCACCGTCGATATTTAATGGAAGCATAACCGGCCATACGTTATAAGAATTACCGGTTGTTCTATCCTGTTGGAGATTGCCGACAAATTCTAATTCAGGATATGTTAAAACGTCGTAGCTATCATTGCCGCGTCCGGTAAATACCCAATACTTACCGTAGATTTTCTGTATCATTATACCTGTGCAAGATGTTTGTTCATAAGTATAAATTTCAGTATAAGGTCCGTTCCATGAATCAGATTCAGAAATCTGAAGCTGGTATCCGCCTCTGTTTTTACAATATGCTAAACGCCATTTACCGGATTGCTCATCATATATAAGCGAAGCATCTTCTTCATTGCTTACGCTTGGATATTCAAGAAGGCTTACTTTTACTTCGTTAATCTTATTATTACGCGGATCTTCCTCAAACTGGCCGTAATATAATTTATGGTCTTCACCATGGGATGTAGTAATATAATACCATTCGTCAGTATTTGGATTATAACAGATATCAGAAGCATAATACTGGCGTTTTACTCCATCGCCTTTATCGCTTATAACTGTACTTACAAGTTCTACTTCAAATGTTTCAAGATCAAGTGAATATATACCTTGGAAGCTGGCTGGAATAGGTCCATAACCACGGATGGACATAGTAAGCCAGATTTTATTATCCTGACATAAGATAGTACCGTCGGAATTATGAAGAGGTTTAGGGTCCGCCTGGCCGTCGCCGCCGGTTAAATATTGTTCAGCGCCCGCTATAGTTAAATCGGTATTAGCCGGGAGGCGTGCGCCTATATATACATCAAAATCTTCATAAATAGCGCTGTCACGCATATTAAAATATGAACCGATATCTTCTGTAGCTAAGTAATAAGGTTTGCCTTCAATTACTTTCCAGAAATTAAGATATTGTCCTACCTGTGTAACACGTAATGTATAAGGACCGTCAAAAACAGTTGTATCAAGCTGTTTTTCATATACTACTGAACCGTTTTTATAAATACGAAGCCAATAGCCGTTATAATCAGTTTTTATTTCAACAGGCTTTTTCAGTTTTATAATTTTTGCTTCAGAAAACTCTACCTTTTCATTTATATTAAGGCGGCCGCCTACATGAACGTCGAAGTTTTTAGCTATTTCAGGATCAGTAAAATCAAAATATGGAGACATATCTAATGAACCACATATCTCTTCCTGGCCATCTTTTTCACGGTAAACTGTAAGCAAATTGCCCTGTACAGCCATTTTAAGGGTATAAGGAGCGGCTAATCCATTGGATTTAAGGGTTTGATTTGTCACACTTTTACCGTCTTTAAATACTTCGATTGTCATAGTACCGTTACATCTTTGAGCAAGTATTACACGGTTAGCAGGATCTGAACCAAGATGAATAAGAGCGTTTGCCGTATAAGTATTTTTAACCTGAGAAGCTACATCGGCAATAATAACGCTGTTATCAGAAAGAGGGCCTACACGAATTATACTTTCGCGTGTTTCGTTTACTGCATTGGAAAATACTACAGAATTATCGCCTTTTGTAACATCAGTACCGTTTGCTGTTGTAACAGCTATACTGTGTTCTGGATTATTAAGAAAATCAGAAGACATATCAATTTGATTTAATATTTCTTCTTTATCGCTGTACATTTCATAAATATCAGCTTTAGAAAAAGTAATTTTCTCGTTAATACCAAGCCTTGCGCCTACATATACGTCGTAATTGGCAGCTGTAGCCGGATCAGTAAGGTCAATATATGGAGACACGTCTAATGAACCGCATTTTTCTTCAACGCCGTCTTTTTCACGGAATACGGTTAAAATATTATTATCAACCTTTAATTTAAGCGTATATGGAGCGGCAATACCATCAGATTTAAGTGTTTGGTTTGTTACACTTTTACCATCTTTAAATACTTCAATGGACAATGCACCGTTTGTACGCTGAGCAACAATTATACGATTACCAGGATCTTTACCAAGATGAATAAGAGCGTTTGCTGTATATTTATTTTTAACCTGTTCATTTATACCGGCAATAATAACGCTCTGCTGTGATAATTCACCTATACGTACAATACTTTCGCGTGTTTCGTTTACTGCATTGGAAAAAACTAAAGTTTCATCAACTTTATTAACATCAGTACCGTTTGCAGTAGTTTTTTCAATACTATGTTCAGGATTATTAAGAAAATCAGATGCCATATCAATAGAAGTGATAAGATCGCCTGTAGCTGATTCAGGAATACTATCTTCATCCTCGCCATTATCCGGAGTACCGTATGTAATAGCCACACGATTATCTCGGTCTTTAGCAAATTCTATTGATGAAACCGATTGGCCGTTATCGCTGTTTTGATCGATTACTTCTAAATCGGTTACAAGATAAGGATAATAATCCCCAAGTTTTAAATAACTTTCAGATAAGCTGTCATTTGGATTTGATATAGTCATTTGGCCGTTTTGGGTATTAAAATTAAGACCATTTTCAGTTGCATTAACAACTGGATGGTTTTCATCTGGATATGTGCCATTATCCAGATTAAGATTGTTTATTGGCAATTCCATATTAAAAATATTTCTTCCGGTATAAAACTTATTAAATAATAAGTCGGAAGGTAATATTTGCCCGTCGTTTATATCGCTGCCTTGAGCATAGACAGTGACTGAAAAACAACTGACAAGCATGCATATGGATAATAACATAGCCAATATTTTCTTGACTTTCATATGCGACTTCCTTTCTCTTTAAAAAACTTTTTAAAATCGGTAAAATTATATCATAACTGTAAAAACATCCCAATATATAATACATTTTACGATTTGTCATCATTATACCTTAGTAATTATTAAATAAAAATACATTATATTGTCTAAAAGTTATAATAATTTATGATTATTTTTTGCTATTTACAATAAGTTTTTAATGATCACACGATATTACAAATATGTATATATAATATTATTTACTAATAAAAAAGCTGCTGATTTTTATATCAGCAGCGATTATTTATATTTAAAAAAGCGAGGCAAACAACATCATTTCTTCAATTTTATTATAAATATCATCAAACATATCCAGTGGCAATGGATTTTCGCCTTTGCCTATTTCCACAGTAAAAGCAGGGCGGGAAAAGGTAGAAATAAACCAATCTTTAAAACCGCCATGGGACGCCATACCTTCAGGAGAAGATAATTCATAACCGGAAGAAGCAGACATAATACCAGCCATAGTTTGTGATTTAGCGGGAGTATTATTGCCATATTTCCAATAAATAACTTCGCCCTGGCTATGCATGGCAATAGCATGACGTACAACATTTTTACGGCAAAATGATGTTATAGCTCTGGTTTCCGGTTCAGATTCAGCCATAACGCCGCCATATTGAGTTCTGGCAGGACCAAAAATACCTGATTGACGTTCCAACTTATGCAGTTCATTCCAACCAGCATCAAAATTATGATTAATATCAACTCCACGGGCATTAGCCTGCCAATGTTTATAATCTTTTGATATACGCATAACACGTCCAGCATTCCATAAAGCTGCACCTGGCCCAAATAAGGCAATTTCCGTACCATCTGGATTTATACATGGAATAAATGTAATTTGCCGTCCATACATAGCTTCACATATATTAACACCTGATATTTCTGTTTCATCACTGTAAGCTAGACATAAACGTTCCATAAACCGTAATAAAACTAATATAGTCAACCATTCGCTGCCATGAAATCCTCCTGCAAATAATACAGTATCAGAAGCGTTGCCTATAGATATAGCTTGAATATTTCTTCCCAACCAGCTTTTTCCTATAGAAAAAACTTTTAGATATGGATATTTTTTTGATAATTTATTAATCATACTTCTTACGGCATCATAATCCGGCCTGCCTGTAGTTATATATTTCATGAAAGCTGCCCTCCCGTTATATTTTCAGTTATGTACATATATACTGCCGGATTTTGCTGAGTATGATATAAAAAATAATATAATTGCTAAATTTAATATAATAAAAGGAAGAATATTATCAAATAAAAAATATAAGGGGAAATTGTGTATATTATAAAATCAGTACAGACTAAAAAGGTGGATAACAAACAGGTATAAATGGTAATGTACCGCTGCTATAGGGGGGGCGCCTGCGGGCGCATCTTTTAGATGCGCCGGATGCAAAATAATAACTGCTAATTTAAGCAGTGCGAGAATATAATATAAGTATTGTTTTAGAAACAGTGTGCTTATATAGCAAATTATTTTGCATTTAGCCACCATATTTTATATGGTGGCGCGCAGGCGCCCCCTGGTTTAGTCTTGCGTAATAAATCATTTTGCTGTAAACTTAAAAACAGTAAATTAACTATTTGTATAAAAGAGGATTTATATTTTACAATGTATAATTTTAGATAGTATAACATTAGTTAATATAAAAAAATAAGCCGTTATAACTATTTATGTTATAACGGCAATAAGTCAGTTATTTTATAATCTTAAATTAATGATCTTCAAGGCTTTTTAATTCTTCTAATTCAGCGCGTTCCACGCGAATATGAGCGTCTTTTATAACTTTGACCTTTTTACGATGAAAAGAACGAGGCAAAGTATCTGCAAATTTATCAAGGCGTACCTTTAATATACCAGTTAAAAGATTTACTTCTTCAACAGTACCTTTGCCATCAGGAGTCATAACAATAGCGCCTACCTTTGGAGTGATACGAAGAAGATCATCATAAGCTTCCTGTTCATATTTAAGGCAGCACATAAGACGGCCGCATATACCGGATATTTTTGCAGGATTTAACGATAAGCTTTGTTCTTTAGCCATACGTATAGAAACAGGTTGAAATTCACCTAAAAATGACGAGCAACAAAATGGACGTCCGCATACGCCTATACCGCCCATAAGTTTAGCTTCATCTCTTACGCCTATTTGGCGCAATTCAATACGGGTGCGAAAGACAGAAGCTAAATCCTTTACAAGATCACGGAAATCTATTCTTCCATCTGCTGTAAAACAAAATATAATTTTATTATTATCAAATGTATATTCACAGTCAATAAGCTTCATAGCAAGCTTATGCTGTTCAATTTTTTTAAGGCATATACGAAATGCTTCTTTTTCTTTTCTATGGTTTTCTTCAGCTTTTTCTAAATCCTCATCAGTAGCAACGCGCATAACCTTTTTTAAAGGATGCACAATTTCTTCATCGTTAACTTCCCTATTGGAAATAGCTACTTCACCGCATTCAATACCGCGGGCAGTTTCTACTATAACATACTTTCCTTCTTCAATTATTTGAGATTCAGGATCAAAATAATATATTTTTCCGACATTTTTAAATCTTACGCCGATTACTTCCATTTATACCTCCGGTTGTATATATATAAATATTAACATAAAGTATATAATTTGATAAAATATAATAATTTTAGCATTCCACAAGTTTTGATGGAATTAAAGCCAATAAAAGAGTATTGTTTATATATTTATCAATACATGAAATAAGTTCGTTTATACAATATATTATATTAATAAGTTTTATTCTATCAATAGCTTTTGATGAATTTATAGCAATATCTTTTTGGCCAGATAACAATATATTGGAATTTTCCCTTATCGCTAAAGCATCACGGCAAATAAGAGAAAGCTGAGATAATGTTTGACGCATAAGTTCTTTATCTTTTTCAAATGCGCCGCATATTCTTACCAGAGACAATTCATCATTTAAAATTATAGCATTGGCCATCTGTTCAGCTAAATCAAAAGATAATGTTGATTTTTTGCTTAATAGTTCTAAAGCA